>JAKQIZ010000007.1 GCA_029561465.1 Deltaproteobacteria bacterium | reverse complement strand
GGAGCCATCATGGTGATCGGTAATTCATGCTCTTCCAGGTTCCATCAGGCAGCAGATCAGGCTCTCAGGGAGGATGGCGTGGCCGCAGTTGCACCGCCGTCGGCAAATGGGTTTGGCAACTCGATCCGGATATCATGCATGCAGCTCCGCTTCCTTTTCCTATGGCCGTCGGCGAAGTTCGGGGAAAAGACATTGTCACGACTCATTATAACGATATTATTCATAATGGGCTCCTGGCTGTGCCCCGCGGGATCCGCGGCCCGGGAGGCCCAGATCGGCGACGTGCTGGTTGCCAGACAGCCCGATAGATTCACCGTATTTGCCCGCGTGACGAACTGTTTCACCGGCGGCATGGAATCGGCGATTATGGCCGGGGTGCCTACAACTTTTACCTTTCTCGTCGATTTCTACCGGGAACGCAATTTCTGGCCCGACAAAAAAATCGCCGCCGTGGTGGTCCGGCAGACCGTCAAATACGACAATGTTAAAAAGATCTTTCTCGTTTCCATGGATCACAACGGTAATCCCACCGCTTTTCAAGACCTCGAAGGCGCCAAGCGGGCCATGGCGGAGCTGACGGCCCATATAGCGATTCCCCGAAATGTCGACCGCAACCGGGGCACCTATTATCTTTTGATCAAGGCCAAGCTCGACAAGGTCCGGCTTCCCCTGTATATGGAATATGTATTCTTTTTCGTCTCCCTCTGGGATTTCGAGACGGACTGGTACCGTAAGGAGGTGGCCTTTTGACCCGGGATCGTTCCGCGCCCCTTTTGGACGTAAAGGAACTGCGCCGCCGGAAGCGGGAGCGTATTCTCATCGTCGTCACGGTCATCCTCGTCGTCCTGCTCACCTTTCTCGAGACCCATCTTACCAAGCAGGAAACTATCCTGCCTATCTCCAGCAATGTCCTCATCTTCGGCCTCATCAACATCAATATCATCCTGATCATCCTGTTAATATTCCTCATCATGAGGAACCTCGTCAAGCTGGTTTACGAGCGCCGCCATGGGGTCATCGGTTCCCGGATCCGGACCAAGCTGGTGGCGGCCTTTGTCAGCCTGACCCTCATTCCGACCTTTGTCCTGTTTCTGGTATCCATCAATTTCCTGTCTTACAGCATCGAGAACTGGTTCAATATCCGCATTGGCGACGCTCTGAACAGCACGCTGGAAATGGCCCAGACCTCGTATAAATATACTTCCGATTACGCTAAGTTTTATGCCCGTCAGATCAGCGGGGACATTACGGAAAGCCGCCTTTATGAAAAGGAGCGGGGAAAGTATCTGCGCACCTTGGTGGAACAGCGGCAGAAGGCCTACAACCTTGGTCTGTTGGAAGTGCATTTCGATAGTATGCGGGAAAAGGTCATTGTCCAGGACTCGCAAAACTCCCATATCGTTCCGCTGAACCTGCCTCCGAATCTTGTCGAGGAGGTGTTTGCGGGGAAGGAGGTCGTGGCGGAACACTCTTCTGGCAGCGGCAACATCATCAGTGGCGTCGCCCCCATCTACAGTCTGCTGGCCACCGGTGAAGTCGTGGGCATGGTGGCGGTAGGCTATTACATTCCCCGCGCTTTTGTGGATAAAATGGCAGTAATATCAAAGACATCAGAAGAGTACAAGCAGTTGAGTCTTCTCAAGAACCCGATCAAATTCACCTATATCGTGACCCTGTCCATCGTGACCCTCCTCATTGTTTTTTCCGCGACCTGGTTCGGCCTCTTTTTGGCCAAACAGATCACCGTACCCATCCAGGATCTCGCCGACGCCACAGGCCGCATCGCCCGGGGTGATCTCGATTACCGGATCGATATTGCCGCGGACGATGAGATCGGGACACTCGTGGATTCCTTCAATTCCATGACCAAGGACCTCAAAAAAAGTAAGCAAAACCTGGAACTGGCCAATCTCGATCTCGAACAGCGACGGAAATACATGGAGGCGGTTCTCAGCAATGTTTCCGCTGGGGTGGTTTCAGTGGACAAACATGACGTAATCACCATCATTAACCGGGCCGCGGAACGGATGCTGGAGATCAAGACGGAGAAGGTCCTGAACCGTCCCTATCAGGATGTCCTGAGCGCCGAACACCTGGCGCTGGTGAAGGAGTTGCTGGGGGAACTCAAAGAAAGTGAAAACGGATTCGTGGAGCGGCAGCTTGCCATAACCCTCAAGGACCGTTTCCTCACCATCCTCATCACGACCACGGTCATCAGGGATGACGAGGGCAATTATATGGGGATGGTCCTTGTGTTCGAGGATCTTACCCAACTGCAAAAGGCGGAACGGGCGGCGGCCTGGCGGGAGGCCGCACGCCGCATGGCCCACGAGATCAAAAATCCCCTGACCCCTATTCAGTTGTCCGCCCAGCGTCTCCAGCGGAAATATGGGGATCGTCTTCAGGAAGACGGCGATGTCTTTCAGGAATGCACCAAAACGATCATTGGACAGGTGGAGGTCCTCAAGAACCTGGTCAACGCCTTTTCCCGGTACGCCCGTATGCCGGTGACCAATCCATCCCTGAACGACTTGAACGAGGTTCTCGGCGATGCCATTGTCCTTTTCCAGGATGCTCACAAGGACATTGCCTTCACCTTCCGAAAGGGGGAGGCGATTCCCAGCCTCCATATCGATCCGGAGCAGATAAAGCGGGTGATGCTGAACCTTCTCGACAATGCCGTGGCCGCCCTGGGGCTGGAAGAACGCCGGATCGAGGTCCGGACCGGCTATGATGCCCAGAGGCGCCGCGCCGTCGTGGAGGTGGCCGACAACGGTGTCGGGGTGCCGGCAAAATTCAAGAGCAAGATCTTCGAGCCCTATTTCTCCATGAAACGGGCCGGCACCGGTCTGGGTCTGGCCATCGTCAGCGCCATTATCGCCGAGCATCGAGGCCAGGTGGGCGTTCGGGACAATGAACCACGGGGGACCGTCGTGACCTTCGAACTGCCCGCGCCGGAAGCAGAAGCAGCGGCGAACCATGCCAAGAAAGGAGATTATGCGTAAGACGATCCTCATTGTCGATGATGAAGAGAGCATTTGCCAATCCCTGGCGGGCATCCTCCGGGACGAGGGTTATGAAACGATCTCGGCGGGCAGCGGGGAGGAGGCACTGAAGCTCATCGAGGAGGAACTGCCGAATCTGGTCCTTTTAGACATCTGGCTTCCCGGCATGGACGGCATCGACACCCTCAAGATCATCCGCTCCGAATATCCCCAGATCCGGGTGATCATGATGTCCGGCCACGGCACCATCGAAACGGCCGTCAAGGCCACCAAGCTGGGGGCCTACGATTTCATCGAAAAACCGATCTCCCTGGACAAGATAATTCTCTTAGTCAATCACGCCCTGGACATCATCGCCCTGGAGGAGGAAAACGTCCTGCTCAAGCAGAAGGTGACCCAGCAATACGAACTGACCGGCGGCAGCATCTCCATCATGGAACTCAAAGAGGCGATCGGCATTATCGCGCCCACCAACGCCTGGGTCCTCATCATGGGCGAAAACGGAACGGGGAAGGAACTGGTGGCGAGATCCCTGCACCGCTTGAGCCGGCGCAACGGCAAACCTTTCATCGAGGTCAACTGTGCGGCCATTCCCGAGGATCTCATCGAAAGCGAACTATTCGGCCATGAGAAAGGGGCCTTTACCGGGGCGACGCAAAAAAAGCGGGGGAAATTCGACCTGGCCCATGAAGGCACCATCTTCCTCGACGAGGTGGCGGACATGAGCCTCAAGGCCCAGGCCAAGATCCTCCGGATTCTCCAGGAGAAGAAGTTCGAGCGGGTGGGGGGGACCAAGATGATCCATGTGGATGTCCGGGTGATCGCCGCCACCAACAAGGATCTGGAAAAGGAAATGGAGGAAGGGCGATTTCGCCAGGATCTCTATTACCGCCTCAATGTCATTCCCCTCCAGATCGCTCCCCTGCGGGAACGCCGCGAGGACATTCCCCCCCTGGTAGATCGTTTCCTCAGAGATTTTGCCGCCAAGGAGGGGGAAGATCCCAAGACGATAACCGAGGAGGCCCTGGCGTTGCTCATGGACCACGACTGGCCGGGCAACGTCCGGGAATTGAAGAACATTGTCGAGCGTCTGGTGATCATGACCCCGGGCCAGGCCATTACGGCCGCCGATATCCCTTTGTTTTCCAAGGAGAGCGGGCATGGGCTGGAAAGTAAACCCGGTCTCGGCGCGCGAACTCCCGCCCTGGATTCGGAAAGCCTCCGGGCGGCACGGATGGATTTCGAAAAACAGTACATCCTGCGCAAACTCCGGGAAAACGACGGCAACATCTCCCGGACCGCGGAGGCCATCGGTCTGGAACGAAGCAACCTCCATAAAAAGATCAAGAGCTACGGCCTTGATGTGGATAGACAGGAGGGGACGGGCGGCAGACAATAGGCGGTGGGAAAGGCTACGGGGGTTGGATCTGATTGGGGATGGTTTGGAAAAGAGAACCGTCTCCTTTTTTATGTAGACGCTGGTAGCGCCGATACCGCCAAATATATGGAGTTCTTGGGCTCGGTTTCCGCCGGGGAAAAATGTCTGCCGGTGCTCCGGCAGAGGATAACTTCATGATGTAATAGGCGAATTGACGACAGTGCTCCCCGTTTTTTTACGGAAGAACGGATAGCGTAGAACAGCAAAGTTCCAACCCGTATGAATACGCTGTAAGGAGAACGTGCTGGCAAAAGCCACGTTCTCAACGAGAAGAGAGGGGGGTAGCATGGGCATTATTTCAAAATTGATGGTCTTAGTTATGTTTTTACTTTTCTCTGGCTGTGCCGCCATGACTCCGGATCAGACTCGTCTACATTTGGAAGCTGAGATCGGTCGATCCGGTGATGCAACTGAACACCAACTGTCACAACTGTGTGAGGCCTATTTACATTTGCGGCGATATGATCGACTTTTCGAATGTTGTGAACGGCTAGAGAACAATCTCCGGAAGGAGTATAGAGGCATTGGCTACTCAGCTTCGGTGCCTTATGTGCTCCGAGCGCAAGCCTATATCGACCTTGGCCAGTTTGAGAAGGCGATCGGAGAAGCCAAAAAGGGCTTTGATATAGCGTCCGGGGAAAAGAATCATATACATATTAAAATCGCTGCATTGGGCCTTCTTGGATCAGCTTATGCCCTACATGAGGACAGAGAAAATGCAATCAAAGTAATTAATCAACTCAAGAGCCCTCAAGCGTCCACTGGATTCATAGTTCAAAAGGTTATAAACATTCACCTGACAAACATTTATGTTGCTCTAAAAGAATATCAAAAAGCGATCGACGTCATCCAGCAAGATTCAGGGATAATTATTCCAGAAATCGACAAGATCTATCGATCATTTCAACTAAACAAGTGCTTCCTGGAGACAGGCCAGACCAACAAAGCAAAATCCGGATATGATGAACTTTTAAAAATACCACAAATAAGTGATATTGGCGGAATCTACTGGTTGATTCTCTTTGATCGGGGACGTATAGCCGAGCAGGAAGGAAACCTCCGGGAGGCAGTCGGCTTCTACCGTCAAGCGGTCGACGTCATTGAACAGCAGCGTTCTACCATCAATACGGAGGCAGACAAGATCGGTTTCGTAGGGGATAAGCAGAGCGCTTACCACCGTCTGATTTCAGTTTTGTATCGGGATGGCCAATACGCCACGGCTTTCGAGTACGTGGAACGTTCCAAATCGCGCGCCCTGGTCGATATGCTGGCAGCCAAAAAGGATTTCGCCGTCCGGAGCAGTGACGAACTGGCGATCCGTGACCTCCTGGCAGAAAATACCGCCAACGAGGCGGAGCTGAGCGTCCAAGACCTATCCTTGAACAAATCGGAGCTGCGAAGCATTGTGATCAAAAACAGGGGAAAACTGAGGGAACAGTCACCTGAACTGGCATCCCTTGTTTGTGTCACGTCACTTGCTACCGCAGAAATCCAATCGAACATCCCCGGGGATGAAGTCCTTGTCGAGTATTACTATGCCGAGAAAGACATGATTGCTTTCATCCTGTCTGCCCAAGGATTGAAAGCCATTAAGCTGAACAGCGATAATCTTGCCGACGACATCCAGCAGTTTCGCAAACTCCTCGATAATCCAGCCTCAAGCGGTTACATGGAATCCTCCCACCGCCTGTATGCCAGACTCATTCAGCCCATAGAAAGCTCCCTCGGCCATCGCAATCTCATCATTGTTCCCCATGGTTCATTGCACTATCTTCCCTTTAATGTGCTGCATAATGGGAAGGGGTATCTCATTGATCATTACAGCATCCGCGTCCTGCCGAGTGCCAGTGTGATCAAGTACCTGACGGCTAAAAAATCTTCCCAACCCGCAAACATCCTTGTATTTGGTAATCCCGATCTGGGTGATCCCCGATATGACCTTGTCTATGCCCAGAATGAGGCCATCGCCGTTGCCAAAACACAGCCTCTATCCAAGGTATTGTTGCGTAAAAAAGCGACGGAAACGGCATTCAAAAAATATGGCGGCGGATTTAACTATATACATTTTGCCACCCATGGACAGTTCAATGCAGATGCACCCTTAAGTTCTGCCCTCTGGTTGGCCAGAGATGCCGAAAGTGATGGGATGCTGACGGTGGACAAACTCTATTCCACAAAACTTGATGCCGATCTGGTGACTTTAAGTGCCTGCGAAACGGGTTTGGGCAAGATTGCCAATGGTGATGATATCGTAGGATTGTCGAGGGGGTTTCTCTATGCGGGAAGCAGTTCCATTGTTGCGAGCCTTTGGAAAGTTGATGATCTTGCCACCTCCGATCTGATGACGCGGTTCTATTCCACTATGAAAACAAAGGACAAGCGCGAAGCTCTCCGGTCTGCCCAGTTAGACACCATGAGTAAATATCCCCATCCATTTTACTGGGCATCATTTCAACTGACGGGGAATGCGAAATAAACAGAACTATTGTTGGTAGGCCTCCCAGGACCGGCGAGGATGGAGCATAGGGAGTTCTTGGGCTCGTTTTCCGCCGGGGAAAAATGTCCGCCGGTGCTCCGGCAGATGATAACTTTATAATATAATAGGTGAAATGACGACAGCGCTCCCCGTTTTTTACGGAAGAACGGAGCGCGGAAAATACTTATTCGGGATAAGAGGTTCAATCGGGTTTTCTGGCCATATTCTTCAGGTCGGCAAGGGAGAAACGGTTTGCGGGAAGGAACAGTAGACCCAGGATAATTACGACGCCGATGGACAGGAAGTGATAGACAATGGCAAAGGAGAGGGCCTCCGTCTTCGGCACGCCGTAAAGGGTAAGGCCCAGGATGCAGAAGAAATGCCAGTTGCCCACAAAGCCGGGACCCGCGGGGATGGCGATGCCGATCATGAGGATGACCAGGACGACGAAGGCGGCGATGAACGGAAGGGTGAGGTGAAAGGCCTTGAACATCATATAGATGGCAAATGCATCGATGAGCCAGAAAAAAACGGACAACGCCGCCGTCTGCGCGAGCAGGCGCGGTTTGGCCATCATCCCGAAGCCGTCGATGAATTGGTGGAGGAGCCGGTCCGCCAGGACCGCATAGCGCCCCGGCAGCCGGTTGATCAGGGGCGCCAGCAGTCTCAGACACAGCTCGCGCCGGAAGAGCATGAAGACCATGAAGCTTAGAATGGCCAGGGTCAAAAGGAGAAAGATGGCGCTGGAGCGGATCAGCCAGGAGGGCAGGGGGGTCATTAGCATCGTGATGGCGAAGATCAGGAATATTGTGAGGCTGTCGAAGATCCGCTCGATGAAGATGGTGGCCAGGGCGGAGCTCATCTTTATGGGGGCCTTTTTGGCGATCAAGAGCGGACGGGCGAATTCGCCCAGCCGGGCGGGCAGGGAGGCAATGGCCAAAAAACCGACGTTGGTTACGGCGAAGAGGTCGAACTGTCCGACTTTGTGGATGGGGCTGAGGATAACCCCCCAGCGGACGGACCGGACCGCCTGCATGAGAATCATGATGGCCAGGGCCGCCGCGGCATATCCCGGCGCGATGCCCTGGAGCCCCCGGATCAGGCCTTGATAGTCGATGCCCCGCAGGGAGAAATAGACCAGGATGACGCTGATGATGACGCCGATAGCTAGTTGTTTCATAGTTCGGCGGCATACCACATATGCCGGGGCTTGACAACGTCGATGAAAAATCCCCCCTTGCGACCGGCGCAAAGGGGGATGGTAGTTTATCTTCTCGAGAGGGAGGGACGTTTTTTGGTCAGCTTACCAGCGCCTTGATCGCATCCATGACCGGCGCGGTGAAGAGGGCCACGTAGAACGTGTAGAGGGCGAAGGCGCCCACGGCCTCCCCGGCGTACATCTTCTCGAATTTCTGCTTGAGCGAGAAGATTATCAGGCCGCCGATGATGACCAGCCCCAGATGAAAGTAGGGGAAGTTATCGCCCCCCGTCGCCGTGAATTCGGCGAAGCTGAAGGTCGCGGTGAGCAGGACGAAGATGGCGGCAACGATTATGGTGGATAATGTCTTTTTCATGGTTTTTGTCCTCCCTGTGTTTTATTTTTTACTTCTATATATGAAATAATCGTGCCACTTACCCCTGCCAGGTTTGATAATGGCAAGGCATTGTATTTGTTGGGCTATTTTTTTCATTTCCGGAAGTTGACCTGCTGTGGGAAGAAAACTTGAAAGAATCATTAAAGCCATGTAAAAAAGTGTTGCCTGCCGCATCCCGGGATTTTCGTTTCCCTGACTCCTGAGGCAAGGATGCCGCGGTCGGCGCCATATATTGAAATAGCCTGTTCCAATGGGATTTCATTCCAAATAATTGCGTAAAAACATAAATATTGGGAGAAGATATGAACCGACGCGACTTCATCAAACAGGCTGTTCTGTCCGGGGCGGCCCTGGCCCTGCCGCTGGGGGCCGATTCCCTGCGTTCCCTGGCGGAGGCGGCCGGGCGACCCGATCTGGCCGTGGCGCGGGGCGTCCCGCCGGCCCGGATCACCCGGGCGGCGGTGGCAGAGTTGGGTGGGATGGGCAGATTCGTCTCCCGGGGCGACATCGTGGTCGTCAAGCCCAATATCGGCTGGGACCGGACACCGGAATACGCCGCCAATACCAATCCCGAGGTCGTGGCGGAGCTGGTCCGACTTTGTTATGAGGCCGGGGCCAAACGGGTGAAGGTGTTCGACTTTCCCGTCAACGACGCCCGGCGGACCTACCGGCAGAGCGGCATTGCCGCAGCGGCGACGGCGGCGGGGGCCCAGGTCTCCTATATAGACGACCGTAAATTCAAAGATACGGCCCTCCGGGGTCAACTGCTGAAGTCCTGGCCTCTCTATACGGAGATCCTCGCGGCGGACAAGGTGATCAACGTCCCGATCGCCAAGGTGCACGGCATCGCCACCCTGACCCTAGGGATGAAGAACTGGATGGGGGTCATGGGGGGCTGGCGGGGACGGATTCACCAGCGTATCGACGAGAGCCTCGTGGACATCGCCCGGGTGATCCGCCCGTCCCTGATCGTCCTGGACGCCGTGCGCATCCTTGTGGACAACGGTCCCCAGGGGGGGAGTCTTGCCGATGTCCGGCGCCTGGATACCGTGATCGCCGGGACGGACCAGGTGGCCGTGGATGCCTTCGGGACCACCCTCTTCGGCATGAAGGCCGACACCCTGGATTGTGTCCGCATCGGGCATCGCGCCGGCCTGGGGAACATGGACCTCTCCCGGCTTCTGATCAAGCGTGTCAGTGTATAGGAGGGTAAATTAATGCGTCGGCATCTGACCATGACCAGGCTGCGCCGTCTCAGTCAGGCCCTGTTTCTTCTCCTCTTTCTCTGGCTCTTTCTCCAGACGGAATCGCAGGGGGCCAACGAACTCGGCTATCCCGTCAAGATCTTCCTTGACGCCGATCCCCTGCTCTGGATAACGACCGCCCTTGCCTCCCGCTCTTTTTACGGCGCCTTTGCCCTGGCGCTGACGGTCATCGTCGCCACCATCCTGTTGGGGCGGATATTTTGCGGCTGGATCTGCCCTTTGGGGACCCTCCACCAGTTGGCGGGAAAACTGAAGCGGGAAAGAAGCGCCGCCCGCAGGAAGGGGGGAGGTTCCATTACGGTCGTTCGGTTGCTGGAAGGCCTGAGGGGAAGAAGGAATGCCGTTTCCCGGAGACACAACTCCGTCACCGGCGCAGGAAGTACCGGAAGTCGTCAGGAAACCACTGCCGGCATTGAGGTTCCCCGGCGCCGGGTCAGGAACTGGGGACAATACCGGATCAAATATCTCCTCCTCGTCTTCATTCTCGTTCTGTCCATGCTAGGAGTCCAGGCGGCCGGGCTTTTCGATCCCCTGACCCTCCTCATCCGTTCCCTGTCCCTGAGTGTTTATCCGTTCTTGAGTTACGCCCTCCGCTCCATCTTCACCATGCTGTATGAGTGGCATATCCCCCTGGTCAGCAGTGGCGCCGAGGTCGTTTACGAGCTGTTGAAAAGGAGTGTCCTCCCCTTTTCGCAGCCTCTTTTTTTCCAGGGGACCGCCATCGGCCTGCTCTTCTTTGCCCTTTTGGCCCTCAACCTCCGGGAGTCCCGCTTCTGGTGCAAATACCTCTGCCCCCTGGGGGCCCTCCTGGGCCTGCTGTCCCGTTTTGCCCTCCTGAAGAGATCGGTTAGCGAGGGCTGCAACGACTGTGGTCGCTGCCGCCGGGAGTGTCAGGGCGGGGCGATCGGAGCAAAGGGGGCGGAATGGGTGGCTGCGGAATGTCTGTATTGCTTCAACTGCGACGATCCCTGCCCGCAACATGCCGTTTCTTTTGGATTTTCCTCCCGACCGGCGTCCTTTTCCTTAGATCTGGGCCGAAGGCGGGTCCTCGGCGCCGCTGTTGCCGGGGCGCTCACGGCCCCGCTGCTGCGGATCACCCCCCTGGCCAGGGCCGGAGCGGCCGAGCCGACCCTGATCCGTCCCCCCGGCGCCCTGGCGGAGGAGGAGTTTCTTAAGCGTTGCGTCCGCTGTGGGGAATGCATGAAGGTCTGCATTACGGGCGGCCTCCAGCCCACCCTCCTGGAAGCGGGTCTGGAGGGGATCTGGACCCCGGTCCTGGTGCCCCGCATCGGCTGCTGCGAATACCGTTGCACCCTCTGCGGCCAGGTGTGTCCCACGGGGGCCATCGGCAGGCTTGGCCTGCGGGAAAAGGCGGCGACGAAGATCGGCCTGGCCATGATCGACAAGGGGCGGTGCCTGCCCTTTGCCCATGACATGTCCTGCATCGTCTGCGAGGAGGTTTGCCCTACTTCCCCCAAGGCCATCTGGCTCGAGGAGGTTCGCGTGCGGGATCGCCGGGGGCGGGAGATGCTCTTGAAACAGCCCCATGTAGATCTTGAACTCTGCGTGGGGTGTGGAATCTGTGAAAACAAATGCCCGGTCCTGGGCCGGCCGGCGATCACCGTAACCAGCCTGGGGGAATCCCGGTCCCGGGACAACCAGCTCCTCCTGGTCCCTTGAGCGGCAAAAAGCCGGCCAGCGCCGCCGTGCCACCCTATCGGTCCCGTACGCACAATTTCCCTGCGCCGCCCCCATTGCTGGTGATCTTCCGCTCGTTACCGGGGATGATAAAAACGGGAAGGCAGTAAGCTTTTCGTGGCTATTTCGGACGAACGAGGGAAGCAACCTGCCGCTGGTTAAGGAATGTCCAGGAAAGTTTCCAGTCCGGGGAAAACGGCGTGGTTTCCTTCCCACCGGTAGGTGAGGACGTCGATATTGAGGCGCCGGAGCCTCTCCTCCTTGCCGGTGTCGGGGGCGGCGGGGAGGACCAGAACCAGGCGGGGGGGGCGGGTGGCGCGGAGGCTGTTGACAAGGAGCCGGGTGGCCCCTTCCTGGATGCTCTTATAGAGGTTGTCCGTCTTGATCTGGAAGATCGTCACCTCGCCCCGGGGATCCAGGGCCAGGAGGTCCCGGAGACCATCATTACCGAATTTGCAGCCTATTATTTTCAGCGCGGCGGCCAGATCCTTAACGACCAGGCCGTGATCGCACTCCCCGGCCGTGTCCCGGTACAGCTCGCACCGCCGCGTCCCCAGGAGTTCCTCCCGGAGGCGGAGGTCGTCGAAGCCGATTTCCGTCTGGGCGGAGGGGGCCGCCATATCCTTGATCTTTTCGATCTTGCCGACGAACTGGGCGACCTGCCGGGCGAAGCGGGGGGAGGGGAGGACGCCGACCACGGCCACGGATGCCTCCTCCCCGCCGTCATCCATTTCCATCCAGACCCCGCGATACCGCTTTTCGAAGAGGGCCTTGCCGACGCCCTTCCGACTGCCCCCTAATTTGCCGCGGTGGACGACGAAGATCCGCCCCCGGCTGTCCGTGGCGAAGGCCCCGCCGATCCGCCGATCGATTCCCTCTTTGGCAAAGTTGATCTCGCAGGTGATGGACAGTGAGGCGTCGGACCGGGGGCGGTCGGTCCCGAAAGCGTTCCAGTACCGGTTCTCTTCCCCCTTGCTGGGGTAGAACCACAATCCCAGTTCCTCGGACCACCAGACCCGCGCCCGGAGACTGGCCCCCTGGTGACCCAGGACAACCGGTATCTTTTCCGCTGCCGCCACCCTTATCCTCCGGGCCAGTTGCTGTCGGCAGCGCTGAATGGTTTTGGCGTCCGTAATGATCTTGAGCATGTCCGACAAATAATCTCCCGGTTCGATCCCGTGAAGGCGACGGTTTATCAAGGCATGTTCGCTTTATGCCCGGCAAGATACAAACATCAGCCGATGATGTCAAGGGTCTCGGGATGGATATGCGAGCCCCGGGGAACGTCGCCGGCGCTATGGTCCGGCGGTCCTCCTCGACGGTGCCGGCCGGTTGGAGACGACCGCTTTCACCGGCGCCTTTTGTGGTTCAACCGTAGCGACGTGAAGGAAAGCACTTCCTTCCAGCTCTTGAAATCAAGATGTGAAACGGTCTTCCGGGCATGATCGGGCGGCCGGGTTACCCGCCGAGGTAGAGCTTTTTGACCTCCTCGTTGTCCAGAAGTCCCCGGCCGGTGTCCTCGATGCGGGTGACGCCCAAATCGAGAACATAGCCACGATGCGCCGTGTTCAGGGCCTTACGGACGTTCTGTTCGACGATGAGGAAGGTCACTCCCCGCCGGGTATTGAGGGCCTGGATCTGCTCGTACACCTCTTCGATCATCCGAGGCGCCAGACCGATGGATGGCTCGTCCATGAGGATCATCCGGGGTTTGATCATGTCGGCCCGGGCCAGGGCGAGGAGCTGCTTTTCCCCTCCCGAGAGGTTTCCCGCCCGGTGGTGCAGCTTGTCCTTCAGGACGGGATAGGATTCCAGGACCTCACCGATGGCCCGGGCCACCTCCCGCTCGTCGCCCAGCGGCGTTCCCCCCATCTCCAGGTTCTCCCTGACCGTCAGGGAGGTAAAGACATTGCGTCCCTGGGGGATGAAGGCAATCCCCCGCCGGACCTTTTCCTCCGGGGCGAGGTGGGTCACGTCCCTTCCGGCGAAGAGGACCTTCCCTCGCCGGGGTGTGATCAGGCCGAACAGGGCCTTGAGGAGGGTTGATTTTCCGGAGCCGTTGGGGCCGATGATGCATACGATTTCACCCTCGCCGGCCCGGATCAACGCCCCGTGGAGGACTTCAATCTTCCCGTAGCCTGCATATATATCTTTTCCCTCCATGCCCGTCATCCCAGGTAGGCCTCGATAACCCGGGGATCGTTCTGGATCTCCCGGGGCGACCCGGAGGCGATTCTCTCCCCGTGATCGAGGACGAAGATATGTTCGCAAAGCTCCGCCGCCACGTCCATGTTGTGTTCGATGATGAAGAAGGTCCGTCCCTGGTCCTGCATCTTCAGGATCATGTCGATCATGGTCCGGATGAGGCGGGGATTGATCCCCGCCGTCGGTTCGTCCAGGAGGATGAGCTGCGGTTCGGCCATCACCGCCCGGCCCAGTTCCAGGAGCTTCTGTTGGCCGTAGGAGAGATTGCCGGCAAACTGATCCTGGAGGTGAATGATCCCCAACATATCCAGAAGTTCGCAGGCCTTTTCCCGGTGCTCCCCTTCCTGCCGGCGGACCAGGGGGAAACGGAGCAGCAGGGACCGGAGGCGTTCCCCCGCCTGTCCCTTAGGGGCCAGCAGCATGTTGTCCATCACCGTAAGGCGGGGGAAGACCCGGGATAGCTGGAAGGTTCGGATCAGTCCCATTGCGGCCAGACGGTGGGGCATTCCGCCGTCTATGCGCCGGTCCTGAAAGAATATTTTCCCGGCATCGGGACGGATCAGGCCGGTGATGAGGTTGAAAAGAGTTGTCTTGCCAGAGCCGTTGGGGCCGATAAGCCCGGCGATCTTCAGTCCGGCGAGGCTGAGGGAGCAGCCGGCCACGGCCTGGGTCCCCCCGAACGATTTCGTGACGTTCTTAATCTCGAGCAAAAGTTTCCTTCCCCTTTTCCCTGATCAGGCCTTCCGGACGGAAGATCATCAGGATTACCAGCAGCAGGCCGAAGACCATCTGCTGCAGCGGTCCCAGGATGCCGCTCCATTCCGGCGGCAGTCGCAGCAACCGGATCGATTCTTGAAAAAAGATCAGCACCGCCGCCCCGACCACTGGACCCCACAGAGTCCCTTTTCCCCCGAGCACCACGATGAGCAAAACGACGATGGTTTCGGTGAGGGTAAAATCCCCGGGGCTGATGAAGGTGATGAAGTGGGCCCAGAGGACGCCGGCCAGACCGGCGAAGAGGGAGCCGATGACAAAGGATTTCATCTTGTAGGCAAAAGGGTTCTTGCCGAGGATCGCCGCCGCCGTCTCGTCGTCTCGGATGGCCTTGAGGACCCGTCCGAAGGGGCTCAGGGTCAGGAAGCCAATAACGAGAAAGGTAATCGCCGCCGCCCCCAGGACCAGGGCGAGATAGGCGGGCAGGGTGTCGAACTGCCAGGAGAACAACTCCGGCCGGGGGATACCGGGAAGCCCCATGGGTCCTTTCGTCCACTCTTGCTGGTTTTGGAGGATCATGCGGACGATCTCCGCGAAGCCCAGGGTGGCGATTCCGAAGTAGTCCCCCTGTAGTTTCAAAGCGGGAATCCCGATGATCAATCCACCCAAACCGGCGGCGGCGATACCGGCAGACATGGCAAGGGGAAAGGACAAACCGCCGAGGGACAGGAGGGCCGATGTATAGGCACCGAGGGCGAAGAACGCCACATGGCCGAAATTGAACAGTCCCGTATAGCCCACTTCGAGGTTCAGGCTGATGGCGAAGATGGCGTAGATGGCCGTGACAATTGTCAGATGAAGTAACAGGTCCATCAGTCCGTCCTTTCACCGGCGACGATAAAGGGCCTGCTGAGCAGGATCAGCACCATGATGAGGAAGGCCACGGCGTCCTTGTAGCCCGGAGAGATGAACAAGACGGCGATGTTTTCCGCCAGACCGATGATCAGCCCGCCAATCAGGGCGCCCCAGAGGTTTCCCACCCCGCCGATGAGGGTTGCCGCGAAGGCCTTGATGAGGTTTGCCACCCCCATCTCGGGATGGAGGTTGGTGTCCATGGCCATCAGGATTCCCCCCGTCCCGGCAAGGAGCGACGAGATTATCCAGGCCCATAGGATCGCCTTGCCGGTATGGATGCCGGAGATCCGCGCCAGGTCCAGATTGTCGGCCAGGGCGCGCATGGATTTGCCGATCCGGGATTTGAAGAAGAGCAAGTAAACGCCGACGATGCAAAGGAACGAAATGACGATGATGACGAGTTGCTGCGGGGTGAGGGAAACACCGAACCACCGGAGCCCCGGCCGGATCTCGAATCCGTAGGTCCTCACTTCCGCCCCCCAGAAAAGCTGGGCGGCGTTGCGGAGGAAAAAGGACAGGCCGATGGCGGCGATCAGCAGCGTCAACCGGTTCGACCGCCGTAGGTGCCGGAACACAGCGAAATCCATGCCGGCCCCCAAAAGCGCCGTCATCCCCAGGGCTACGGGGACGGCCGCGTATAGGGGCAAGGCGAAAGGTTCCGCCAGGGCCAGGAGGAGAAAATAGGCCCCCCACATGATCAACTCGCCGTGGGCGAAGTTGACGAAGTTGAGAACCCCGTAAATCAGGGTCAGCCCCATGGCGAAGAGGGCATAGATGCACCCCGCCAGAAGGCCGTTGATGATCGTCTGCAGGTAGTAGGGGAGGGAATCCATGCTGTTAAAGGAGAAACCGCTCCGGCTGCTACTTCTTATAGTCCTCGATCTTGCCGCCTTTGACGATCCAGATACCGATATCGGCCTTCTCCATTCCCCGCTGCCGATCAAAGGTCTTGTCCCCGGTCACGCCGTAGTAGCCTTTGGAAACCGCCGGTAGAGCCTTGCGGATCCCCTCTGCCGTGTAGCCGCCCTTTTCGATGGCCCGGGCGGACAGATATACCATGTCATAGTTGTAGTCGCCGAAGATGGGGATCTTGTCGTTGCCGTACTTTTTCTTGTAGGCGCCTTTGAAGGCCTGGTAGGCCTTGGTGTCCTGGGGAACCGAGGGATAGGTTCCCATGACGCCCTCGGCGGCCTTGCCGGCCAGCTCCACCATCTTGGGGGCCCGAGCGGCGGACCCGCAGAGCCACTGGGTCTTGATGCCCAGCTCGTAAGCCTGCTTGAACTGCACCGCCCCTTCGTTAATGTAGGTCAGATTGACGATGGCCCGGGGGTTGCCCTTGGCGGCCCGCAGGAGCTCGGTGCGGTAATCCGTTTTCTTCTCGTCAAAGGGGATGATATCCGTGACGACGCCACCCATCTTCCGGAAGCTTGTAACGAAGCCGTCCTTAAGGTCCAGCCCCCAGTCATTGTTGATGTACATCACGGGAAGCCGGCGATAACCTTGATCGAAGGCCAGTTTCGCCAGGCGCTGCCCCTGCTTGGAATTGGAGGGGATGATCCGGAAAATGTATTTGCCGGCCTGGGTAAGCTTTTCCGCTGTGCCCTGGGCCGACAGCATCACCACCCGGCTTTCCTGGGCCACCGGCGCCGCGGCCATGAAGTTCGAGCTGCCCGCCGGGCCGAAGATCACGGGGACTCTGTCCACGGAGATCAGCTTCCGTACCGCCGATACGCAATCCTTGGGGTTGCTCTTGTTGTCCTCATAGACGATCTCGATCTTCTTTCCCTTGATGCCTCCCTTGGCGTTGATTTCCTCCACGGCGAGATCCACGCACTTCTTGAACCCCTCGCCGTAAACAGCGATGCTTCCCGAAAGGGCGAAGGCGGCGCCGACCTTGATGTTGTCGGCCGCCAGGGCCGGGGCGGCGGCGAAGCATGCCAGCAGGGAAAATACCGACAGAAAAACGATGAATCTTTTCATGATGCGACCTCCCGCTATTTATTGAGGCATCTTTCCTATAGTTAATGTCCGGCCCTGTCAATGAAAAAGGGCCGGTGACAATGAGATTCACCATGGGGGTTGCGGAGAATCAAGGGCCGTGCTAATCAGGCAGATCATCGGGAGGTGAAGACATGGAAAAAATTGATCCCCGGAAATATCGCCGTATCGTCTTTTTCACCGGTGCCGGGATGTCGGCGGAGAGCGGCGTCCCCACCTACCGGGGCCGCGGCGGCATCTGGAGCCAGTATCGCTGGGAGGAGTTTGCCTGCCAGGAGGCCTTCGACGCCGATCCGGAAAAGGTGCTCCAATTTCATGAGCTCCGCCGGGCGGCGGTCCTGGCCTGCGCCCCCCATGCCGGACATGCCGCCGTTGCCGCGCTGGAAAAAAGCCATCCCGGGGTGACGGTGGTGACCCAGAACATCGACGGGATGCACCAGCGGGCGGGAAGTGGAAAAGTCATCGAACTCCATGGGAGTCTCTGGCACCTTCGCTGTCCGGAGCACGGCATTACGGAGGATATCGGCGAGAAGTACCGGCGTTTCCGCTGCGAGCAATGCGGAAACTGGCTGCGACCGGATATCGTCTGGTTTGGAGACATGCTGGACCAGTACGTGATGAGCGCCGCCATTGCGGCGATCCGGTCCTGCGATCTCTTCGTGAGCATCGGGACCTCTGGGGTCGTCTATCCGGCGGCGGGCTTTCCCAGCTTCGCCAAGGGCAACGAAGCCCGGTGCATAGAAATTAATCCCGAGGCCAACGTGATATCCTCCCTTTATGATGAGGCGATCCGGGAGCCGGCGGGGAAGGCGCTTCCGGAACTCTTTGCTTAGGAGCCCCGGTTATTTCGTCGCCTGATCGGCCGCCGGGTGAATTATAGAGGCGGCACCGCCGTGAAAGAGAAATCCGCGCGGGCGGAAGTGGTGGCTGGGTAAGCCTGACGTGCATGAAACGCACATGATGGTGTCCTGATATGGAGTAAAGCATATAGAGGCTTTTTCATATGAATTATCATTTTTGTCCAACACCCGCGCACGATGAAAATGGTTTAAGTGAGATCGTATGGATGTGTTTTCATGATAAAGACATCGTAAGGGAGCGACCATGTACACTGCCGAGTTTACGATTTATGACCTGATTGCCCGCAATGCGTCCTTGCATGCGCGCCGGGAAGCGGTGACGGGCGGTGGCTATCCCCTGAGCTTCGGGGAATTTCACCACCGCTGTGACGCCTTTGTCGCCGGTTTGCGGGGGGAGGGACTTGCCGCCGGGGACCGGATCGCCCTTCTGGCGGGAAACGAGCCGGACTTTCTCCTGCTCTGCGTGGCGGCGGCCCGGCTCGGCGCCATCGTCGTGCCGGTGAACTGGCGATTGGGGCCGGAAGAGATCGTCTATATCCTCGCCGACACCGCACCCCGGTTCCTGTTCTGCGGCCGGGAGTTTCGGGACCAGGCTCGCCGGGCCGCAACGGGGATGCCTTCCCTGGAGAAGCGCTTCGTCTTTGCCGGCGATGGAGAAGAAGCGACCACCGCGGAGACCGGCAGTGATGATTTCCTCACCTGGCCGGCGGAAGATTTTACCGACGCGAACGTCTCATTGTCTCCCGTCGCCGGGCGCGGTGCCGATCCGTTCCTCATCATTCATACGGCGGCTATGGGCGGCAAACCCCGGGGATGTATCTTGAGTCAGGACAACCTCATGGCAACGGCGGTGCAACTGGCCCATCTGTTCCGCCTCGACGACCGGGACGCCTATGTAGGTCTCCTGCCCCTCTTCCATATCGGCGGGATGGCCATGACCCTGGCGACGATGCTGGCCGGCGGCCGGAACATCCTCGTACCGCGATTCGACCCTCCCGCCGTCCTCCGTATCATCGCCGCATCCGGCGGCACCTTTTTCGGGACCTTTCCCCCCATGCTGGGCGCGCTCCTCGATGCGGCGGAAAAAGGGGAATACGATACGGCGGGCCTGCGCCTGGCCTGTGGAGTGGACGCCCCGGCGACCATCGAACGATTCCTGCGGGTCCATCCCCGGGCGGAATTCTTCAGCCTCTACGGCCAGACCGAGGTCATGCCCGTTTCCGGGGGCAATTACCGGGATTGCCCGGGCGGCATCGGCCGTCCGTCTCTGATGGCCCGGGTCGCCATCTGCGACGATATGGACGAGGAGGTTCCGCCGGGGACGACCGGGGAGATCTGCGTTCGCTCCCCCGCCGTATTCCGCGGCTACTGGCGTCTGCCCGGGGAAACGGCGGCCGCCGCCCGGAGCGGCCGGCATCATACCGGCGATCTGGGCCGTCTGGATGAGGAAGGCTTCCTGTGGTACGCGGGCCGGAAGCCGGAGAAGGAACTCATCAAGACCGGCGGCGAGAACGTCTATCCCGCCGAGGTGGAAAAGGCCATCCTGGCCCACGGGGCGCTCGCCGAAGCGTGCGTCTTCGGCGTTCCCGATCCGGAATGGGGGGAGGCCGTGCAGGCGGTCTGCGTCATTGCGGAGGGCGGCCGAGTGAGCGCCGGGGAACTGGGGGACTTCGTGGCGGCCCGGATCGCCCGCTATAAAAAACCGAAACACGTGATCTTCGTCGCGGCGCTGCCCAAAACTCCGGCGGGGAACATCGACCGTGAGGCGGTGAAGGCGACCTGGGGAAGGAAATGCTTGACCGGAGGCAACGCCGGCGGGCGTAGCGCTTAAGTCTTTTCGCGGGACTTGTTTTCGCCGCCGACCAGCTACATTCAGCTTATCAGGCCTCTTTCCTTCATGACGGCCGGCTTCAGGTATTTTGCCATTCCGGTGCGCATAGGGCGGAATCCCAATTTCAGATAAAAATCTTCCCGTCCAGGGTTGGCGTAGAGGATGACATTGCAGTGGGAGAGCCGGGCAAGCATTCTTTCCATGATCAACGTGCCCAGCCCCCGGCGCTGATGTGGCGGCGACACGGCGACGTCATAGATCGCCGCCTGGTAAGCGCCGTCGGAGATCGCCCTTCCAAAACCGATCAGTTGTTTCCCGTTATGGAGAAAGACTACGGCGAAGCTGTTGAGGAAGGCCCGGCGATGCAATTCCGGATCACGAGAGGCCATGCCCACGGCGCGCAGGCAATCGCGCACCGCCGCCCCCAGTCGATGTTGTCGCAATCCTCCTGGATGACCAGATCACCGGCGGTCATGCGAGTCTCTGCTTCCATTATGCCTCCTCACTCTCCGCCGCTCCCGGCCCGCAGATCGATCAGCTCGCTGACGGTGGCGAACAGCTCCCGATGCCGGGCATCGATTTCGTCTATATGGATGCTGAATTTGGGATCCCAGACGATATGCTCTGCTTGCATCTCTTTACGGCCTTTGCATTATCCGTTAAAGATCGTAAACCTCGTTGGTTCTTTCTTCCCGGTCCATGCCTCGTTCCGGACGGTATTTTGCCCCAGCCGAGGAGACGTGGTCTGGGGAAGAGGGAGAAGCGCCCTCTATTTCCAGGAAGCCCGCGAAGAGCGCCTGGGCTTCCCGGCCGATCTTCCTGGTCATCTGTCGGGAGAAGACGCCGAAGAGCGGGGCGGCGATGAAGACCAGCCACCGTCCGGCAATCCGCTGGGTGACTTTGGCGGCGATCTGGAAACCGATGGCCCGGGCGATCCTTTCGATGATCGGGGCGCTCAGGGCCTTGACCACCAGGCGGACCCCGACCCGGCGGATGAGCTGGTTTCCCACCGCCAGCCCCAGGGCGTTGGCGAAGACCAGAAGGACGATGGAGTGGTTGAGGGTTTCCAGCTTGTGGTGGAATTTGGCGATCTTGTGGACGAGGCCGATCTGGATCTTCGTCACGGCGCTGATCTCCGGCAGGATCGTCGCCAGCCCCAGGGGCCCGGGCACCGCCCCCAGGGATGTGCTTACCCAGAAGGCCTTTTTCGCGGCTTCCGCAATCATTTCCTCTGGAGTTCCGGTGACGACTACCTCATCCGGATTGGGAGCAAGCCTGGTGAGCAGGTCGAAAAACCAGTGGCCGCCTTTGATTTCCGATGGTATCTTCTCGTAGGGCACTTGCTCTATCTCCCGTTTCCTTCCTGGGGAAGATGTTTTCGAATCGCCCCATGTCTCTTTCCGCTCATAGGATCCGATCCCGCTGGCAGGGGGCTTAAGCTTTGAATAATGCCGTATTACCTCATTCCCTCGGACGCGAGACTCCAGGACTATTTGAAAACACTGGATGCCCGATCATCTCCGGCATGACTAATTGATCTTTACCGAAGACCCCGCAAAGCTCTCTGCTTCAGAGCGCCCGACCCCTCTTGAAGGCCTTCTCGCCGGTTAGGGATTCCACGAGCTTTTCATATTTCTCATGGATCATCTTCCGGTCGAAATCCCAGAACTCCCCAAGCATTTCATCCAGCTCGCCGTCGCTGAAGTACCGCTGGCATTCATGAAAAAACGGCTTGTCCTCCTTGGTGATATGGCGGGGATAGAATGTCGCCAATTCCTTGAGCAAAGCGACGATATCCGCGACGGCCGCCCGGTCGCCGGCCACGTAACGCTCCTTTGCCGCCACAAGCTTTCCCACCGTCCGGCGGGAATAGACATGTTCCTGGATTAACTCGTCCATGATCCGGGCGTGCTCGGGGGTCAGTTTCTTTTTCTTCAACTCCCGAAAGAGGATGTCCTCCTCCTTGCCGTGATGGGTACGGTCCGCATAAATGCGGATGAAATCGACGGCGGTGTCGATAAAGACCGGGTTTACCTCCTCGGACGCCTCCATTCGGCCCGCTTCATTCTCCACCACCTGGAGCATCTTCTCGATCAGGCGGTGCTCCCACATTAAAGGTCCAATCGGTTTCATAGCGCCACCTCCAGTTTTTTTGTCGGCAATGAATCTATCTTGACGGCATCGTAAAAAGTCCGGATGCTTCGAAAGCGGTTCATCCCTCGTCACTGCGACGTACGTCCCAGTACGCCTCATTCCTCAGGATTCGCGCGCCTCGCCTGCGGATCTTTTTACGATGCCGTCCCAAATGGGACATTTTTTGCGCTTTTTACGATGTCATCTATCTTGCCCGATAATGCTTTCCTCGTCCAGGAAAATTTGACGCTTTCCATGAACATGCGGCCGCTGCGAACATGCAGCCGCTGCCGTTCCCGGCGCGGCGCCGTTTTAGCGCCTCTTGGCGATGACCGCGAATTCTCCCGTTTTTCGATCTTCCGGACGCTGATTACTTCATTGCCACAATGGCCGACGTAAGGCAAGGGCGTAAACGCGAGGAACCGTCCGGAAAGGGTATCCGGAATAAAGCCTCCCGAACCGCTCGTCAATCATTTTCGAGATCGTAAGGACCTCTTTTGCCCACCGTCTTGATGGGTTCATGGGATTCATGCCCCGCAGCGGCAAGGCACTTATAATCTGGTTATAAAACTATATTATAATATTATAAAGCAAATATTTGTTAACTGGCCGGGACGGCGCAACGGTATCCCCGGCGAGGAGCGTCGAGAATCGACGGTCAGCAAGCTTATGATATAATAAAGAAATTAACGATCTGAAAAAAATTTTACCCCCAAAAAAATGACCGCCGGTCAGTAAAGATGCGTGGCGCCTCAAAACGACCTCAAGTTCCAATAGAAGATTTTAGAAAATCACGCAATTGGCGGCTGTTCACGCAAAACCAATTTCTCTGCCGTATGAGAACTGGTGTTTCCAATCCACATGCGGGTGGGCCTTTATGAACGGCTCTTTCCCGATCCTGTTTATGGACTCCACATCGACGGACACGGGATTGTACCCGCCGACAAATCCGGCATCGGGAGCGATAATGGGATGTTGTCCCGGCAGGCAGTCGCATTCCGAGGCAATGTTGAGCATTGCATTGACAAGCACGGCCCGGCCCTGGATTTGCTTCCAGATTGCGGCCGCCGTTTCAACAAGTTTTTCCTGAAACACATTGATGTCGGTGTTCCAGCATATTTCCAGGGCCAGTTCCGGACAGAGCCCGATACACTGAGCACATCCGATACACAATTCCTGACTGTAATCAGGATACCCGTCCGCGGCAATTTGCGCCGCACCCGAGGGACAGATGTCTACACATAGACCGCATTGCGAGCAACTGTTCTTTTCCAGCCGCGGACGCGCATCGGAGTGCATGCGTTGCTTTTGCGCCCGCGACGCCCAGCCCATGGAGATATTCTTTATGGCGCCGCCGAATCCCGAAACCATGTGCCCCTTGAAGTGGGAAAGAATGACAAAACCGGACGCCCTTTTGAATATGTCCGCCACCTGTACCGTTTCGAAATGCCTGTATCCCGCGGGAATATCGATGACGGCCCGTCCATCGAGTCCATCGGCGACGACCACCGGACAGTCGAGGTATGCTTCGCTGTAACCGTGTGCCGCCGCGGTTTTCAGGCTGTCGCTTCCGTTGCGACGGCTGCCTGAATAGAGAACCGAGGTATCAAAAACAAAGGGCATCGCTCCCAGTTCCCGAAGCCAGACTACGATCTCCCGCGCGAATAACGGCGGCAGGAAGGTGTGATTTCCCTTTTCCCCCCAATGGAGTTTGATCCCAATATTATCTCCTTTCCGGAAGGGATGCGGCATTTCATGGAGAAGCCTTTTCAGGGTCGAAACGGATTCATTGCCCAACCCAACACACTGACGGTAGATCGTGCCTTTCATCTTTCCTCCGATACAATGTTTTAGTACGGACCTTTAAATTTTAAGATTGATATCATTATATAATTGTTTGAATCAGCTCGTTCGGAATGACATCGAAAGAGTTATCTTCCGTAATTGCTGATGAATATAACCCAAAATCATGAAAAATGCATCTGCCGATTGACAAGCAGAGTCGGGGCGTTTGCCTGTCAGGGAGAATTTTGACGGAAATATACCGTTTTCGAAGATTCAATCCAGGCGTTTGTGGAAGCGCAGGACGGCGGCAGTGAAGACGGCCAGGCCCAGGATCGTCAGGGACAGATACTGGGGCCACAGGACGTCCATCCCCACGCCCTTGAGGAAAATGCCCCGGATGATCACGAGGATGTAGCGGAAGGGATTCAGGTAGGTCAGCCACTGGACGACCACGGGCATGTTGGCGATGGGGAAGACGAAGCCCGAGAGGAGAAAGGACGGCTGGAGGAAGAAGAAGGTGGACATCATGGCCTGTTGTTGGGTGGCGGAGATGGTGGAGATGAACAGGCCGATCCCCAGGGTGCTCATGAGAAAGAGGCAGATGGCGAGGAAAAACAGGGACAGACTGCCCCGAATGGGCAGATCGAACAGATAGACGGCGAAGAGGAGCACGCCGGCCATTTGGATCAGGGAGATGACGATGTAGGGGATGGTCTTGCCCATGATCAGCTCGTACGGTTTCATCGGCGTCACGATGAGCTGTTCCATCGTTCCCCCCTCCTTTTCCTTGATGACTGCCATGGAGGTGAACAAAAGCGAGATGAGCATGACGATGAAGGCGACGATCCCGGGAACGAAGAAGTGACGGCTGTAGAGGTTGGGATTGTACCAGGTGCGGAGGCGGCCGTCGATACGGCCGTAACTCAACTGTGCCGGAAAGCGGTCCTGGAGGAACTGACGGTTCAGGCGTTCCATGACGGTCATGACGTAGGAAACCCGGATCGCCGCCATATTGCTCACCGTGCCGTCGGCAAGGATCTGGACCTCCGCCGTTTCCCCCCGGCGGATCTTCCGGGCGAGATCGGGGCCGATCTTCAAGCCGATGTCCGCCTTCCCCCGGATGAGGATCTCTTCCATTTCCTGTGAGTTATGAACAATGTTGTCGATCTGGAACAGGTGGTTGGCGCTGAAGGCATCGACGATCTTCCGGCTCTCCAAGGTTCGGGATTGATCGAGGAGGGCGACATGGATAATGTTGATATCGAAATTCACCACATAGCCAAAGATCAGGATCTGGATCAGGGGCGCCACGATGAGGATGGGGCGGTTTCGCTTGTCCCGAAAGATCTGAATGAATTCCTTCCGCACCAGTTCCCGGATCCGCAGGCGGCACATGTTACATGCCCTCCCGTTTCAAGACGATTAGATTCAAGGCCCCCAAGCCAGCCGCCATGATGAAAAGCACGACAAAGTTCGGCCACAGGAGGGTGAAGTCGGCGTTCTTCATGTAAACCCCTTTGAGGATGTCGATAAAATACCGGGCCGGGACGATGTAGGTGATGACCTGAATGGCCGCGGGCATGTTCATGATGGGAAAGACGAAGTCGGAAAGGAGCATGGAGGGGAGGAAGGTGACTATGGGGGCAATCTGGTTGGCCACCAGTTGTGACTTCACCGCGGCGGAGATGAAGAGCCCCAGGGTGATGGCCACGGCCAGATAAAGGGCGCAGGCGCTGATCATGAGCCAGAAATCAGCTTTCATGACGATGCCGAAAAGGACCTGACCCATGAGGATGGCGATAAGGACGTCGGCCAGGGTGATGAAGAAATAGGGGATGGCCTTGCCGACAATGAAATCCCCGGCGCTCACGGGGAGGGACTTGATGGTCTCCATCGTCCCGTTTTCGTACTCCCGGGCAATGACCAGGGAGGTCAGCATGGCGCCCACGATCATGATGATCACGGCGATGATGCCGGGAACGATGAAATTCCTGCTTTCCAGATCCTCGTTGAACCAGATGCGGATCCTGCCTTCCAAAGGGGGCCGCAGTTGCTCCTGCCCCTGGCGATTGAGATAATTATGAAGGGCCGCGGTGTTCTCCCGCTCCAGAAACGCGGTGATGTAGCCGGCGGAGATGTTGGCGAAGTTGGGATCGCTGCCGTCCAGGAGGATCTGGAGCGGCTCCTCCCGGTCCGCCTGGATATTCCGGGTCCAGTCCGGGGGGATGACCACCGCCAGGATCGTCCGGCCGTGATCCAGCCAGGCCGCCGCATCCTCCGAGTTTCCCAGTCGGGCGGTGACGTGGAAATAGGGTGAGGCATCCAGGCGGCGGATCAGGTCCCGGCTCCGGGGGGTGTTGTCGTGATCGACTACGACCGTCCGGACGTTATCCACGTCGAGGCTCAGGGCGTAGCCGAACAGGAGGATAAGGATAAGAGGGATGGCGAAGGCGAGGTACAGGCTCCGGTAGTCCCGGACGAGATGATAAAATTCCTTGCGGGTTATGGCGGCAATGATACGTAGGTTCATCTTACCGGATGCTTTTCTCCCTCCCCTTCAAGAAGAAAGTTGGGGTGTGGATGGGTTTCCCGTCGTGTCAGGTATAATTCTCAGTTCTTCATCAAGGTAATAAACGCGTCGTTCAGGTCCGCATCCTCCCGGTCCGGGCAGGACCGGGCGATGATCTCCTCCGGGCTTCCCGCGGCGACGATGGCCCCCTGGTTGAGCATGACGATTCGCTCGCAGTGCCGGGCTTCATCCATGTAGTGGGTGGTGACGAAGATGGTGATGCCCCCGGCGGCCAGCCGGCGGATCAAATCCCAGAAGCGCTGTCGTGTCACGGGATCGACGCCGGAGGTGGGTTCGTCGAGGAAGAGGATCTCCGGCTCGTGCAGGAGGGCGCATCCCAGGGCGAGGCGCTGTCGCCATCCCTGGGGGAGTTCCCGGGTGAGGCGGTTGCGGACGTCGCCCAGTTGAGTCGTCTCGAGAATCCAGGCGGTCCGCTCCTCCCAGCGGTACGGGGGGACGTTATAGACACCCAGGTAAAAACGGATGTTTTCCCCGGGGCTGAGATCCTCGTAAAGGGAGAATTTCTGTGACATGTACCCGATGGCGCCCTTGATCTCCTCGGGTTCCCGGAAGATGTCGTAGCCTGCCACCATCCCTTCCCCGGCGGTCGGGGTAAGGATACCGCAGAGCATCCGGATGGTAGTCGATTTACCCGAGCCGTTGGCGCCGAGAAAACCGAAGATCTCTCCCTTCCGGACGCTGAAGGTAACCCTGTTCACCGCCGTGAACTTGCCGAAGCGTTTCTCCAGGTCTTTGACTCGAATGGCGATACCGTTCGCTGATTGTGGCATTGTTAATTCACTAATATTATATAGATAACCTACTACCATTTCAACCTCCCGCTTGAAAAGGGGGAGGAGATAATGCGTCTCCCCTCAGAAGGGATAGCCGTCGCTTTCCCCGCCCTCGGCGGGAGGTTCCGGGTGGGGATGGGCAAAAAAGGCATCTTTCCCGATTTCGGCGTCCGCCTCCTGAAGGCGACTGATCATGGCGGCCTCCAGGGAGGGGAAGGCGGTCCGGATAGCCGCCGGCGTCGCCACGTCGATGATTCGGGCCTTATGCATCAGCGCCAGGCCGCCGCATTTTTCCCCCTCGTCGAGGTAGGCCGTGGAGACGAGGATAGTCATGCCCTCCCGGCGCATCTCGCCGAGGATTTCCCAGAACTCCTGGCGGGAAACCGGATCCACGCCGTTGGTCGGCTCGTCGAGGATTAGGAGGCGGGGTTCGTGGATCAGGACGCAGGCCAATCCCAGTTTCTGCTTCATGCCCCCGGAAAGGGCGCCGGCGGGGCGGTCGGCGAAGGGCAACAGATTGGAAAAACCGAGGTATTTTTCCCGCCGCCGCTTCCGTTCCGGGCGGGGAATCCCGAAGATGTCCATGAAGAAACGGAGATTTTCGTCCACCGTCAGGTCGGCATAGAGGCCGAAGCGCTGGGGCATGTAACCGATCAGGTCCTTCACCCGGTTCTTTTCGGCGGCGACGTCGTGGCCGTCCACGGTGATCCGTCCCGCCGCCGGTTTGATCATGGTGGCGATCATGCGCAGGAGAGTGGATTTGCCGGCGCCGTCGGAGCCGACCAGGCCGAAAATCGTTCCCGCCGTCACCTTGAGAGTGACGTCGTGAACGGCCTCGACGGCGCCGAAGTGCATGGAGACGTGCTCGATGCTCACAAAGGAGTCCGGGTGTGCGGTCATGTTCCTGTCCTCTCGGCCGGGGGAAGAGATATTGACTCCGTCCCGCCGCGATCGGGTCGGAAATGCAGAGGCGGTACCGGAGTCCGGAACGATTCGCCGGCCAGTGCCATCTATTTCAGCCAGGCGTCGGCCGGCATGCCGGTCTTGAGGGCCAAGTCGGGATTGGGTATGGAGACCTTGACGAGATAAACCAGCTTCACCCGCTCCTTCTGGGTCTGGATGATCTTGGGGGTGAATTCGCCCTCCGGGGATACGAAGGAAACGACGCCTGGGAAGACGTGGTTCGGGAAGGTGTCGATCTTCACCTCCACCGCCTGTCCCGGCCGGACCTTGCCGATGGCCGTTTCCTCCACGAAGATCTTAAGATCGATCCGGGAGAGATCCGCCAGGTTGAAGACCTCCCGGCTGGGAGAGACCACCTCGCCGGGTTCGACGTTGCGGCTGGTGATCACGCCGGCAAAGGGGGCCCGGAGCTTCGTGTAGGCCGCCTGGATCTCTGCCTGTTCCATGGATGCCCGTGCCAGCCGGACCTGGGCGGTCGCCGCTTCGATTTCCCGCCGGGCGATGTCGATCTTCTTCAGGTTGCTTACCGCTTGGCTGAGAGCGGCCTTCCCCTCGGCCAGGCGGGAAACGGAGGTATCGTAATGCAACCGCACGGCATCCCATTCCTTTTCGGCGACGACCTTTCGCTGGTACAGTTTGTCGTAACGATCCTTGTTCCGCCGCGCCTCCTCCATGACCCGTCGGGCGCTCGTGACGGCGGCCTCGGCACGGATCACGTCCGCCGGCAGGACCTTCTGATACACCTGAAGTGAGGTTTCCGCCTGCTCCTGACCCTTAACGGCCCGGGCGAGGGCGGCCCGGGCCTGGTCGCAGCGGCTCTGGAATTCCGCCGCATCCAATTCCGCCAAGACCTCTTCCTTTGTCACCGCCTGGCCTTCCCGGGCGTGGACGGCGATGACCCGGCCGCCGGCCTGGAAGGCGAGTTTTGCGTCCTTGGCCTCGATGACGCCGGAATAATAGGTTTCCCGATGCTTGTTTTTCCACTGGCCGTAATAGACGTATCCACCCACGGCGACGAGCAGGGCGATAAAGACGGCCAGGACGACGCGTTTCTTCATTGACTTACCCCCATGGCCCTCTCCAGCCGGGCCTGGGTGATGAAGTAATCCCCCAGGGCCGTGAAGTAATCCGATTTAGCCTTCGTCAGAAGCGTCTGGGCGTCCAGGACGTCCGTGGAGGTGGCGACCTGCTCCCGGTAGCGCTCGTTGTTGATCCGGAAGTTCTCCTCGGCCTGATCGATGGACTTCTGGGCGACAAAGACCTGCTTTTCCGATTCCCGGACCAGGATGTAGGCGGCCTTCACTTCCAGGGTCACCTTGTCCCGTTCGAGGATCAGCATGCTGCCGGCCTGATTCTCCCGGGCGCGGTGGGCGTCCACCTGGTTCTTCGTCTTTCCCCATTCCCAGAAGGTCCAGTCCGCCCGGGCCATGAGGTACCAGTTTTCCATGCTCTTGTAGGTGCTGCCCTGGAGACTGCCCGTATCCCCGAACCGTTCGTAATGGCCCACGGCGCTCACCGTGGGAAAGAAGTTGCCCCGGGCGGCCTTGACCACCTCCCGGGCCTGTTCTACCTTCAGGGCGTGGGCCTTGATTTCCGGCCGCTGGCTGTAGGCGGTTTGGAGACATTCCTCGACGGCTTTAGGGAAGGGACGGTAAGCCAGGATGTCCTCCACTTCCACTGGGGCGTCGATCGGCCGCCGCAGGAGGGTGTTGAAGCGGGACTTGACGATCTCCAGGCTGTTTTCCGCCCGGACGAGATTATGCTCCCCGTTGGCGAGCTGAACCTCCGATTGGAGGAGATCGTTTTTCGGAATCAGTCCGACGTCAAAGAAGTGACGCGCCTCGTCCCGGTGGGACTTAAGCTGCTCCACCGCCTGGCGGGCAACGCCGAGGATCTTCTGTGCCTTGAGGATTTGGAAATAGGCGCTTTTCACCTCCTCGACAATATTCTGGGCGGCGGCCGTTTCATCCACCCGGGCGATGTCCTCGCCCTTCCGGTTGGCCTGGTAGTTGGCCAGGATGGAGCCGCCGGCGAAGAGGGGTTGGCGGAACTCCAGGGCCCAACTGTAATTGTCCTGGGTGCCCACGGTGATCGGACCGCCCGGCGTCGTCAGGGGGGCGGGAAGGATGGGGGAGGAAATGGTCATGGGCGGCATGTTGGTCCAGGGCGCATCGTTGAGGCGGGTGTAGCTGTAAGAGGTGCTGAGTTTAGGCAGAAAGCCCGTGAAGGCCTCCTTTTTCTGGGCCTCCGCCCCCTTCACCCCTTCCTTGGCCGCCTGGACGACCATGCTCTGTTTCAGGGCCATGGCCACGCTCTCCGCCAAGGTGAACCGGCATGGAGCGGTGGAGGGAGTGGCCGCTGTCATTTCCGGCCGGACCGCCGGGGATTGTCCCAGGACCGGGGAGAAGGGAAGGAAGGCGAGAAGCAGCGCGACGACAGCCAGGAGACCGAAACGGGGGACGCCTGGTCTGGCCGGGATCGCCGTCCCCGGCGGGGGCGTTATGGGCTGGTTGCTGACAACCGGCGGCCATGACCGGCGGCCGGATTTTTCAACGGGGGTCATCATCATCGTTCGTTACCTCGGCAGCTGGCCGGGGAGGCTTTTTGATTCCCCGGATGATCAGGTTTTCGACCTCCACCGTTACCCGGGGGGTGATTTGCTGATCCAGGGCCTTGACCGCCGCGGGAATGTTTTCCCTGCGGCTCCGGATCGGGCCGCTGGTCTTGTAGAGGATCAGGGAGCCCACTACCGTCATGTGAATGAGGAAGGGCGTCACCGGATAAAAAACGCCCCGTTCCCGGCCTTCATCGAGGATGGCGGTGATGAGGGCGATGATCCGGGCGAAGTCCTGGATCACCAGGTCCGGCAGATTCTGGCCCCCCGAGGCGATTTCCCGGAGGAGAATGGGTCCCATGTGGGGATTGCCCTCCACAGCGTCAACAAAACCCCGGATGTAGGCCCGCAGTTTTGCTTCAGGAGTAGCGCCGGTTTCGATGCACGCCGAAATCGAATCGGCGACATGACCGATGACGCCGTGCAGCACCTCGGCATACAGGGCCTCCTTGGCGCCGATGTGGTAGTAGATCATGGCCTTGTTCACACCGGCCCGGCGGGCGATTTCATCCATCCGGGCGCCGTTGAAACCCGCCTCGGCGAAGATATCCGTGGCGGCGTCAAGGATGCGCGCGGTGGTCAGGGATTGTTTGTCCGTCATCATAAACCATCCGGTTGGTTCAACTAAACGGTTGGTAGCAAGATTTTCCCTCCCTGTCAAGGGGGAAAACACCCCTTACGGTTCGTCGGCGCTGTAACTTCCGGCAATCATCAGGTGCGAATCCTCACCGAGGGCTGCTTCGGATCTTCTCTCCGGGTCGTCAAACCGGCTCCTGTAAGTTGGTAAGCGCCTATTTCTCCAAGGCGATCCTCAGGACTTCCAGCATGTCGTCCACGAGGTGGAAGGCGATGTCCTTGCGAATCTTGGCCGGGATGTCGCCCAAATCCTTCTTGTTCCATTTGGGAAGGATGATGGTCTTCACCCCGGCGCGGTGGGCGGCCAAGACCTTCTCCTTGATGCCGCCGACGGGGAGCACGAGGCCCCGGAGGGTGATCTCGCCGGTCATGGCCAGGTCTTTCTTGATCCGTTTGTTGGTGAGCAGCGAGGTGAGGGCGGTGAGGATCGTTACCCCCGCCGAAGGGCCGTCTTTGGGGATGGCCCCGGAGGGTACGTGGATGTGGATGTCCACGTCCTCGAAGAAATCCCGGGCAATTCCCAGCGATTCGGCGTTGGCCCGGATGAAGCTCAAAGCCGCCGACGCTGATTCCTTCATCACGTCGCCCAACTGTCCGGTGAGGGTAAGTCCCTTTTTCCCCTTCATGGCCGTCGCCTCGATAAACAGGAGATCTCCGCCTGTGGGCGTCCAGGCCAGCCCCATGACGACGCCTGGTTTCGAGGTCCGGGCGGTCGTTTCCGTGGTGATCCGTTCCGGACCCAGATAGCGGTGGATGTCCTGCCGGCGGATCTTGGCCCGCTCGATGTCGCCGACGGCCACCTGGCTGGCGACACCCCGGCAGGCGGCGGCGATTTCCCGCTCCAGGTTCCGCACCCCCGCCTCCCGGGTGTAGCTCCCGATAATGACCCGGAGTGCTCCTTTGGTGAAGGTGATCTGGCTTGGCTGCAGGCCGTTCTCCCGGATCTGCCGGGGGAGGAGATAGCGCTGGGCGATGTGGAGCTTTTCCTCCACCGTGTAGCTCACCAGCTCGATGATCTCCAGGCGGTCCCGCAAGGCCGGCGGGATCGTGTCGAGGATGTTGGCGGTGGTGATGAACATCACGTGGGAAAGATCGAAGGGAAGATCCAGATAATGGTCCATGAAGGAGAAATTCTGGGCCGGGTCCAGGACCTCCAGGAGGGCCGAGGAGGGATCGCCGCGAAAATCGCTGCCCAATTTGTCGATTTCGTCGAGCATGAACACCGGATTATTGGTTTCCGCCCGGCGGATGCTCTGGATGATCCGGCCGGGCAGAGCGCCGATGTAAGTGCGGCGGTGCCCCCGGATCTCCGCCTCGTCCCGGACGCCGCCCAGGGCGATGCGGACGAACTTTCGGCCCAGGGAGCGGGCGATGGACTGCCCCAGGGAGGTTTTGCCGGTCCCCGGGGGGCCCACGAAGCAGAGGATGGGTCCCTTCGTGTCCGGTTTCAGCTTCCGGACGGCCAGGTATTCGATGATGCGCTTCTTGGGCTTTTCCAGGCCGTAGTGATCATCGTCGAGGACCTTGCGGGCCTTTTTGATGTCCAGGTTGTCCTCCGTGCCCTCCCGCCAGGGCAGGGTGAGGATCCAGTCCAGATAGGTGGAAACGACGTTATATTCCGCCGAGGATGGATGCATCCGCCCCAGACGCTGCAGCTCCCTCTCCGCCTCTTTCCTGGCCTCCTCGGGGAGGTCCTTGCCGGCCAGCTTTTCCCGGTATTCCTCCACCTCCACCTTGGTTTCGTCCTCTTCGCCCAGTTCCTTCTTTATGGCGGTCAACTGCTGGCGCAGGTAATAATCGCGCTGGCTCTTGTCCATATCATCCTTCACCTGGGACTGGATCTTATTGCCCAACTCGAGGATTTCCACCTGGTGGTTGACGAGGCGGGTGACCTCACGGAGGCGCTTCTTGGTGGCCGTAGCCTCCAGGATGCCCTGCTTTTCCTCCGCCGAGACGTTGATGATGGAGGCGATCAGGTCCGCCAGAACGCCGGGATCGGTAATGGTCTTGGCCATGGCGCCGAATTCCTGGGGGAGAAAAGGAGTCAGTTTGACGATCCGCTCGAAGAGGCTCACCAAATTCGCCATGAGGGCCTCGATTTCTATATCCTTGCCTTCCTGTTCCTGGATCGATTCAATCCGGACCTGGAGATAGGGCTTGCCGGGGATGAATTCCCGGATCCGAAACCGCTCGATCCCCTGGACGAGGAGCTGGGCCTTCTTCTCCGCCGCTTTGGCCATCTTCAGGATAACGGCGCTGGTCCCGACGGCGTGAAAATCTTCCGGATCGTAGGTCGTCTCCGGCGGGCTTTTTCTGGATAAAACGAGACCGATAATCCGGTCTTTCGCCATGGCTTCATCGACGAGTTGCAGGGACTGGTCTCCGAAAACCTCCATGGGCAGCATCATCTTGGGAAAGACGATCATGTTGAAAAGCGGCAGGACGGGAAGGGTCTCGGGTATATGGATAACCTTCAAATCTTGAGCGGTTTTTTCTTCAGTCATGTCCGTGGTCCTCTGTCGTTATATTGTGGTCACGATTCCGAACCGGTCGGGCCCAGAACGGGGATGCGCCTTTCCCGGTCCGGCGGAATTTTTATCAGCCGGATTTCCAGCAGGCCGTTGGCATAGGTCGCCTGGACCGTTTCGGAATCCACGGGGGCGTGCAGGGCCAGTTGACGTTCGAAATAACCATAGGTGATTTCGGCGAGATGGTACCGCGTCGTTCCGGAAAAATAACTCTGGTCACGTTTGCCGGATATCTTGATGGTTTTGCGGCTGACCTCCAGATGGATGTCTTCCCGGACGACACCGGCCAAATCGAGGATAACAACGATTGCATCCGAGGTTTCGTAGATGTCCGCATGGGGCCGCCAGGTATGTTCTCCGAGGGTGAACGCCGGTCCGGAGATATGAAACATGTCATCGAGCACATCCTGAATCTCCTGCTCGAACTTGCCCCGCTCGTTTTTGAACTTGATCTTGATGTACCCCATTTTTCGATCCGTCCTTTTCATGGATTATGAGTATGCATGATATATCATCATCCCGAGATGTCAAGTTTCCCGTCGCCGGGGGGACTAAAAAATTGCAGCCTCGGGACGATAAATATGATAAGAACTCTTTCCCGGACGGGGCAATTGCCCCCGGAGTCCCGAAAGAATCATTGAGGATATGGATATGAAGATACTCGTCACCGGCGGCGCCGGCTACATAGGCAGTCACACCTGCGTGGAACTGTTGCGGGCGGGCCATGACGTCGTCATCCTGGACAATCTTTCCAACAGCAAGGTCAGCGTGTTGTCCCGGATCGAAACCATCACCGGGCGCCGGCCGGCGTTTTTTCACGGTGATTGCCGGGACCGAAGCTTCCTCAGGGCGGTGTTCGAAGTCCATCCCGGCGACGCGGTGATACATTTCGCTGGTCTCAAGGCGGTGGGCGAGTCCGTAATCCAGCCCCTTTTCTACTATGAAAACAATGTCTGCTCGACCCTCGCCCTCTGCGAAGTCATGGCAGACCATGGTTTGAAGCGCCTCGTGTTCAGCTCTTCGGCCACGGTTTACGGCGATCCGGCCACGGTGCCCATCCGTGAGGATTTTCCTCTGGGTCCCACGAACCCCTACGGTCGAACGAAGATGATGATAGAACAGATCCTCCAGGACCTGAAGACGTCGGATCCCGAATGGCATGTGATCCTGCTGCGCTATTTCAATCCCGTCGGCGCACATGAGAGCGGGTTGATGGGGGAAGATCCGGCCGGCATCCCCAACAACCTCATGCCCTACATCAGCCAGGTGGCCGTGGGTAAGCTGGACCGTCTCCTCGTCTTTGGGAACGATTACCCCACCCCTGATGGAACGGGGGTCCGGGACTACATCCATGTCGTGGACCTCGCCCAAGGACATCTGAAGGCCCTGGAGCGCCTTGCGGAGGCCGGCGATTTTGGTATCTATAATCTCGGGACAGGCCGGGGCTACAGTGTCCTGGAGATGATCCGGGCCTTTGAAAAGGCCGCGGGCAGACCGGTGCCCTATGAAATCGTGGGCCGGCGTTCCGGCGATATCGCCGTCTGCTATGCCGATCCGGGCTTGGCGAAAAAGGATCTGAACTGGCGGTCCGTGCGAGGGCTAGAGGAGATGTGTGCCGATGCCTGGCGCTGGCAGTCTCGCCATCCTTGCGGTTATCCGTGAGCACGTATTATTGAAAGACAGGATGTTTGATAAGACATTACTTCTGATCCCGGACCCCCGGCTATGGCGAAGATCTGATGAGTTATCTTTTCGGCAGCATCCTGATGGTCTCGCCCCGGGATCTCTGGATGATCCCCCTTTTTCACCACGGCCGGTCTGGCGGTCAGCTATAGGCCGGATCTTCCCGCTGGGGCGATGACCATCGTCATTGCCGGTCTGGCCTACATCCTGGTGTCGGCCGGCAAGCGGATCGTTTACCGGCGCCGCTGACATTGCCCGCCATTTTCGGTGTTCCGGAGTAAATAACGATGTGCTCCGTGATAAAGATATGTTAATATCTTTGCCTAAATCACGAGGAGGTTCCGCAATGGCTTCAGCAAATACCGCAAGTGAAGAAAAAAACATCTGGAAAGTGGTCCGGGTGGCCGGGGAAAATAGTGATGTAAACTCGCTCTTTCTGGAGGGAAAGGATGAGAAGTTCACCGCCAGAAAAGCCGGCCAGTTCGTCTCCATCAGGATTCCGGCCGCAGAGGGCTGGAGCGAACCGCACCCTTTCACCATTTCCGCCGCCCCGGAGGATAACCTCCTGCGACTGACCATCAAAAAGGAAGGCGTTTTCACTTCCGCCATCCCCTCCCTGACGCCGGGGACGCCGGTGAAGGTGATCGGACCTCTCGGTGTTTTCTGCCAGGGGATTGACGACCGACCGGAGATCGTCATGCTGGCCGGAGGCGTGGGCATCACACCTTTTCTCAGCGTATTGAGGCACTTCCGCAACTGCGGGGCCAAAAACCGGGTTATCCTCTTCTGGTCGAACAAGACTCTCGCCGATGTCTTCTGCCGGGAGGAAATTGCCGCGATGACCGGCGAGCTGCCGCTCAACGTTGTCCATTGCCTGAGCCGGGAAGATGACGTACAGAGCTATTTCGACGCCCGCATTCCGGGGGTGAAGTATGAACAAGGCCGGCTGAGCGCCGAGATCATGAAGAAGCATGGCGTGAAGGAAAACGCCGCCTGCTATGTCTGCGGTCCGCCCCCCATGATGGACACCGCCCTGAAAGAGCTGGAGAGCCTGGGCGTGGATCCGGCGCAGGTGGAGCAGGAACAGTTTGTCTGGAAAAAATAGCCTCTCCGGGCGTCATCCTTGGCGATCTCGCAAAAGTCGCAAATCTCCCTCCCCTTCAAGGGGGGGTCGGGGTGGGGATGGGGCTAAGCCCTCCCTCGCTGGCGGGTCAGGGGTTTTTCTTCGGCAGCAGCTCGTCCCAGTTCGCCGGTAGGCGTATCTCCTTGCTCATGATGCCCGCATCATACCAGCCCGGAATGAGGGTGCTCTTCTCGCCCGTGCCGCCGGCGACGAGAATCAACAGTTTGCCGATCAGGGGGCTGGGGATCATGGCATCGGGATCTTGCACCCGGAAGACCCAGTCCGGCATGCCCTTCCGCAGCGCCGACGAATCGAGATAGCGTTCCTTGTACAGGCGGAAGGGGATCTTCGCCCGGTCGGTGATGTAGGCGATCATCCTTTCCCTGGTCCATCCCTTGTCGGCCAGCATCTTCGCCGTATCCTGGGCGATGATCAGCAGCATCGTCTCGCGGTAGGGTCTTTCCAGCCCCGCCAGATGGGCGGCGACCAGTTTGAGGAACCCCTCGTCGGACTGACCGATCCCGAGAATGCTGTGGGTCCCCTCAGCGGCCATGACGGCCAGGACGTTTGCCGCCCGGGGGTGCCCCAGTTCCATGTGCAGCGGTCCCCAGGGGTTGGCGGCGCTGTTTTCCGCCAGCATCATGACGAAATCCCCCGGCTGGCCGATGGTGGACATATCCGTCACGCCCGGCCAACTGCCGCCGATGTTCTGGATGATCAGGTGGAGAGCCCGACTGATGGAGGCATTGGCCTGCCAGCCCCGTCCCAGGGTGTTGGTTCCCGCATTGACATCGAGCTGTTCCACAATGGGGCCGCTCAGGATCAGCAGCGGCGCATCGGGGTTGGTGGTCGTCGCCAGACCCTTCAAGTCGAACTCCGGTCTGGCCGCCAGTTCTACCGCGGCGATCAGCACCGGCATATATTCGGGCCGGCAGCCCGCCATTACGGCATTGACGGCGATCTTTTCCACCGTCGCCTGCCCGCCCATGGGGTCAAGATTGGCCACGAGAAAATCGGCCGGCAGGTCCGTACCCTTCAGCATCTCCTTTACCCGTCGTTCCGTCGGCGGCACGATGGGAAGTCCGTCGGTCCATCCCCGCAGGTAAAACCACTCGCTTACCTCGGAGAACTCATCATGGCGGATGCCGATCCGCTCCTTCTTTACCCCGGTGAATTTCCCGGCCAGGAGCGGTCGCTTCACGCCGGTTTCATCCATGATTTTCTTCAGGATAGTGTCCACATAGACCCCGTCGGGCTGTTGACCGGCGGGATTGTAAACCTCGACGGTGCGCGGCGCCGCCGCGGCGGGCGCCGACAGGCAAAGGATAAGCAAGCCGGCGGCAACAGCGCCCCAGAAGGATTTTTTTTTGCTCCGCTTCATTTTCCCGCTCCTGAGAGAATAACGGAGGGGGACGAATGGTCCCCCTCCGTGTTTAATGCCACAAGTGAAGCTACTTCTCCATAACCGCCGATACCGGCCGGTTGTCCGTCAGGAAGGGAATCCATATCTGGGATTGCTTCCCCGACCCGCCCGTCACGACGATTTTGATCTGCTCCGGTTGTGTAAACCGCGGAAACATGGTGTTTTCATCGTAAGGGCCGAAGTCCTTGGGCACGATGCACTGTCCCGGTGAATACCCCGAGTACGGCAGGACCGCTTTCTTGACGAGGTAGTTCTGGACATCCAGCTTCGTCGGAAAGTCGCGGTACATGGTGTCGGCATGCTCGGGACCGACCAGGAGGAAAGCAAACTTCACGCCGTTCTGCCAGGTGGACGGCTGATCCAGCCTGGTATAGCATGAGGTGATGCCGCAGGATGCGCCGGCCAGACCCACGGCAAAAGTGTTGAGGAGATCCTTCCCCTTGACGCTGTTGTGATCCGTGTTGTTCGTCCCCATATAGGCGCCGAAACCCGTCACGACGCTGTCGGTTGCCTTGAATCCGTGCTCTACGGCATAGGATTGCTTCCAGGGATTCCGGCTCTCGTTTTCCGCAACCACCATGGCCACCAGATCCTCCCTGCTGCCCAGGGTGCTCTTGTCGGAATCAGGCGGCACGGAGCCGCCGACAATATCGCCGACCAGATTGACAAAATAGCCAAGGGAAATATTAACCGGCATCTGTCCACCCAGGGCGCCCGTGGAAGCGGAGATGCCCAGTTCCTTGACGACCGGTCCGTTGATGACGAGCAGCGGCGCCGTGGGTGCTGTCGTCGTGCTGTTGCCGCGCCAATCGAAGTCCGGTTCCTTGAGGACCTTGACGATGGTGAGAAGCAGCGGCATATGCTCGGGTTTGCAGCCGGCCATGACGCCGATGGTCGCCACAAGCTCAACGGTCAACTGGCCCTGCCGCGGCGGCACGACCCAGACGACTTCGCCGGGCTTGTGCTTTGTCCCCTTCAACATGGCCTTTACGGCCTCGGGGGTCGGGGGGATTATCGGCAGTCCCAGAGACCAGCCTTTTTCATAAAACATCTTGTTCAGAGAGGCATAGGTGCCTTTGAACTTGATCCGTTCCGCCGGATAGGGCGGTTTCGCAGCCGCGGCCACGGCAGTCGTCGGCTGCCATTTGGTAGCCATTCTCATGATTTCCGGGAAGGCCTTATTGGCCTTCGCTCTGACCTCTCCGGCGGGAATCATCCCCATCGGATGTTCGAATTCCACAAAGGCCATCTCGGGAATGCCGGTGCTTTTGACGGTGCTTTTAGCAAGGGAAAGAAATTGGTTTGACGCCAGGGTAACTGTGGGGATGCCGCGTTTTTCTACTTCGGACTGGTCGACCACCAGCCATGAGGTGCAGGATCCTCAATCGGCCTGGGTGGCGATGACGATGTCCGCCTTGAGACCCTTGATCACGTCGGCGATCCGGTTGGACTCCTTGGCCGATCCGCTGATTTTGATTGTGGATTTGTCCACTTCATAAAGTTTGATCACTTTGGCGGTGGGAACTTCTTTCTGGAGAAGCTCGGCAATCCGGTTGAGAAATAAATCGCCGTTATGCTTCTCGTTCCATCTCAGGACGATCGTCTTACCGTCCAGAGAGGTGAGGCGCGGCGCCGGTTTGAAGTACTTTACCTCGACGACCCCGGCGGGATTAACGAGCTCCCAGGACTGGATCGCCTCTTTGGCATAGGCGCCGAGCGGCGTCAGGATAAAGACGCCGAGCGCCAGCAGCCACATGACACTGAATTTTGTTCGTGTTTTCATAACCTTTCTCCTTGTTTTTTTCTTTTCCACGTTTTGTTGAAAAGTCTTCTTCTTTCCGCTTCTTGAATCATTCCGGCCGCACTCACTCCGCCCGGCCGGAAACCATCAGCACAAAACCGCTTTTGGGGGCGTTCTTGGCGTTTGATTGCAGAGAAATGCGCTCCGTAAACGTTCCGGGTCTGCCGATGGAAATGATCAGCATCAGCTCGGCTTTCTGTCCCGCGGCGATCTGCGCCGGCAACGCTCCGGCCGCTGCGGCAATGGCGCCGCCCGGCCTGACTTTCACCGCGGTGATTGTTAGCGGCAGTTCTCCCGGATTGGTCACCGTGATTTTCACCTGCTTCGCTTCCCCCGGCTTGACGGCGCCCAGGTCCGTTCGGCGGGGCAATACCGCGATCTTCGGCCCCGGCGCTTCTTTGACCGTGCCGGCCATGACCAGTTCGATCTGTTCCTGTCCGGGGGCGTCCGTCTGGATGGTGGTGATTTTTTCAAAAGGGCCGGGGGCGTTTTTGGTGTCGAAAACGGCCTTCAGCTCCGTTCTTTCTCCCGGCTGCAAGGTGTGCTGTCCCAGCACACTCTCAGTGCATGCTCAATTGGTCCTGATGCCGGTGATCCGCACCTCTTTGCCGCTGATATTCTCCACGACGGCCACCATGGTCGCCGGCGTCCCTTCCTCAATCAAGCCGCATTCGATCCGAACGGGCGAGATGCGCAGGCTGTCGGCGGCAAAGGCGGCGCCGGTCATGACGAACAGCGCCAGGGCAATCAGCAGTCCCCGGATTGACAACGGTCTTTTATTCATTTCGTTTATTTAACCCCTCCTTTCCCGCTTTCGCCGTGGACGAAGCGTTTCTTACCGGCATAGTCGAACTTCGGATCCTGCCCCGGGGTGTGACATTCCCGACAGGTCTTTTCGCCGGGATCGATCAGACCTTTCTTGTTAGCCGGGTTTGCGGCATGGGCGGCCGCCGGTCCGTGACAGGACTCGCATTGCACCCCGGCCAGCTCGGGGGTCAACTCCTGATCCACATATCCCCCGGGTTTTTCGAAGCCCACCACGTGGCACTTGACGCAAGCCGGGAGTTTTTCCTGGGATTTCTTTTTCAGGGTGTCAAATGCCCGGGCGTGGCGGGTTGTCTTCCAGCCGGCCGTCAACTCGCTGTGACACATCGCGCAAGCGTTTGCTCCGGCATAACCCTCCGGTTCAGGCTGGGAATGGCTGACCGGTACGGCGCTGAAGAAGGCGAGGCCGGCGGCGCCCACCAAGATCAGTAATAGCATGGGGATCTTTTTCGTCATTTCGCACCTCACTCCATGGGATAGCCGGCCTTTTTCCAACCCCTGACGGCAGGATCGGCCAATACCTTCACATTCGTGAACCCGAGGCCCTGCAACTGAAAGGCCAGATCGGCGCTGTCCGATTCGCCGGGGCCGCAATCACAGTAGGTGACGATCAGCTTATCCTTCGCAAACATCGGCACATCGGCATCGGTGACCTCGGCTTTCCAGGGAAACGACACCGCCCCCCGGATATGCCCCCGGTCATAGATCTCCTTCAGTTGGGCATCCAGAATGATAACCTCGGCTTTGGCGTCGACGAGCTGCTTCAGTTCTTCGACAGAAATGCGCGGTATTTCGGGATGCCCGGCAAAAACGGCGGCGGCCAGGAACACGCCCAGCAGCGCCGCGGCGATGAACAGTGGATACTTGAATCTTTTCATCATCTTTCCCCCCTTCTCTCTGCATTTTGACGTCTTTGAAAGTTTCTTGATGGTTATGATAATGAATTGAACTCCATTTGTCCATAAGACAAATGATGAAAAATACATAGGGCGAATACCCCGGAAGCGACCCTGTGGAAAAGCGGTTTGATAAGTCATTACTTCTGATGGGTTAGAGTATAGGAGCGCGGTATTTTCGTGTCAAGGGATATTTCCATCGGAAAACCAGGGGCGGATACACAGCAAGTGGATCGGCGGTGATCCTGCTGGCGTCATCTGCTCTCTTTCTGTGCGACTTGCCAGTCTGGTAGGCATTTTGAGGTGTTTTTTGGACAGACCTTTCCGGCACGCCTCTTTTTTCGCTGCGTTATGCTTCGATGTAATCGTCCCCTCCTGATCCAGGTACTGCATCCTGTGAGAAAGGCGCCCGAATGATGTAGCGGGCGAGGTTCTCCATACCGATGCCGGTTCCGAATCAGTTACCGGCAATGGCAATATCATGTCAACGGGCGGCAAAAATCCGTCCGGAACCCGGAATTACTTTGACTTTTTACCGTGCTTTATGTAAAAATATTATTAAAGAAGACATGGGAGGATAGATGAAATCAACAGTTACCCTGTATGTGCTGCTCTTCTTTTTTTCCCTGTCCGTCGCCGTCATTCCGGTTCAGGCCAGCAGTTGCGTCCAGTGCCACACCAGCGACGCGGTGATGAAGTCCCTCTACAAACAGCCGGCGGTCACCGCCGGGGAAGAGGGGGAGGGGTGAGCGGGAGCGCCTCCGCCAGTTAGGGCGGAAGACATGTACAAGGGCTATCTGGTGGATAAGGATCTGCTCAAGAAGGATCCCCATTTCCGCATGGGTTGCCGGTTGTGCCATAAAGGCAATGAAAAAGGGCAGGGCAAGGAAGCGGCACACCAGGGACTGGTCAAACGACCCTCCGATAATCTGCGCACCTGTGGGATGTGTCACCGTCAGATAGCAGACAACTATTCAAAATCACTTCATTACACTACTGCCGGACAGAGAAACGGCGTCATGCCGAGGTTTTCCCCGGAGGAACTCAAAACCTTCGACAAGAAGGTGTTCGAGCAATCCTGCCGGAGTTGTCACGCCTCCTGCGGCGACTGTCACGTGAAATCCCCACCCATCGGCGGGATCGGTCTGGGGCTGTTTCAACGGCATAAATTTGTGAAGAAGGATGAGAGCAAAACTTGCGCCTTCTGTCATGGCGGCCGGGTTTATCCTGAATATACGGGAGAATACGGCGGCAGTCCCGACGTCCATTACCAGAAGGGCATGGCCTGCATGGATTGCCATAAAAAAGCGGAATTCCACGGCGACGGTACAGCCTATGCGACAAAGCAGGAGGTCAGGGATCGTCCCTCATGTCGTAACTGTCATAAACTGGGTCAGGAGGGGAAATTGACGGCCCGGGTATCCCACAAGCGCCACAAAGACAAGGTGAGCTGCTACGGTTGTCACACCGCGACCTCATATCGCCAGTGCCAGGACTGCCATGCCGGCAAGGGCGCCACCTCCCAGCCGGTGTTGCTTTTGGGACTGAATCCCAGGGACCGGAAGACCCTGACCACCCTGCGTCTCATCCCCACTGTCCGGGAAACCTTTGTCAAGGCTGGGATTAAGATGGAGAATTTCGACGCCCTGCCCAATTACTGGGACTCGCCGGTGCACAACATCCGCAAACGTACCGAGCGGACCCGCAATTGCGATGTCTGCCACGTCGAACGGGCCCGTTTTCTTGACGTGGAAACGATGATCAGAGGCGGCTCCAAAGAGAATCAGCGTCTGATCGTGATCCCGAAGCCCATTAACAGATAATGTATGGCTCATCCGGATGAAAAAAATTGACCTCCTCATTATAGCCTTCGTAATGATCTTCCTGGGTATCTCCTGGTCAGGAGAGGCGGCGGCTGGGACGCATCGGGATGTCTGGCTGAAAAATGAACGGGGGGACAGGATCAGCCCGGGTCGTAACGACTCCGACCCCTACAGTCCCAGAAAAACCTGCGGTGTATGCCATAATTATTCAGTTATTAATATAGGATACCATTTCCAGCAGGGTTTCGACAAGATAAACGATCGCTTCGACGCCAGGCGGCGCTGGCATCTTTCGCCGGGGATGTTCGGTCGCTGGCTCCCCACGGCTGCCGCCGCCCGGCTGGCGGCCAAAAAAAACACGGATCTCCGGCAGATAGATCTATCCACCTACGACTGGATCGGTGGCGGCAAATATGAAGGGAAAAGCAAGGTTGCCGCCGTGGCCTGCGGCTGGTGCCATCCCGGCGGCGGACCCATGGAATACGGCCGAGACGCCGGAGGACGGGCGGACCTCACCCGGAATCTCGCTGCGGGCGAAAAACACAGCAAAGAAAAATTCGACGGTGATTACAGCTCTCTCTGGACTCCGGACGGAAAGAGCCGGTTCCGGGAAAGCGGGGTGGTGGAGGCGGATTGTCTCCTCTGCCACAAGCCGGATTACGGTTTACGCGAGCGGAATGAGCAGCTCAACCGGCGCAACTACCGCTGGGCTGCCACGGCCGGCGCCGGCCTCGGCAGAATCAGTGGCGCTGTTTTCACTTACAGCCGGCCGGGAGCGGGACCCAGTGATCCCGGTTTCCGGGAGGGCACGTGGAATCTCTCCAAACGGCCTGTCACGGCTTACCGGTGGACGGACCGGCGCCTGTTCGCCCCGGAGGGTCGTCTGCGGGGTCAGGTGATCAGGAAGCATGTCGCCGACCGGAATTGTCTGCAGTGTCATGGCGAGGGAGAGGCCAAGAATACCGGCGGACGCCACGATCCGGAATTTGACGCTCATCTTCGCGCCGGCATGACGTGTACGGACTGTCACCCCCTGGCGGGAAAATCCTCAAGTGAACGTCTCCGCCATCAGATTGCCAAGGGAAACTCCACCCTCAATACCGTCCGGGATGATCTTGATGAAATGGGCATGAGAACTTGTGTCGGCTGCCATGGCGGCGGCCGTTATGCGGCGCCGCTTTCCAGGACCTCCCGGGAGGCCAGAAATCCCCAGAAGAAGCATCTCGCCAAATTTGCCAAGGCGTCCTTCCATACCTATCTCATAAGTTGCGGTGGCTGTCACAGCGTGGCTCAGCCGGGAAGGGGCATGGCGGTCCTGGACATGAGCGCCGGACAGGAAACCGGCTATACCGCCGACAATCTGGAGGGAGTCCGCTGGCTTCCCGATTACGACCGCCCGGCAAAGGAACCCTGGAAACCCTGGCTGGCCAGATTGGGAAAACAGGGTGATGCGGGGGAGCAATATACCCCCGTCGTTCCCAAACACCTGCAATGGTTTGGAGAAAGACAGGCCGGTGGCGAGATCCGTCCCATTCCCCTGAGGTATGTGGCTCAGGCGGTGAAAGCCGTTCCGGGTTTGTCGGTGCTGACGGTGGGTCTCCCGGGGGGGGATAAGGGGAAACGTTGGACAGTGGTGAAGGATGACGATATTATTAAGATGTCGCGCCAGTTGACCGGACTGGGTTTCCGGGAGGTGGTGTTCGTTTCGGACCGGGTTTATCAGGCCGGTACCCAGGGGTTGAAGGCGACACCACTGCCGGGGCCGCCGGTGATGTACGGCGTCGAACACGGCGTCATCCCCCTGGCGAAGAAACAGGCATACGGGACGAAAGGCGCCGGTGAGGGATGCGGCGACTGCCACAGCGATACGGCGTCATTTTTCAACAAAATGACCATAAAGAATCTCCGGGGAATGCTCAAGGACGATTATCCCCAGCTCAAAGATCCCAATGCCGTACCCCAGTATGAGTCGTGGGGGTTGAAGGGCACGCCGTCTTATGAGTAAGGGAGAATAACCGGTGCGCGTCATGAGGAAATATAACGGAATGACAATGATTGCGGTACTGTTGTTTGTCCTGAGCCTGGGAATACCGGCCGCCGTCCTTGCTGCGGACGAAAAGCCGGCGCTCGTCGAACCACAGGCCGTGGTCTGGATGCTGGACAACCGCGAGAAGATCGTGTTCATCAATGTGGCAAGTAATTTGGAATGCCTGGACACCCGTATTCCCTCTTCGCTCTGCATGGAGTGCGGAGAGGGGGTGGCGAAGGCGGAAGAGTGGCCCCGGGACAGGGAGACGAAGATAGTCTTTTACGACGGCAATGCCACCGCCGCTCCGGGGTGTGAACTGGTGCAGACCGCCCGCACCAGGGGTTACAAAAAGATCTATTTCCTGAAGGGAGGGCTTACGGCCTGGAAAAGATCCGGATTCGAGGTAGAGACCATCGACCGGATCCCGCGGATAAAAGGTCTGGCCGTAAAACCGGAAAAGCTGAAGAGCTGGCTGGCCGCCAACAGTTCGGCACTGCTGGTCGATCTTCGCCGGCCCGCGGATTTCAAATCGAGAAGCATTGCTGGTGCCGTCAACGTGCCGCTGGCCTCTCTGCACAATACCTATCAGGACATCTATTTGGACCGCCCACTGCTCCTCATCGATCAGGACGGCAGCCGGTCTTTTCTTGCCGCGGGCTATCTGCACCGCAAGGGTCTGGAAAAGCTGTACCGGCTGGAGGGAGGGATGGCGGCGTGGCAGGAATGGAACAAACGGAGGAAACCATGATCAGGATCCCGGCCACCGCCCACCGATTCCTGTTGATGCTCTGCCTGGCAGGCTGGTTGCTCACCCCCGCCCATCTCTCCCTGGCGGCTGTTGAGAAGACAAAGGTGCTGATCCACCAATGCCAGTCCTGTCATGATGAAAATGTTCATAAACAGGACTTTCTCGCTTCGGCACACGGTAAGAACACCTGTGTGAGCTGTCATGGAGAAATCAGCGACCTGGGTCGCCATATGACGGGCGAAAGCGCGCCGGCGCCGGTGAATTGTGCGAGCTGCCACCGTGACATCGCCTCCCGTTTCAAGAAGAATGTCCATTATCTAAAATTGAATTTCCAGTGCCAGGATTGCCATCACGATATCCACGCCATCCGGAAATCCGGGGTGGAGCTCGAGAAGGCGGCGGTGGATAATTGCTGTCAGTGCCATGATTCCCAGGATTATGTGCTTTTGGGGCACAGCGGTTCTTTTCTCAAAGGAAACGCCGATGCCGCCTCATGCGTGGACTGTCACGGACTGCACGACACCCCTTATTACGATCCCACCCTGGAGAGGGATGTTGCCGCTGCCCGGGAAAATTACACCCGCCGGTGCCGTTCCTGTCATAACGACGCGAAGATGGACAAGCGCAACCGCTTTTCCACACAGGCCGTAACCACCTTCGACGACACCTATCACGGCAAGGTCTTCAACATCGGTTATCCCCAGCGGGTGGCCGGCTGCGCCGACTGTCACCGCGGCCACAACATCCTGCCTCGGGGTCATCTGCTGTCCGCCATGCATCCCGACCGGATGAAGGAGGCCTGCGGCACTTGCCACCAGGGCTTCCACGACCGTTTTCTTTCCTTTGTTGCCCATCCCGATCCGCTGGATGCCAAGCGGCACCCCGTGCTCTACTGGACAAATGCCTTCATGATTACCTTGCTGGGAGGCACCTTCGCCTTCTTCTGGCTCCATACGCTTCTCTGGTGGTGGCGTACTTATCGCGACAAGTGCGCGGAGGCCAAAGCTGGGTTCGTGGAAAAGCACCTCCTGCCCGAGTGCCGGGAGGAAAAGCAGATCCAGCGTTTCTCCATGCAGGAAAGGATCATGCACGTCCTGTTGATTCTCTCCTTCTTTACCCTGGTGATGACGGGATTCCCGTTGAAGTATTACGACTCCCCCTGGGCGAAAATCATGATCAATATCTGGGGAGGCGCCTATCGGGCCGGCATCTGCCACCGCGTGGCGGCCCTGGTCCTCTGTGGTCTTTTCCTTTATACCCTGTGGCTGTCCCTGCGGTTTCTCTTCCCGGGAGGGAAGATGAAAGGGTGGTTGGGGCGGCTTTTCGGTCCCGATTCCCTCTTCCCAAATCTGAAGGATCTACGGGACGTCATCGGCATGTTCAAATGGTTTTTCGGCGGGGCGGAGATGCCGCGGTTCGACCGTTGGACCTACTGGGAAAAATTTGATTTTTTTGCCGTCTTCTGGGGCATGACTGCCATCGGCGGTTCCGGGTTCGTCCTTTGGTTTCCGGAACTCGCCTCCTATCTCATGCCCGGCTGGATGATCAATGTGGCCACGGTAGTGCACTCCGAAGAGGCTTTTCTGGCCGCGATCTTCATCTTTACTATCCATTTCTTCAACAACCATCTCGTTCCCAACAAGTTTCCCCTGGAGCCGAATGTGTTCACCGGCCGCTATCGCCTGGAGGCCATGCGTCACGAGCGTCCCCTTGAATACGAGCGCCTGGCGGCGGAAGGGCGTCTGGAATCCCTGAAGAGAGAAGGCCCGGGCATCTGGCTGCAACTGTTTTCTTCGGCCTTCGG
>JAKQIZ010000062.1 GCA_029561465.1 Deltaproteobacteria bacterium | reverse complement strand
GGAGATCACCCCGGCAAGTTCCGCCTCATTGGACGCCGCGGCAATGAGCGGCGCCGTGACGAAGATCTTTCCCGCCGGCATGGCAAAGGCGTTAACGTCCGTCACATCCACCACAGTGAAGTCATAGTGATAAGGATTGCCATCCAGGTTGTTCGCCTTGACGATCTTCATCCCTAAATCGGACACATATTTCTGCAGTTCCTTGTTCTGCGCCGGAGGATAGTCCTTCAACATTTTCGGGAGGGCTTCCTCGGTGAGGCGCCTTTCGTCCTCCACGGTCATGCCGGTTTCCTGACCTACATTGCTCCCTTCCCGATAACGGGAACTCTGTGTGGAGGCGCAGGAGACAAGCACCGCCACCAATAGGATCATCATACACACCAATCTTCTTTTCATCGCCATTTCACCTCATAAAAATTCGTCTCGATCAATCATGCCCAAAGACCGCCATGAACGGCTCCGATATCGGCGATTCCTCCCTGCCGCAGTTCCTCACGCCACTAAAAAAGTGCATCATTCTTTGGCAGCCTCGGATAAAGGAAATCGTCTCAATCAGCCGGCCTGGCCGTCGATCTTTACAACCGGACCGTCAGCCCCCGGTCCCGAAGATATTCCTTGACCTGGCGGATGCTGAAGGTCCGGAAATGAAAGACCGACGCCGCCAGCAGGATGGAGGCGCCTCCCTTGACTACGGCATCGTGGAAATGCTCCAGTTTTCCCGCCCCACCGGAAGCCACTACGGGCACCGTCACGACATCGGCGATGGTCTGGATGAATTCCAGGTCATAGCCCGTGAGTGCCCCATCACCGTCCATACTCGTGGGCAGGATCACCCCCGCCCCCAGTTCCTGACATTGTCCGGCCCAGGCGATGGCATCCTTACCCACCGGCCTGGTCCCCCCCGCCACAACCAGTTCGAACCCGGACGGCAGGGCCGGGTTGCGCCGGGCGTCGATGGCCACGGTGATCTTCTCCGAGCCGAACTTCTTCACTGCCTCCCGGACCAACTCGGGATTCCGGACCGCGGCGCTGTTCATGGAAACGGCGTTGGCCCCGGCAGCCAGGACCAGTTCTATATCGTCCAGGCTGTCGATGCCGCCGCCCACCGTGAGGGGGATGGTGATGACGGCAGCCACGCTTTTGACCCATTCGAGCCTGGTCTTGCGGTTCTCTACCGTCGCGGCGATGTCCAGCATGGCCAGTTCATCCGCCCCCTCCCGTTCATAAAAGGCAGCGTTCTCCACAGGATCTCCGGCATCGCGGATATCCACGAAGTGCACCCCCTTGACCACCCGCCCCTCTTTCATGTCCAGACAGGGCATGATTTTTATTTCTCTCATTTAATTATCCTTTCTTTATGACTATTATTCTGATATAGAAGATTGAGCAGGACCTTTTAACGGACATCTCGGGCAGCTATCACGGAAGACGGCTATACACGCCCAAGGCCGCCTTTTACCCGGCCCGGTCTCATTTGTCTGCCACGACCTTTTTCAACGGTTTGACCATTTCCTTTTCCAGTACCTTGAGAAATTTCTTCCGGAACGGGGGAATCTTCGTCAGGAGGGTCATCATCAGATTCGTTCGGCGGGTCTTGATATCCTTATGGGGAAAATCATAAAACCCGTGGCGCTTATAGTAGCGATGATCCGCCTGAAAGACGAAACGGAGCTTTCCCCAGACCTCGTCCCGGAAGATCTTCATGCCCCCCACGCCAAGATAATCCCGAGTCTGCACATAACCCTGCTCCGCCAGGCACACTACTCTCCGGGCCAGTTCCCGAAGCAGGGCATCGATTCGCAGCGAATCCCCAACCTCGTCGGTTGTTATCCCGGCCGTATTGGCCCCGTGAAACTGGGCATAAGCCGACAGGATCTCAGTCAGATTGGGAAGCTGTCCCAGCGGACCGGAGATAATCCAGGCAATTTGCTTGTCTTTCAGGGTCGGGGTGTGGGTGTTGAAAAAGGAACGGTCGAAAAACTGCTTCCACCGCGCCGACAGGTAACGGTCCCGGATTTCCCCCGCCATGACGATGATGTCCGCCTTTTTAACCTTTTCGTTGTAGAAATCGATATAGCCGTCCCGGCCCTCGTACTGGCATACATTGTCGATTCCACACCGGCAGCAGCCCAGGCAGCCCCCCCTGATGTCGATTTCCGTCAAGGCGATTACCTCCACCCCCCCGGAGAAATTTCCCACCCAGGCCTGGATCATTTTCTTCAAATTGGCGCCTTCACGTGCTTCGTCACAAAGCGCCAGGATCTTCCTGCCGCCGGGATCAATGTCGTGAAGCGGCGGGGCCGGTTCATAAACGAAGGAACTATGGTGCAGAGGCGGGAAGTGCGGCGCCGTCGGGATCCCCCCGGCCACCGCGGTGAGAAAGTTCTCGCCGCACTGGAGGAAACGCGCCCGTTCCCCAGTCCGGACCAGATCATACATCTCCGCGGAATAATGTCCGAAATAATTCATTCCCAGATCGTCACATATCCCATGAATGTAATTGTGGGCCGTATGATCGAAAAAATGAACGGAAGTGGAAAGGGCCAGGGCATATTTTCCCCGAAAGGCTTCCTGCCGGCCGCCAGCGAAGATCAATTCGATGAAGCGTTTGTACTGGGAGCAGACCAGGCAATAATAGAGAGGAAAAGACCATATAACCGCATCGGCGGCGGCTACTTGGTCCATGATGCCGCCGAAGGCCCGTTCATCCCGCTCCAGTTTTCCGATCTGTCGGGCGACGGAAAAGATCCGATAGTCATGCTCCGGATGGATCTTTTGCAGATAGCGTACATACTGGAGGGTAACACTTAACTCCCCTTTGGGGCTGCCGTTCAACACCGCTATGATCACGTTGATTCACCTCATTTTTCCGGAGTAATTGCCGTTGCCCGCCGTTAAACTCAACGACCATGATCCCCTTCCCTGCTCAGTGTATGGATAAGATATCATGAATAAATCTCTTCATTGCCTCTGCCACCTCGCCTCGGGCCTGGTGGTGGGGAATATGCCCGCACCGGGGAACGATGAAACCTTCCGCCCGGCCGGAGATGCGGCGGACAATGGATTCCACCTGTCCCGGCGTCCCGTAGGGATCGTCTTCCCCCTGAATGGCCAGCACCGGACAGCGAATTCGGGGCAACAGCTCCTCGATGTTCCAGGCCCGGAAGGCAGGCGCCAGCCACGTCCCGGACCACCTGCGGAAAACCTGATCGGTCCGATTGCCGTGATACCGTGCGAGTCGCGCGGGGAGATCCGTCTGCTCATAGGCGGTGATGGCGACACGTATCCCCGCCAGGGTAACCTCCTCCACAAACACATGGGCGGCCTCGGTAATTATCCCCATCGTCCGTTCCGGAGACGCCGCTCCGAAGATGAGGGCGATGGATCCCCCATCGCTATGACCGATGAAGATCGCCTGCTCGATACCGAAATGCTTCAGGACCTGGGGGAGGGATTCCAAAGCTTCGTGATGGAGATACTCAACATTGCCCTTTTCCTCACTGGCCTCGGAGTTTCCGTAGCCCCAGCGGTCGTAAACGAGTCCCGGCAGACCGGTTTCTTCGCAGATCACCGCCGGGAAATCCCGCCATTGCCCCATGCTCCCCAGTCCTTCGTGGAGAAAGACAAGCCATGGCCGCCCTTGATTACCGCCGCCAGCCCAATTGCCGTCTTCGGCCTTGTTGTTTTGTTCTGCTATTTCTTCCGTTTTCTTTTCCTCTTGGTTACCGCCTTTCCGTCGCCTCGTGCACGCTTCCCCAATGTCGTCTGTTCCCCTCGGCGGACGGGGAAGTTTATTCTCCTTACCACCGTCGCCGTCGCTCCGGAAGGGGCGAATGACCTGCCCGGCCAGACGCCGGCCGGCGGCCCGGAAAAAGACCTGCTCCCGGTGAAGATCCCCGGCAGTTAAGATCAGGCAATGCCGGCTTTCGTCGGATTCATTCATGGTGGAACCATTCTCTTTCCGCATTCTCCATGGGGTTGTCGCTCTTGAGCAACTTCACTCAAGTTACTGCATAATAAGGTGCCTTATGAGAAGTGGATCGATATAAAATCCCAGCGATCCGACACCTAAGGGCCTGTGGGCCGTTCCGTGGTTGATATTTCTAACATTTAACCCATATGGCTTCAACCTGAATTTGCCCCGGTTCGGAGTGGATAGAGAGGAAAAGGCCTTGCGGGGAAAATACAAATTTGCCATAATGGCTCCGTTTTCAAAAATATCATCTGGAAATGACCATGAATGCAATTTTTCGTAAAATTGTCGTGATCGCATTTCTTTTCATCTTCGTTCCGCTCTTTGCCTCCACCCTCTGGGGGTTCCCACCGGCGGCAAAACCCCGGATCTCGGTCCTGGCCACCGGCGGCACCATCGCCGGGGCGGCGCCAGTGGCCACCCAGACCATTGGTTACCAGGCCGCCGTGCTGCCGGTGGGCGAAGTCCTGGCTTCTGTGCCGGACCTGGGCAGGATCGCCGACATCCATGGGGAACAGGTAGTGCAAATCGCCAGTGAAAACATGAACCCCGACATCTGGATGAGGATCGCCCGCCGCTGTGAGGACCTGCTCAGCCGGGACAATGCGGATGGGATCGTCATCACCCAAGGGACCGATACCTTGGAGGAAACGGCCTATTTCCTCAACCTGACGCTGAAGAGCCGCAAACCCGTGGTACTGGTGGGTGCCATGCGGCCCGCCACAGCCCTGAGCGCCGATGGGTCGTTGAACCTGTACAATGCCGTGGCCACTGCGGCAAGCCCCCTCACCCGGGGCCAGGGGGTACTCGTGGTCATGAACGACACGGTCAATGCCGCCCGGGAAGTTACCAAAACCAGCACCTTCAGCGTCGAGACCTTCCGGTCGCCGGATTTGGGGGCACTCGGATACATCAAGAGCGGCCGGGTGCATCTTTACCGTGGCCCCTCCCGTCGGCATACCACAGACACACCATTCTACCTCAAGAACATAGAAAAGCTCCCGAAAATCGAGATCCTGTACGGATACGCCGGCAGTGGAACCGCGGCCGTGGAGGCCGCCGTCAAGGCCGGCGTCGCCGGTATCGTTTATGCCGCTACGGGAAACGGCTCCCTTCCCGAGGCGGCAAAAGCCGCGTTGGCAGCGGCCAGCAAGAAAGGAGTATTCGTCGTCCGGAGTTCCCGGACCGGCAGCGGTATGGTGGCCCGTAACGGCGAGGTCAACGATGATGCACTGGGTTTCATCGCCGCGGACAATCTGAATCCCCAGAAGGCCAGGATCTTGTTGATGCTCGCCCTGACCGCAACCCAGGACGCTAAGGTTATTCAACAGTACTTCGACACCTATTGACGAACAGACCGAGCCGTCGGCGATTATTGACGACATCGTAAAAAGCGCAAAAAATGTCCCATTTGGGACGGCATCGTAAAAAGATCCGCAGGCGAGGCGCGCGCATCCTGAGGAATGAGGCGTACTGGGACGTACGTCGCAGTGACGAGGGATGAAGCGCTTTCGAATCATCCGGACTTTTTACGATGCCGTCATTATTGACTGTTCCGATTTCCTTGGTTTATGAGGCACGATCATGAAACTAGATCTCATCTCCAGTCCCCTGCTGACCGACCTTTATCAGTTGACCATGCTCCAGGGTTATCTGGATAAGAACATGACCGGGGAGGCGGTATTCGAATTTTTCGTCCGCAACCTGCCTCCGGAAAGGGGCTTTCTCGTCGCCTGCGGATTGGAAACCCTGCTGGCATGTCTCGAATCGATGCGGTTCCAGGATGACGAAATCGACTATCTGGTCGGAACCGGCCGGTTTTCCGGCCGGCTCATCGATTATCTCCGGGGATTCCGTTTTTCCGGGGATGTTTACGCCCTACCGGAAGGAACGGTATTTTTCGCCCGGGAACCGGT
>JAKQIZ010000060.1 GCA_029561465.1 Deltaproteobacteria bacterium | reverse complement strand
TGACGGCATCGTAAAAAGTCCGGATGCTTCGTTGCGCTTCATCCCTCGTCACTGCGACGTACGTCCCAGTACGCCTCATTCCTCAGGATTCGCGCGCCTCGCCTGCGGATCTTTTTACGATGCCGTCCCAAATGGAACATTTTTTGACCTTTTACGATGTCGTCAACCATGACTCACTACGAAAAATATCGTCAATACTACTGTTTGTGCTTCGTGACGTTTCAACAGGTTTTTTCTGTTTAGAGGAATCCCTGCCGGCTTGTCAACTCCTTTGAAGGGCCGACGGCGCGATAAGCGGGAAGAGGCGGCCGCGGCCGGCGGATAGTAAGTCGGTCCGCCGCCGGGATTCCTGATTATCATGATTCGGGATTGTCGTTGACATGGCGGAAACGCTCCGCTACGCTACGTCCGGTCTGTTTGCCTGAAAACGTTTCCTGACCGGCGAACGAGCGCTCACGATCAGGCAGACGCGTGAGCCGCAAGGCGCCCTCCCGGCAAGGATAGCGCCGGCGTAGGGGGGATCCGGGACGGCGGGGTCGGGACGGAGAGACGAGGATGTTAGAGATGCCGCGATCGCAATTCCAGCACGGGGGAGATATCCGCCGCCTGGCCGCCCGGGCCGGTGTTTCACAGGATGAACTGCTGGATTTTTCCGCCAACATCAATCCCCTGGGGCTGCCGGTGGGCTTTCGGAGCCTTATCCGCCGCCGGCTCAACGAAATCCTTCATTATCCCGATCCCCGGGCGGCGGGGGTGATTGCTGCTGTTTCCCGGCGCTACGGGATTCCCCCGGAGGAAATCATCGTGGGCAACGGTTCCACGGAGATCCTCTATGCCCTGCCCCGGGCGCTTTCCCGGGGCAGGGCGGTTATCCCCGTGCCGTCTTACGCCGATTATGCCGTCGCGTCGGCATTGGCGGGCATGGAGGTGGTGAAGGTCGCCCTGAGTGAGCATCGGGGCTTCATCCTGGAGATGGATGAACTGGAGGACCATCTGCAGGGCGATGAAATCGTTTTCATCGGCCGGCCCAACAATCCCACGGGTTTGAGCTGCGCGGCCGTGGCGATCCGGGCCGCCGCCCGGCGCCACCCCGATACGGTCTTCGTCATTGACGAGGCGTTTGCCGATTTTGTACCCGCCATGGATCGCCTCTTGGTCCGGCGCCCTCCCAATGTCATCGTCCTGTGTTCCCTGACGAAGTTCCATGCCATCCCCGGCCTCCGTCTGGGGTTCGCGGCGGGAGCGGCGGCGGTGATGGAAAAGATCGGCGGCTTCATTCTGCCCTGGACGGTGAACGCCCTGGCTCAGGCAGCCGGAGAGACGGTTTTGGACGATGACGATTACCGTCGCCGGACACTGGCCCTGATCGAGAAGGAACGGCGCTTCCTGAGCGAAGGTCTGCGGGATCGTTTCGCCTTCCATGTCTATCCCGGGGAGGCCAACTTCCTTTTGGCGCGGATCGACGGCCGGAAAATGGACGCTCCCGGGCTGGCGGCGAAACTGCTGAAGAAGGGGATCGCCATCCGCCGCTGCGACAATTTCACCGGTCTGGACCGGCGTTTCTTTCGCGTTGCCGTTCGGAAACGGCCGGAGAACGAAGCCCTCCTGGCGGCCCTGCAGGACATCTGGACAGCACTGGACTGACAACTCGCTGATTATTCCTGAATGATAAAGACCGATCTATGTTGTATTCTTGATTGAGGGAGACGACCTTGCCCAATCCCCTCGCGCTTCCCGGAGATATGGGTGGTGAGGGTACCCATATCTCCGGGAAGTCATCCCGGCTCCGGAGCGATGAGCAGCGGAGGGATCTTTTTGAGTGCCATTTTCATCATGCATTCCATCCCGACGGAATAAAGTTTCAGGCATTGTCCCTGATCGATTTTCCGAATGTCTCTCTCCTTTCCCGAACTCAGAGGAATCATTTTGGAATAAGGAAGCTCCGATTCATGCCCCGAAGGTCAGCTTCGTTCCCGCCATGTTGAGGATGAACTTTTCCGGCATCGCCCTTTCAAAGGCCATGATGGCGTTGCGCCCCGTGCAGTGGCAGGGGATGACATAGTCGGGATCGATCTTTTTCATCTCTTCCACCGTCCGGTCGATAATCCCCTCGAAGTAGATGCCGGAGAGGTGAAATCCACCCATGACGGCGTGAACTTTATCCACGCCCGTGATCTCCCGGGCGTAGTTCACCGTGTTCACGATACCGGCATGGGCGCAGCCGGAGAGTACCACCAGCCCCTTGTCCTTCAAGTGCATGACCACGGAGGTGTCGTCTTCGATGGGGTCCCATTTTTCCTGTCCGTCTTCCTGATAGCGAGCGATGGGAAATCCCTTTTCAAAATCCGTCCGGTGGGGGACCTCGCCGAGAAACAGGACCGTATCGTCGAGGAAGGTGACGGGTTCCGAAGTTTCGATGAGCTTCAAGCCCGTTGCGGCGATCTGTTCCCGAGTCAGGGGCGAGAAGTGGATCTTCATGTCCCGCACGGGTATCTTCAGGTAGCGGGGTTTCCGAAAAACCTGTGGATGGACGAAGAAGGGGATCTCTCTTCTGCCGAGCAGGGCCGCCAATTGATCGAATCCACCGGTGTGATCATTGTGGCCGTGGGACAGGGCGACGGCCTCCACCGCGCCCAAATCCACTCCCAGGATTTTGGCGTTGTAGGCGGCGCCTCCTTCGGAAAAACCGAAATCGAACAGCAGGGTATGCGTCTTGCCGTTGACACCGGTCTTGACAACGGCGGCAAAACCGTGTTCCGCAAGGACCGACAGGCGGAAACAACCGTCCTTAAGGGGGATGGCCCTGGTCACGACGGCGCTGTTGTCCGTGGCTGTCATCTCGATGTAGTTGTCCTGAAGGGACAGGATCTCTATGTTATCCACCGGTTTCAAGCTGGGAGCAGCCATTTCTCAATCCTCCTGTCTTCAATGATTACCTGCTTCCCAAATCTTGTCGACGAGGTCCGACCTTACAACTAACTGCACTCAAGTTACTTCACTACAGGGCGCCTTAGGGGGAGTGGATCGCTATTTTTCCGCTCGCCTTGAGTCTTTGAGGTAATTCTCGCAGGCGGCCCGCATGGTATTGGCCGCCAGGAGGGCGCAGTGTTCCGCCTCCGGGGGCAGACCTCCCAGGGCATTAAGAATGTCTTCCTGGGAGAGGGCGGCCGCCGCCGCGACACGCATGCCCCGGACCAGACAGGTAGCTATGCTCCCGCAGGCCAGAGACGTGCCGCAGCCGGTGGTATAGAAAGAGGCATTTTTCACCGTGCCGTCCTTCACCTCCAGCCAGAAGGCCATGGTATCGCCGCAGGGTCCTGTTATCTGGCCTTCGGCGTTGTACCCCGGCAGGATTCCCTTGTTCCGGGGCTGCCGGGCGTGATCGATTAACTGTGGAGATAGAATTTCATTGCCAATGTCTTCCATTAATGCTCCCTGTATCCTTCTTCATATTACCGCCGGATTTCCTCTGCCCAGTGTCGAGGCGGAAAGTCGGGATAAAAGACGTTTTCTTATCGCTCCGGCGTCATGCAACCGGCCGTCGGTACCCGGAGACCTCAGGGGTGGGGAGGAGGCAAAACGATGCCTCCCCCCTGACGGGGTTGCCGGTGTCTTCGGACGGTCTGGGGTCGTTTCCCCGTCACTCCCGATGCGAGCCGGCCGGGATCCGGATGTTTGCCGGCTAAGCCGGTTTGTCCTCCGGGAGGGTCTCCCCCAGGGCCAACCGGCAGATGTCGCTGATCATGTAGTTCTTCATCCCCGCTTCCCGCGCCTTTTTGTTCAAGGTCCGGAAGCACATGGGACATAGGTAAACAATCGCTTCGGCGCCGGAGTCCTTGGCGTCCTGGATATTCTTTTCCTGGAAGGGGGCGAAGTTCTTGCCCCTGGGGAAGAGCTTCAGGTTCGGACCGGCCAGTTCTACACCGCAGCAGATGGCGTTGATCCCGTCATACTTCCGGGCGACGCGCTCTACGCCGATGAGGGAGAAGATCTCAGCGAGGAAATGATCCTTTTCCGGGGTGTACCGGGAGGCGCAGGGACGCTGGTAGGCGACCTTCATATTCAGTCTGGTAATACGGTCCGGGTGATTTTTCAGGTACTCCGCCAGGTATTCCAGGATGGAAATGGGGCGGAAGGGCAGCTTGATCCCGAATTCCGGTGCCATGCCGGCCAGGAGGGCATAGCAGTCGTCATGGACGAAGACGATCTCCTTGGCCCTCGATTTGGCCAGATTGTTCACCAGCCCCTGGAGGCGGTCCCGCATGATGGATTCGTCCCCCATGTGGGCGAACAGGACGTTGCAGAAATAATGGCGGCCTTTGAGGATAGGCAGCTCCTGGAAGAGACTGCCCTGGATCGCCCAAGGCATGCTCCCGTCCATGACGCAGATGGACATTACCCGGTCTTTGGGTTCCATGGGCCGGGGCTCGCCCTCGGCCTTGAAGCGGTCAGCCATCTGGGCCTTCAGCTTCGGATCCGTGAAGTCACCCGCCTCCTCCATCCGCCGCAGGATGAGATCGAAAGGCCGGGCATCCTTGGGACAGTATTCGTTGCAGGCAATACAGGTCACACAGTCGTATATCCAGTCTGATTTTTCTCCCCGGACGAGTTTTTCGAAGGCCTCACCGCCCGTCTTGTTGTCGAAATCTAGGTAATGGCACCGGGCCAGACAGTCGCCGCAAAAGTCGCATCGCTCTTCATGAAACATCTCCTAACGCCTCCTTATATATTATCAATATTATTCAGCTTCGCTGAATTTAACTGCTTGATGTGATAAAGCTTGCTTAAGTTTATCCCCCTTTTCCGGCCCCATCCACCGGGTTTCACCGGGGCTCGGAAGCCGCGTGGAAACGGCCGTCGGAGCGCATTACCTCTACCTCTTTCTCCTTACCCTGAGTCCAGCCGCCCGTGGCCTCCGTAACGATATCGAAGGCCGGCACATAGGGCTTGATGTCCAGAAGGGGAGTTCCTGTTACAATATCCACATCTTCGATATGCAAGACACCACCCTCGATGCCCGTGAGCTTCACGATGGACAGTCCGAGGGGATTGGGCCTCCGGGGGGCCCGGGTGGCAAATAGTCCCCGGGGGACGGTGTCCAGGAAAGGTATAACTTCGAGATGGTAATCCTTCGAGAGGTGGAAGTGATACAGAAGGATGATATGGGAAAAAGATTCCAGATCCTTCAGAGCCTGGCGATAGGGAGCGGCGATTTCGACCCTTCCTTTGACGCCCCGGGCCCCCGCCGGCTGGATGGGCATACCCCGCCAATCGCTGAAGGGGGAATGGATAATGCCGATGGGATGATAGATCACCGCCGCTCCGGTCGCCGGGCAATCCGTGCCGCTTGCCGGCATGGCCGGCATGGCTTCCACCCCTTTTCCCCTTGTTTTTCTCATCGTTATGCCTGCAATGGCCGCCGGTTACCAAGTTCCGGGAACAATGCCCCGCTGGTGATAATCCAATACGACGGCCGCCGTGTTTATTAGAAGACGATCAATTCATAACCGGCCTCACGGTACCGGGCCATGCTCGGGTGCCCCATCATTTCCCCACACACGGGCAATCCCTGCGCCGTCGCCTCGTCGTAGCTCCCCGTCTTTTTCGAGCAGGCCTGGCAGACGCAGTCAATCAGGCCGGCGGCCTTCACCTTCTCGTACAGAGGGGTAAAGGGTGTCGGAGCAGCCGTCAGGTCTCGGATTAGTTTGGTGGCCGTTCCTTCGATGATCACCTTGACCTCGTAACCTTTGTCCTTCATCTCCAGGGCGTTGAGCAGAACGTGGACAAGGCACATCGCTTCGCCGTTGAAGGCGAACAGGGCGACTTTTTTCATCGGCATCCTCCTTGGCCGTAAAGCGGCCGCTAATTGAACAACCCTGACCATATCGCTACGGTGAGGCGATTATGGCCGATAAGAAATTAAATATCAAACTTTCTTTTATCCGTTCCATCCTGATTATGTCTGATTATGACTTATACGGGGGCGTCAATCCTTTCTGGCCACATAGAACTGCCGGAGATAGAATTCATCGTAGTCTCGGAAGATGTTCTCCGGGATGCTCTTATTGAGCACCGTCAATCCCTTCTTCTTGAGTTCCCGGGCGCAGAAGTGACAGGAGGAGTAGCCGGTGATGATCACGAGTCCCCCTTTCGCCAAGCGGGTCAGGCTCTTTTTCAAAATCGTCCGGGCGCTGTCGCCATCCATGATCTGCCGGTTCAGGATCCCACAGAAGATGATCACGTCGAAGGGAGGCGCCATGGCATACACCGTGGCGACATTTTCTCCTTTTTCCTCGCGGATATTTTCTAATCCCTTTTCTTTTGCTGCTTCCACATTGTCCGGGCCGATGTCGAAACCGGCGTAATAGGCATGGGGATTATCCCGGCGGATTGCCGCCAGCAGATTCCCCGACCCGCACCCGACGTCGAGGAGACGCTGAAACGTAATTTCCGACAGGGCCGACAATATCCGTGGGTGGATATGGGCGGCATAAAGGGGATACTCCCGGGAATCTTCGAATCTCTCCCAACGGACCGGCAGGGCACGATTGCGTAGCGGAACGATCAATTCTACGTCCCGGCCGTCGAGGGAGGATATGAATGCGGCGGCGGCATGACACTCCTCGGGGGCGAGGAGGCGGCCCGTCGTTTCCGGCCAGAAGCCGGCGATATCCTCGGTGCGGACCAACCGGGTGATATAGGCCAGCCCCCCGTTCCTCCTTTGCCCCCGGACATCCGTGTTCAGGGGCCCTTGAAGAAAGCGATGACCCGCCGCCTCCACGATGTTGAACCAATGCCCCGATATTTGCTGCCGCGGCCGGCGGCGGATCTTCATGATCATGGCCTGGAAGGTTTCACCGTCGATCTCCCGCCGGTTTGCGCTGGGTTCCGGAGCCGATTTCCCGCTGCTCATCTCCGGCAGCCTCCGCCGCCCGCGCAGGGCGGGGCGTCACAGCGCTGTTCGCGGCCGCAGCATGTCCTGCCCGCCGGGGAAGCCGAAAAGGCGCCGCTCCGAGGAAGAATGCTGGGGGACATGAGGCGGCGCAATTCCGCGCCGCCACAGAAAAGGCACCGGGGCGCTTCTTCTTGGCCGCTTATCCCTTCAAGAAATTCGGAGGTCTTCCCGCAATCCGCGCACTCGTATTCGTATATCGGCATGTCTGGATTCCCACCGCAAGGCTCAGTGATCGCAGAGATTTTGGCCGCAGAACAATGCTCCCTGGAGATAGTCGCCGACGATCTTTTCCGGGGTTTCGGAGGGGGCGCCAACCACGACGCCGATCCCCCGCTGGTTGAAGAGATCCTGGGCACGGGCGCCCATGCCGCCGGCGATGATCAGGTCAGCTCCCTTTTCCGCCAGCCAGCGGGGCAACAGGCCCGGTTCGTGCGGCGGAGCCTCATGAATTTCCGTTTTCAGGATCTTTCGTTCGTCCTTGTCCACGTCGACGATGACGAAGGCGCCGCAGTGGCCGAAGTGGGGGCACAGATAACCGTCCACGGTGGGGACGGCGATTCGCATCAATTGCATCTCTTTTCACCTCATGGTTGTTTCTTTAAAAAAAAATTATTCAAGAATATCAGCCGTTGGGCAAAATGCCGCTTGCTGTTACGGCTGATACCGCCATTTCCTAACGGTCGTCAAGGGCCAGGATGGTTTTGATGATCCCCTCGCGAAAGGCCTGGGCCGCGCCGGTTTGATTGTAGTGGTAAATGAACGGAAGACCGCTGTCCGAGGCCTCCACAACGGCCGGTTCCAAGGGGATGCGCCCCAGAAAGGGGACCTTCAGCTTCTTGGCCATGGACTCACCGCCGCCGGTTTTGAAAAGTTCAATTAGTTTTCCGCAGTGGGGGCAGTTGAGGCCGCTCATGTTTTCCACGACGCCGAGAACGGGCACCTTTACCTGGCGGCAGAAACTGATGGACTTCCGGACGTCGGCCAGGGACACCTCCTGAGGGGTCGTGACGATTACGGCCCCATCGCTCTCCGGAAGCATCTGGGCCACGGACAGAGGTTCATCGCCTGTCCCCGGCGGGAAATCGATGATCAGATAATCCAAATCCCCCCACTGGATGTCCGCGAGGAACTGCCGGATAACGCCCATCTTCAATGGACCCCTCCAGATGACCGCCTCGTCTTGGTCAGGCAGGAGGAGGCCCAGGGAAACCACCTTGATCCCATATACGTAATCCAGGGGAAAGGCGTTTTTGCCGTCGGTGCGCAGGGTCTGATTGCCGAGCCGGAGAAGCGTGGGGATGCTCGGGCCGTGAAAGTCCACATCCAGCAGACCTACCTTCTTTCCTTCCATTCCCAGACCGACGGCGATATTGACGGCGATGGTGCTTTTACCCACTCCTCCCTTACCGGAAAGGACCAGGATCTTGTGGCGAATTTGCGCCATTCTTTCCCGGAGCTGTTTCTCCTCCTGCTGGTGTTTTTCCGTCCGGTCGCGGTTTTCCTGTTGCTGTTTCTGCCCTTTCCCGTACAGGGGAAGGGCATCTTCTGTATTGCTCATCTATTCGTCAGCCTCCTGAATCGTTTTTTCTCAATAAATTTAAAACGTTTTTCCACAGGGCCTCGATATCCGCGGCCGCCGGACTGGCGGGATAATCCATTACGGTGCGACCCTGAAGTTGGGCCTCGACCGTTGTCAGATCGAAGCGGATTCTGCCGACGGCGTGCATGCCCAGGTCGCGGCCGGCCGCCTCCATCCGGGCCGCCATTTCGGGATTCAGATCCCATTTGTTGAGACAGAGCCCGGCGGGTATCTTGAACAGGGCGAGCAGTTCCGCCAAGCGTCGGAGATCGTGTTCTCCCGCCAGCGTCGGTTCCGTGACGATGAGGACAAAACCAGTCCCGGCCAGCGAGGCGATTACGGGACAACCGATTCCCGGAGGACCGTCGGTAAGGATAAATTCGGCCTGATTCGCCGCGGCGATTTTTCGTCCTTCCTCGCGGACCAGGCTGACCAGCTTCCCCGAATTACCCTGAGCGGGGTCCAGACGGGCATGCACCATGGGGCCATAGGCGGTATCCGACACATACCACTCCCCGGTGCGGGCTTCCGCAAACTCGATGGCCTCCACGGGACATATCCGGTAGCACATGCCGCATCCCTCGCAAAAAATAATGCAGATCTCCGGAGGCTCGCCCGGGGCAATGGCGTCAAAACGGCAGGCGCCGACGCAGAGGCCGCAATGGATGCAATCCGCCGGGATTGTCTTCGCCTTTTTGGATCCGTAAAAGATCGTGCTCCTCCTGATCCGTGGCTGGAGAAGGAGGTGAAGATCCGGGGCGTCCACGTCGGCATCTACGAGGACGGCATTCTTTTCCAGGGCAGCCAGGGCGCCGGTAACGGTTGTCTTTCCTGAGCCACCTTTGCCGCTGAGAATGGTGATTTCCTTGGTCATGGAGGCGCCCCTGTTCATTCTCGTCCTTCCCGGTCCGGCCGGGAGGGCAGCAATGTCAATACCTGTTTCCAAAGACCGGCAAACAGCTCTCTGTACTCCGGCAGTGCCTCGGTAATCAGGGCGCCGCGGGAATAACACTCCGCGATCCGCCGATCATGGGGGATCTCGGCGAGGATGGGGAGGCCTTCCCGGCGGCAGAATAGATACAGCTCGTCGTTGCCGATATCACAGCGATTGACGACGACCCCGCTGGGAATGGCCAGGGTTTTCAGCGTTGCCGCCATCAGCGTCAGGTCGTAAAAACCGAAGGGAGTTGGTTCGGAAACAAGCACCACCAGGTCCATATCCCGCACCGCTTCAATTACGGGGCAGGATGTTCCCGGGGGACAATCGACAAGGGTGACGGCCGCCGCCGGAACCTTCTCCTTTACCTGGCGTATGAGAGGCGGGGCCAACACCTCGCCCACATTGAGGCGTCCCTGTAAGAAACCTATCCCCCCGGCGGCGCCTCCTTCGATTACCCCGATGGCCCGGTCGGATTCCGTGATGATCCGTTCGGGACAGAACTCGGCGCAGACGCCGCATCCGTGGCACAGTTCCGGAAATACAATCACGGTATTCTTGAAAACCGTGATGGCGTTATATTGGCAGAACTCGGCGCAGACGCCGCATCCGGTGCAATGTTCTTCCGCGACCTCAGGAATTCTCACGGTCGCCGGAATGCTCCCGTCGATCCGCGGCAGGAGAAAGAGATGGGCGTTTGGTTCTTCAACATCGCAGTCGAGGAGTTGGACGTCCACGCCGGTCTGCTGGAGGATATTCGCGATATTGACGGCTACGGTGGTCTTGCCCGTACCGCCCTTGCCGCTGGCAAAAGCAACCTTCACGGGTTCTTTTCCAGTTCCGTCAGACGGGAACGCAACTGTTGCGTTACCCTTTCGTAGTCCTGCAACTCGTCCTTGAGAGCCTGTATTTCCATTTCCTTGCTCGGGATCGGTCCGGAAGCCGGGGCATAATAATCATAGGCCCCGACCGACTGTCGGCCGAAAAATCCGGGCCGATGGAACCTGCTCCGGTTGCCCCGACCATACCTCAAGAAACCTGAAAACCATTCTGCACCTCTAACCGGCCCCCTGCCGGCATAACCGGGCATGGCATATCCGGCGCAGTAACCGAAGCCCCTGCCGCTCATGGGACCCATTCCCGCCGGGCCCGTGCGATCTCCTTTAGGCATATGCAGTATCTCCTTAATAAAATTTATTAGTCATATACTGTGACCATCCACGGTGGCCGAGCTGATTTCCTCTAAATCTTTCCGTTCCCAGGCGACGAAGGCGTCGGCCACCGTCTGCTGCCGGCCGGATTCGGCGCGGTACATCTTTACCCCCGCCGCCTGGAGTACCTTAAAGGCCTTCGGACCTACATTGCCGGAAATCAGGGCCTCCACTCCCCGGTCAATGATGGTCCGTGCGGCCTGGATGCCCGCACCTTGGGCCGATTGGCGGTTCTGAAGGTTCTCCGCGGCCTCCCACTTTTTCGTCTCCGTATCGATAATTACAAACCAGGAGGCCCGTCCGAAACGGCTGTCCAATGGTTCCGTCCAGCCGGGTTTTTGCGCCGTTACCGCTATCTTCATGATATTCCTCTCCTTCGCTGTCCTTTTGTGTTGCCCGCCGCCCCGCGTCGGCCTCTTCCCGTTCCGCGGCCGCATGGACCCATACCGAGACCCACCCATCCCCGGCGGCATCCGGGCAGGTAAAAAGCCGGATCATCGAGGTGGTTGGAGAAAAATCCGGTTTCCACGTCGGTAAGATTTCCCTTCAGGAAAGGGATTACGACAATCCCCGCCCCCTCGATGAATTGCCGGGTGGAAGTGGCAATAGCCCCGCAGAGGAGAACGTTCACGCTCAATTCCATCAGCTTTTGCCGCATCTGCATCATGGTCAGTCCCGCCGGGATGGCTTCGACGCGCCGCTGCCGGACAACGCCGGATTCGATGACGACGAAAGAATCGGCGGAATCGAAAACCGTGGCGATATGATCCTGTGATGCTGCCAGCGCGATGGCCATATTCCTGCCCCGTGAAATAACGATCCTTGCTGCTCCTGACAATGTAGCGTTTGCAAGGGGTGTGCCGATGGCGTCCGTAAAGCAAAAGCCGGTGTAAGGGGCGACATGTGAGCTGACCGCCGCCCCCATATCCATTCCTTATGGTAGTGATTGTGCGACTACAGGGACGGTCAATGGTCGCAAAGATGCGTTTGTTGGTCGGCGCCAACTGCATCTATTTCCACATATTCCTTTCGTTCCACGGTCTTGTTGGTCGTGCGTCCGAGGTGGCAATAGATGCAATCGTAGGTGCAGGTCTTGAAGGGGACGAGATCGACACCCAGGGATCTTCCCAGTCGCCGCGAAGGTACGGGGCCATATACATGCTTGAAGGTGTAGGCGGACATTGTCCCTATTCTCTGATCATCGCTGTCCCGCAGTTCGGGCACTGCTTCTGATAACAGGGGATGCCCCGTTCATGGGACTGCCGCTGCCCGCAATTGGGGCAGACGCAAAAGCCCACCGCCCCACCGGCCAGGGGACCGCCCATGCGTCCCAATCCCTGACCTTGTCCTCGGCCTTGTCCTTTTCCCTGACCTCTTCCCTGTCCCGTCCCCGGTCCCTTGCCGGCCGGTCCCGTTCCGTCTCCTCTGGGCATTGTCGTTCCTCCCCCATGTTATTAGTTGTATGCAAGCCACAAGACAGTATTGATCTTTCCTTTGATCCGTGTCGGCTGAAAGCGATAGTGCCTTGTATCGGCAGCGATATCCGTTTTGCGGTTGATTGCGGCCGAGACGATCATTAATGCAGCAAAGCTTGTGCCGTTCAGCAGTGAGACGGAAAATATTTCATGAAGTCAAACAGATGGGTGCGGAATGGACGTTCTATGCAAGGACTGGCATCGCAAAATTGCTTCGGTTATCAGCTGATGTATTGCAAAGCCCCTTCCATCGTATTGCCGCCGCTCTTATTACAGGTCATAACCGCGGTCGACTGCATGCTCGCTGGTAAAAACCGACGGAGGGACCGCTGCGCCGCCGCGCCGATTCTCCGGAAGACGGATTGTCGGTCCGCTGTTGTCAGGATCTTCCCGGTCGGGGCTCCTTGATCCCCAGGGCCTTGATCCGGCGGAAAAGGGTGCTTTTGTGAATGCCCAGCTCCCGGGCGGTCTGGACCCGATTACCCTTGTTTCTCTTGAGGGCGTTGATGAGAAAGGCCGCTTCCATCTCCTGGAAGGTCGTATGATCCGGAGGCGCAACCTCTTCTTCCCTGCCGGACTGGAGAAATTCCGGCAGATCCTTGCGCTTGATAATCCCCGACTTGCAGAGAATGAAGGCACGTTCGATGATGTTTTCCAGCTCCCGGACATTGCCGGGATAGTGGTATGCCATGAGGCAGGCCAGGGCCTGGTCGTCCACGCCTTGCAGGGATTTGTCCTGCAGCGCATTGAAGATCCGGATAAAGTGATCGATAAGGAGGGGGACGTCCTCCATTCGTTCCCGGAGGGGCGGCAGCACCAGTTTGAGGACATTGATGCGGTAGTAGAGGTCCTCCCGGAACCTGCCCTCTTTAACCAGTTCCTGGAGGTTCTGGTTGGAAGCGGCAATGATCCGGGCGTCATGACGGATGCTCTCCACACCCCCCAAGGGTTCGTAGGTCTTTTCCTGAAGGACCCGCAGGAGGCGAACCTGCAAGGCCGGGGAGATGTCGCCGATTTCGTCGAGGAAGAGGGTTCCCTGATCGGCTAATTTGAAACGGCCGGGTTTGTCTTTTTTGGCATCCGTGAAGGCCCCGGCCTTGTAGCCGAAGAGTTCCGCCTCCAGGAGGGTGTCGGGCAGGGCCGCGCAATTGACGGCGACGAAAGGCCGCCGGCTGCGGGGGCTGAGGTTGTGGATCGCCTGGGCGAAGAGTTCCTTGCCGGTGCCGCTTTCTCCCTGGAGCAGCACGGTGCTGGTGCTGGCGGCGACGTCGGGAAGAAGATCGAAAATCTCCCGCAGCTTATGGCTCTTGGAGACGATGTCCTGAAAGGTGTACTTTTCTTCCAGTTTCTTCCGGAGATCCTCCTCCCGGCTGATATCCCGGAAGGTTTCCACTGCCCCGATCGCCTGCCCCGTTTCGTCTTTAAGAATGGCCGTGGAAATGCTTACGGGCACGCGCTGACCCCGGGCGTTTATGATGTGGACCGTCCGGTTCACTACTTCCCGGCCCGTTTCTTTGGTGTAGCGGAGGACACACTGCCGGTCGCAGACGTCGGCTTTAAGGACCTCCCGGCAGAACTGGCCGACGGCGTCCTCTCTGGGCACGCCGGTAATCTCCTCGGCGGCGCGGTTGAAGGAGGTGATCCGCCAGTCGTGATCCACGGTAAAGACACCGTCGGCGATGGAATCAAGAATCGTGTCGATGCGGATGGGCATTTTCATGGGTCATGAGCTTATAAATGGCTCCCGTCTGGACAGTGGAAAAGGGAGCCACCGTCCCGCGGGCGTCGTCCGTCTTCTCCCGATTGATATTGCTTTCATTCTTATAATGATGATCATTCGGAAAGCAACTCATATTTGATAACCTCTTAACAAGTTCCAAATATGACACTTCTTGGCGGTCCCGCCGCAGCGGGAATCAGGTATTTCATGAACAGTAATCGGTTTTTGCCTGCAGGCACGGCGGGTAGGATGAAATAAAAAAAACTTGACAAACCGGGAAATCCCGATAATGAAAATGCCATTCAATGAAGAAAAAACTAATAATTGAAAAAGGAGGAAACAAAGTTATGAAGTGTTTCAAACATTCGGTATGCTTGTTGATGTTCCTGGCGCTAGTTCTGGTGTTCGTCGGCTGTGCGAAACCGCCGGAGGCGGAGAAAGCGGCGGCCAAGGCGGCGATGGACGCCGCTGTGGCGGCCGGCGCCGACAAGTATGCCGCCACTGATTTCGCCGCGGGCAAGACGGCCTGGGACGGCGCGGAGGCGCAGATGAAGGACAAGAAGTATGACGAGGCCAAAAAGGGCTATCTGAACGCCAAACCCGCCTTCGAAAAGGCCGCCGCGGCCGCCGCGGACGGCAAGAAGGCCGTTACGGACGAGGTGACGGCTGCCATTGCCGCCTTGGAAGAAGGATGGAATAAGCTGACCGCCGCGGCGCCGAAACTCCAGAAGAAGATGAAAGACAAGGAAGAGGCGTGGACGGCGGATGTCAAGGCCATCGAAGATGGTTTGAAGGCGACGAAGGATATGCTTGCCGCCGATCCGCTGGGCGCCAAGAAAAAGGCCGGGGAGCTTAAAGACCTGATCGACAAATGGGACGCCGCTTTCCAGGAATTGGCCGCCATTCCCGATCCGCCGGTTAAGAAGGCCAAGAAGGGCAAGAAGTAGCCATTAACCCGCCCCAACATCCGGATTTATGCCGGATGATGTTCCGAATATTTTCGGGCGGATCTTCTGAATACGCAGAAAAGCGCCCCACCTCTGAAGGTGGGGCGCTTTTCTCCTTTTTTCTCGGTAAGGATGAAGCGCTTTCGAAGTATCCGGACTTTTTACGATGCCGTCAAAATTGATCGAGGTGATTTATCTCGGCAACCACGAATGATCGCCAGACGGAAGGCATTGAAATTCACCTTCTCTCCCAGCTTGACCGTATCCGTTTTCCCCTTACGCAGGAATTCCCCTCCAGATAGGCGCCGCTTTCCTCCCAAAGGGAAATTATCGGAATTCCGATAATTTCAACCGGTCCGATAAATTTCAACACATTGATATTTATCAGTAATTATGAATGACTTAATCATGTCGATCTTTGGCGCAAGGCAGGTCTCCCGGGCGTGATCGTTGGACGAGGAATAAAATCTTGCCAAGAGAGGACATTCAGCGGTAAATTGTAGTAATGAAAATTTAATGGCGGATGGGAAAATGAGAAAAGCACTAAAATACCCTTTCAGGAGGAAAAAATGACGACAACCGTGGATGCCCGGGGGCTGGCCTGCCCGCTGCCGGTGATTATGGCCAAGAAGGCCATTGAAACTCAAGACCGGATCACCGTCCTGGTGGACAACGCCATGGCGGTGGAAAATATCCGCCGCCTGGCCGTAAAAACGGCCTGTGGCTTTGCGGTGACGGAAAGAGAAGACGGTTTTTGGGAGATCGCCCTGACGAGAACGGGTCCCCCGGAAAATACACCAGTAGGCGTTCCTGCCGCTGACGGCGAGGATTTGCCCGTCTGCGACGGGAGAGGGGAGAAGAATGCGGAACCCCTGGTCGTTGTCCTGTCCGACAATCGCATGGGACGGGGTGACGATATCCTGGGTGATATCCTTATCCGGGGCTTCATCCACACCCTGCTGCAACTCCAGCCCCCGCCGGTCCGGATTGTCTGCTACAATGCCGGCGTCAAACTGGCCCTGGCGGATTCCACCGTTCTAGATGACCTGCGGGATCTGGAAAAGTCCGGTACGGAGATCCTGATCTGCGGGACCTGCGCCAACTTCTTCGGCGTCACGGATCAGGTGGCGGTGGGGCACATCTCCAATATGTATGACATCGTCGAGATCCTAGCGGGTGCCGGGCGGGTGGTGCGTCCTTGACGGAGAACCCCGATAACGATTACCTGGTGTTCATTTTTCCTTCCGTCAGCCACGCCCTGAAGGCGGAAAAACTTCTCAAGGCGGCCGGGGAGGCCCATAAGCTGATTCCCGTGCCCCGCCACATCAGTTCGGATTGCGGCGTCTGCCTGCGGATCGCCAGGGCGCAGCGTCCCGGAGTGGCGGCGCTGCTCCAGGGCAAGGTGACCTGGGAAGGGGAGGCGCCCCTGGGGTAGGTCAAGAAGTGATGAGCAGTTTCTCCAGGGCGTTCCGGGCCTTGAGGAGTTTCAGTATATGGGTCCCGAAGCCGCTGCAGTGCAGCGACATGCTATCTCGTAAGTTCAGAACATGTGGAAATGAATATGGTTCGCCGTGCCCGCAGTGTTGCTTTGCCGCCCGGCGATGGGTAAAGAGGGGGGGATACCGAAGGATGGCAATGCACGAACGGACAGGGCGGGTGATCTATTTCGACCATGCCGCCACATCCTGGCCGAAGCCGCCGGTGACAACGGCGGCCATGGTAGAATACGCCGAGCGGATCGGCGGCAGTCCCGGCCGTTCCGGACATCACCTCTCCCTGGCGGCGGGACGGGTGATCCTGGAGGCCCGGGAGGCCCTGGCGGCGCTCTTCGGCATCGGCGACGCCCTCCGTATCGTTTTCACCAAGAACGCTACGGAGGCTCTCAATATCGCCCTTTTGGGGCTCCTCCGTCCCGGCGATCACGTCCTGACCTCCGGGATGGAGCACAATTCCGTCATGCGGCCCCTGCGCCATCTGGAGACCCAGGGGGTAAGCTTGACCGTAGTTCCCTGCAACGGCGCCGGCCTCCTCGACCCCGACGACGTCCGGAGGGCCGTCAGGACCCGGAGTCGGCTCCTTGTGGTTACCCATGCCTCGAACGTGACGGGAACCATTCAGCCCGTCGCTGCGCTGGGTTGTATTGCCCGGGAGTACGGGCTGTTGCTCTGCGTTGATGCCGCTCAGACCGCCGGGGCGCTGCCCATCGACGTCGAGAAAATGGGGATCGATCTGCTGGCCTTCTCCGGGCATAAGTCCCTCTTCGGCCCCCAGGGAACCGGCGGCCTTTATATCCGGGATGACCTGGAAGGGCGGATCCGGCCCCTCATGTTCGGCGGGACGGGAAGCCGCTCGGAGCACGAGGCCCAGCCCGATTTTCTTCCCGACCGATATGAGTCGGGAACTCCCAATACGATCGGGATCGCCGGCCTGGGAGCGGGAGCGGGTTTCGTTCTGGCGGAAGGGGTGGATCACATCCGCCGCCGGGAGGAAGAGATTACAGCCCGATTTCTTGCCGGAGCAGCCTCCTTCCCAGAGGTCAAGGTTTTCGGCCCGCCCGGTGCAAAGGGACGTACGGCCGTTGTCTCCTTCCAAATCGCCGGTGTCTCCCCCTCCGCGGCGGCCCTGACCCTGGACGAGGAATTCGGGATTCTCTGCCGTCCCGGCCTCCACTGCTCCCCGGCCGCCCATCGCACCATCGGAACCTTTCCCCGGGGGACGATCCGCTTCGGCTTCGGTTACTTCAACCAGGATAAAGAGGTGGATCGAGCCCTTGCTGCCATCCAAGCCATCGCGGGGCGATGAAAGTCCTCGTCGTACTGGCCTAACCGGCGGGCAGGGAACATCTGGTCAGGATCGTCCAAGATAACGACGTCCGCCCTCAGTTCGCTGCCTCCCGCGATGCTGCCTCTGACCGCGTCCTTCTCTCGAATCACACCGTCCACGCGGTCCTGCATGCGCAAAAAAAGGCAGGATCCGTGGGGGATCCTGCCTTTCCTGGATTGATGATCGTCACAGGACGTCGATGGATTATCTTCCCATGAAAATCGGTTTTCTTTTCTCCGCGAAGGCCTTCATACCTTCCTTGACATCGGAAGTCCGGCCGGCAATGGTCATAGACTCCTTCTCAACTTCGAGCTGCCTTTCCAGCAGAGAGAAAAAGGCATTGTTGAGATTCTCCTTCACGAGGGCAAAGGCGACGGAGGGGCCGCTTGCGAGATTCCGCGCGATATGGAGTGCCGTATTTTCAAGCTCGGTGTCTTCCACAACTTTTGTGACGAAGCCGTAGTCCAGGGCTTCTTTTGAGCCGAAGAGCGGATCCATGAACGCCATCTCCGAGGCCTTTCCGAATCCCATCAGAAGCGGCATCAGAAGCGCCCATCCCCCGTCGGGAACCAGTCCCGACGCCGTGTAGGCCGTCTTGAATTTGGCGGAGGAACCGCATATCCTCAGGTCGCACGCCGCGACGATGCTCATGCCCCCGCCCGCCGTCATGCCGTTGATCATGGCGATGATGGGCTTCTGCATCCGGCGGATCGTGATGATGACCGTGTTCATTAACTTTATGAGCTGTCTGAGTGTATCGCCGGCGTCCTCGCCCCTGAACAGCGACACATCTCCTCCTGCACAGAAGGCCTTTCCTTCGCCGGTGATCACCACGGCCCGGGTCTCCTTGTCATCTGAGCAGAATTCCAGGGCCCTGGCCAGATCGTTGAGCAGATGGAAATCGAGGGCATTGAATTCCTTTGGTCGATTGAGCCGAACAATGGTCACGCCGTCCTCTTTATTCAAAATAATGGTTTCAAGATTCATGGAACGTTCTCCTTTCCAGTTCCTGAGGACCGCGACGACTTCGCCGCGTCATCCCGACTATTTTCCGGTCTGGTAGGGATCCCAGTCAAATCCCCACAGCTCACTGTTGAAGGGAGACTTGTACGTTCGTCTCTCGTCATAGGACGGATAACGTCTGGCACCGCCTTCTTTCGGAAGCATCTTCACGGGAAATTCCGGCGCCAGGAGTCCATGCTCGCGAGCTTCCTTCTCAAGGGCCGCCCGGTCATCGGGATGGGCGATCGATATGATGGCCTCCGTCCGCTCGTAGCCATTCAGACCCCTCAGATTGACGATCCCATGCTCCGTGCAGACGTGCGAGGTCAGTTGCGCCGGAAGGTCCACGGTGGTCCCCACCGGGAAAAAGGGAACGATTCTCGGTGTCCCGTGCTTGCTCCGCGACGTCAATGAGACCACGCCCCGGCCCCCTCGCGACTGCGAGCAGAACCCGACAAACTGGAGAAATCCGCCCGTACTCGAAATGGCACGCTTGTCATAGAATCCGCAGCAGACTTGGCCCAGCAAATCAACGGCCACGGCGTTGTTGATGGCGATCAAATTGTCCAGACGCGCCAGGTTATGAAGGTTGTTGGTATAACCGATATCGTACACCGCAAGGTTCTGATTCCGATGGACCGTTTCGTAATACCATTTCGTGTCAAAGGGGAACGCCAGTGTCCACACGCTCTTTCCGCGGTCGGCGGGGAGCGTCTTGTAACGGTTAGTCACCTGACCCGATTCGAGAAGATTGATGAGGCCGTAATTCAGCATCTCGGTGTGGATGCCCAGGTCCTTCAGGCCCGCACCGGCCATGGCCGTGGCCACCGCCGAGGGTAACGTGCCGATCCCGAGCTGAACAACATCCCGATCCCTCATAATGGTAAGAATGTTTTGGGCAATTTGCGCTTCTTCCGGGGAGGGTTTGATGGCCTTTTCGTTCATCTGTGGCCACTTGTTCTTTTCGACGTCCACTTCAACCCAGTAATCAATATCGTCAATGTGCACGGTATTGAAGCGTCCTCCCTCCGCCCAGGGGAAATCGGAGCGGACTTCGACCACGATCTTTTTTGCTGTCTGAGTGTAGATATTGCAATTGTTTGTGCCGTAGGACCAATTGAAAAATCCCCTGTCATCGGGAGCGGTCGCCGCATTCCAAAACCAGTCGATTCCCCTTTTCTCCTTTACGGCATTGACGAACCGATAGTGATGGAAGTACTGGCCCATGGCCCAACCCCACTGCGCCCAGCTGCTGACACCATTCGCATCGCGGGCTTTTCGGTTCCAGGGGAAGAAGAAATAATCCTGCATGCAGTGGTATTTCTGCCTGGAGTCCGCCTGCTGAAAATAGGGGTGGGGGTAAATGTTGCCGTAAAGCCAGAACTCGATGTCTTTTAGGCCGGGTCCCAAGCGGCCGGCGATCTCCACCATACACTGGGTCGCGTCTCCCCCAGCGGTACCCGGCTGGATCCAGTCCCCCGACTTGACCATGTCGACGATCTCCTTGGCTGTTTTTTTCTTGTCTCTTATCTTCTGTTGAATGGGTGTAGTCATACTGCTCCTCCTTTCGGGAAATATAGTTTCGATGAAATCGCCGCTCATCGTTCAACGATAAGCCGTTTCACTTTTCGGTTGCTCCGATGTATGGGGAAAGAGGTGAAAAAACAATATTGGAAGAATGGGGAATCATTGTGGAGATAACAACACTACTCTTGTGAGCCATTGACAGGGAAGCGAATGGCAAAAGTCACCGAAAGAAAAACCAGGCGAGACGGAGCTTGTTTAATTGAGGAAATTTCTGGTCAAGACAAAAGTGCAGAAAAGATAACCTTAGATTAACTGGCAATTCACTGCCGGGGATGCCGGGATAAAACTATGCCGCCTCTATCCGACACTTGATGGTTGACGAGACACTGCTACATCAGAGTGGACAGGTAGGACTGGAGATTCATTTTCTTGTTGAGGATGCCCATTTTCTTGCGGATGTGGTACCGGTGGGTGTCAATGGCGCTTTTTGAAATATCCATATAGTCCGCTATCTCCTTGGTGGTCTTTCCCTCCCGGATGAGATTGGCCACCTGGATCTCTTTCGGTGTGAGGCTCAGGTGCCGTGCGGTCAGCTTCTGCGCAAAGGGAGAGACAATGCCCATCAAGTTGGATTCGATGATGTTCAGGTCCGTGAGCGCCTTTCCGTTGGACCCGTTTTTCTTCAATTTCTTCACATAGGGGATGACCAACTGCTTGATATTGGACAGGACATTGTCCTCCAGTTCCCGCTTGTCCTCTTCTCTGCGTTTGAGCAGTACCCTCAGGGCGGCGTTGAGCTCTTCGAGTTCCTCCGTTTTACTCTTCAGTTCCTGTTCCCTCCTGATCAATGCTTTTTCGACCTGCTTGAGTTCCGTGATGTCCAGTAGAGCAATGACGCTTCGCGATGTTCCCGGGATGAGTTCCGCGTTGATGAGGACATCCCGGATCTGTTTGTTCTTGGCCACGATCCGGGATTCGTACTGACGGGGAGTGGATGCCGGATCTTTCCGCCGTGATATGTGGTACATCTTCAGCCTTTCAATATCATCCTTGAAGATAAATTCGGTCCAGCGCATTTTGTTTTCGAGTTCGTCCTTGCCGTAGCCGTATGTATTCTCAAACTCTGTGTTGGCCAGGATGACCGTCATGTCCTCCTCGACCATCAGCATGGCACTGCCCGTCGTCTCAAAGATCGTGCGGTACCGGTCTTCTGACTCTCTGAGGACAGTTTCGTCCCGCTTGCGATCCGTAATGTCGCGCAGGCTCTGGATGGCGCCGATGACACGGTTGTTCCGGTCGTAAAGTGGCCCCGCCACCCCCCAGAGGTGCGACTTGATATGCGGGATGTAACGCTCTGCGATGAGCAGATTCCCTTCCCGCCTGAACATGGAGTAATTGTCTTCCCTGATTTCGGCGGGATTCAGCACCAGATCGACCAGCATGGGCCTTCGCTCGCCGTCGAAGTGCAGGGCGTGCTCGTAATTTCCCTTGCCGAGAATATCCTTTGACTTGACTCCCATCAATTCCTCCATGGCCCGGTTCCAGACGATGATCCTCCCTTCCAGATCGATGGCGTAAGTCGGATCGGGAAGAAAATCGATTATGTCCGCCAGCCGACGGTCCGATTCCCGCAGCGAATCTTCCGTCCGCTTGAATTCAGTAATATCCCGTAAGGTCTGGATGGCGCCGATGACACGGTTGTTCCGGTCGTAAAGTGGCCCCGCCTTCCCCCATAGATAGGCCTTTATATGGGGGATGTAGCGCTCCGCGATGAGCAGTTCCCCCTCTTTCTTGAATAAAGAATAATCCTCTTCGCGGATGCGACCGGGGTCCAGTACCAGA
>JAKQIZ010000005.1 GCA_029561465.1 Deltaproteobacteria bacterium | reverse complement strand
CGCGGTCCGTCTTGCAGAACCAGCCGGCCGGGTCCGTCAGATACTCCTCGGTGTCCTTGAGCGACGTGTAGTGCTCGTGCTCGATGGAGGCCAACAAGTCGAAGAAGGCCTTCTCCCGGGGATCGGTGACCCGATCCCGGAGCCCCGCGTAGAATTCCGTCCCCCTGGCCTCGAACGCGATGGCCGTCTTCAGGGCCTCGCGATCGTCGGCATCGCCCGCCGGGGCGCCGGCCGCCTGCTTCAGGGCCCCCTTCAGGACGTCCTTCACGGCCGTTCCGTTCACCTTCAGGGGGACGGTCTCCGGCCACTGCCGCTTCGCCTCCCAGGTCTCCTTGAGCGCGTGCAGGCGCTCGTAATGCTCCAGTTCCTCCGCGGCGATCTGCAGGAACATCGCCTTGCCGACGGGGTTCTTGGTCCGCTCGGCGTTTTTCAGATAGAACTCGTGTTCCCGCAGTTCGTTGTTCAGGGCTACTTCCAGGGCGTTCAAACGATCCTTCATAACGATCTCCTTTCCTTGCTCATCCGTGGTCCCTACCGAATCGACTTCACATATTGATTATCCGGGAAGGTATCATTTTCATCCCCGACCGGTCAAGACACTTCCGCTGCTTCCAGCTCGGCGACATGATCGGCGATATTCTGGCAATGGTCGGAGATACGCTCCAGATGGATGAGCATCTCGACGAATACCGGCCCGGCCTCGGCCTGGCAGAGCCGTTTGTGAAAGCGAACCAGATGGCGCTCCCGGGCCGCTTTTACGGCGTCGTCGATCTCGTTTTCCCGCCGGGTGACGGCGGCGCTCCGGTCACCGTCACCTTGGCGGATCAGCCGCACCGCGTCGGCGATATTCATCTCCACCAGCCTCTCGATCTCATCCAGTTCCTCTTCGGCAAACCGGGTGAACTCGATCCGCCGCCGCTGCTTTTCCCGGGACAGGGAAACGAGATTGATCATGTGGTTGGCCATGCGCTCAATATCGTCGGCCATGGCCGTATAGGCGAAAAGCCGCCCCGACAGTGCTGGGGAAAGATCCTGGCATGAGATCTTCCGCAGATAGGAAACGATCTCGGCGCGCAGGTGATTGATTATCATCTCCACATACAGGACGTCCCGCCGCTGCCCCTCCCGATAGGCGGTCCGCAGCGGTGTCGCCCGGCGGTACAGCTCCTCCACGATGACGATCTGGCGCTCCAGCTCCCGGGAGACGATTTCCAGGGCCGAGACAGGATCCGCCAGGGCGTCTTCCTTGAGAAACTCCGGCCACAGGGGGAGGGTCTTTTCCTCCCCGGGGAGGATACGGACCAGGAGGCGGGCCACCAAACGGAGCAAGGGAAAGAAAAGGACGACGATGATCAGGTTGAAGAGGAGATGTCCCAAGGCGATCTGCTGGGCGACGCCGGGCGACAGGCTTCGCAGCAACGCGAGAAACGGCGGCAGGGCGGCCATGCAGATCGCCGCCCCCACCGCCTTGAAGAAGAAGTGGGAGAAGGCGGCCCGCTTGCCGCCGACTCCGGAGACCATACCGGCCAAAAGGGCGGTCACGGTGGTGCCCACATTGGCCCCGATGACCATGGGCAGGGCGTTGTCCAGGCTGACCAGATCCTGCTGGGCGAGAATGGCGAGGATGCCGATGGGGATCGCCGAGGCGTGGATCAGGCCCGTGAACAGCGCCGAGAGGGTGAATCCCAGCAGGGGATGCTTGGCCTCCCGGAAAAAGCCGACGATCTCCGGGTGCTGCTGCAGGGGGGCCGTCGCCGTCCCCACGACGCTCAGGCCGAAAAACAGGAGGCCGAAGTAGAAGATCGCCTCACCCAGACTTTTGCGCCTCTCCTGGGCGGTAAACCAGATGATGCCGCCGACGATGACAAACAGCGGGGAGGCGTCGGTGATCTTCCAGACCACCAACTGGACGATGACCGTCGTCCCGAGATCGGCCCCCAGGACAATGGCCAGGGAGTGATAAAAGGTGATCAATCCGGCGCTGACCATCCCCACGGCGATGACGGTGGTGGCGGAACTGCTCTGAAACAGGACCGTCGCCGCTACACCGGTCAGGAGACCGAAAAAGGGGCGCCGGACGGCGTATTTGATGTGGTCCCGGATTCGGGCGGTGAAGAGTTGCTGGATCCCCGCCCCAAGCTTCATCATGCCGAAGAGGAATAGGGTGATCCCGGAACTGAGGAGAAGAAAGGATTCGATCATAAAGGCGCGGCTGTATTCCCAAGTGATTTGGGAGCGATCATATCAGCTATGGCATCTTTACACAAGGACGGGACCAGTCGGGACGCCGCGGATGAACCGCCGGGTCGTCCCTTGCCATCGGCGGGTTTGCCGGTTAGCCGACCCGCCGATGGCAAGATCCGGTGCGTTACCGGACCGGAGGCCGTCCCCCGCCGTTACGCCGCCGGCAAAAAAACCCCGGGGGACCGAACTGGGAATCCGTCCCCCCGGGAGATGCGGCAAATCGATGCGCCTTGGTCCGACAGGCCCCTTACGCCTTCCCGAAGAGCATCTCGTTGGTATGGACGAGTTTTTCGCCCAGGATCCGGGAGAGGTTGAGGAACAACTGGCCGCCGATCCGGGGGTAGATCTTCTGGATGCGCTTGAGGCCTTCCCAGTCGATCTCCAGGTACTTGACGGGCTCCACCGCCCGGACGTCGGCGGAGCGGGGACCGGGGTTGACCAGGGCGATCTCGCCGAAGATATCCCCCGGATGGAGGGAGGCAAAAACTATCTCCTTGCCCGTTTTGGCATCCACGCCTACCGCCTCGGCCTTGCCCTCCAGGAGGAGGTACATGCTCTTACCAAACTCGCCCTGGACGACAGCTTTTTCACCGACGTTCTTCTCCACCATCCGGCCCAGGAGGCAGACCTTGCGCCGCGACCAGGGACGGAGGCCTTCGAAGAAGGGCGAGGTCTTCACCACCGCGTCCTGGAGCTTCAAGCCGATCATATCCCACAGGGTGATGAGCTGTGTCGATTGGAGGAGAATAGGGGTGATCAAGAGCTCGCTGAAGATGGCGATGATCATGACCACCGAGGAGAGGATGCCGAACTGTATGACGGGAATGAACTGGGAAACGGCGCAGATGGCAAAGCCACCGGCGAGGGCGACGGAACTGCAGACCACGGGCCGAACCTCGTCATGGACCGCCACCGCCACGGCGGCCTCCCGGTTCTGAAGCTCCCGCATGGCCTGGTTGTAGCGGCTCATGAAGTGGATGGTGTCATCGACGGCGATACCGATGGCGATGTCGGCCACCATGGCGGTACCGACGTTCAGGGGGACATCGAAGAGCCCCATGATTCCGAAGATGCCGACGATGGGGAAGACATTCGGGACCAGGGAGATAAACCCTGCCTTCATGGACCAAAAGAGGAAATAGATACAGATGAAGACGATGAAGAGGGTCAAGGCCAGGGAGGTGACGGAATTCAGCACCAGGCTTTCCGCCGCCTTGTTGATGAGGATGTACTCCCCGGTGAACTCGGCCTTGAAATTCGGGTTGATGTTCTTCCGCATATACTCCCGCAGCTCTTCGAGGATCTGCTGGATTTCATAGCTTGACGTTACATTGTGACGGACCATGATGCTCACCTCGCTGAAGTCCGGCGTGGTAAAGCGGGAGATCTCGTCGCGCTGGAAGAAGAGGAGATACTGGGAGATCAGATTGGAATCCGCCGGAATCGCATAGAACTTCATGTCGCCGTTGTTCATCTCCCGGTGGATCAAAGCCACCCGGTCGGCCAGGGACTCCGTCTTGTCGAACCAGCCCTTCTGGGCCATATAAGACTGGAGGGCCGCCACCTGGGAGAGGTATTCGGACTGCTTGAAGGTTTCGGGCATGCCGCTGTTGATGCGGATGAAAAAGGTCTGGGCCCCCGCCAGTTCTTTATGAAGGGTGTCGCTCCGCTTCCGGATCTCAGAATCCGCTTTGAAATAGCCCATGAAGTCGTTGTTCACCTTGACGAAGAAGGTGCTGCCGAACATGCCCAGGGTCAGGAGAATCATGACCACGGAAATGATGATCTTATTCTTCTTAGGCGTGACGAGCTTCAGGGTCCCCACGGCGATGCCGTGGAAAAAGGCATCGATGAAGTGCTTTTTTTCCTCGTGCTTCCGGACCTTCACGGGGCCGAAGAGATGGAGGAGGGCGGGTCCGAAGGTGAAGGTGCTCAGCGAGTTGGCGGTGAGGGCGAAGGTGGCCACCTGGCCGAACTGGATCAGCATGGAGATGTCGTTGTACATGATGGAGGCGAAACCGACAATCGTCGTGATCGAGGTCATCAGGACCGCCAGGCCCAGCTTGCTTGCCATGAGCTTGATGGAACCGTCCCGGTTGCCGTTCGTCTCCTCGATCCCCTCCAGGTACTCGTGCATCATGTGGAGGTCTTCAGCGGATCCGATGACCAGGAGGATCGAGGGAATGATCACCGTGATGACATTCAGGGGGATGCCCGCCACGACCATGAAGCCGAAGGTCCAGATGACGCTCGTGCCGGCGGTGATCATGGGCATGAGACCGGCGCCGACATTGCGGAGGGCGATAATGATCGTCCCAATGAGGACCGCGCAGGCCAGGGGAACGATCCGGCTTTGATCCTTGATGATATTCTCGCCGATGTTGCGGCGGCCGTAGGAGTTGCCGAACTGGAAGACCCGGTCGAAGAGATTCTCGTACTTGCCGGAGATCTCGTCAACCTTCCGGGAGAAATAGGTGTGAAACTCCGGTTCCGTGGGATCGACATCGACATAGAGGTTGATGGCCGTCATCTGCCCCTCCTTGTCGATCAGGCTGTTCATGAACAGGGGGCTCTTCAGGGCGTCAGCCTTGATCTGATCGGCGTCGGCCTGGGTTTCGGGGGCGCGGTCCATGAGGGGATTGGTCTCCAGCGCCCCGCTTACGCCCTTGAAATTCGTCACGGAGAAGAGACTCTCGCAGCGCCCCACGCCGGGCTTGCCGATCCGCTCCACGGCCTCGACGAACTGCTGCTTCAATTCCTCTTTGGACGGCTGGGTCTTGCCTTTGAGGAGCTCCTTGTAGGTGTCGGGGAACTTGTGCTTCAGATAGGTCTCCGGTTCATAGACGAGCTTGTTGTATTCCTCGCGACTCTTGGTGAGCTTGGCGTATTCTTCCGCATGGGCGGATATTTTTTCATATACCGCGGGATACCTGATCTTCAGGTATTCCTCGGGGTCCTTGGCCCGGACGTATTCCTCGGGATCCTTCGGCTCAAATTTGATGTCCTTGAGCTCATAGTAAAGCTTTTCCACATCTTTCAGTTTTTCCGGAGAGAAGAGGTTCTTGTCCCGGACGAAGACGACGGTGATGTTGTCGCTGCCGAACTTCCGCACCGTGTCCTGGTGGTAATCCTTCGCCGGGTCGCCAGTGATCATCATCCCTTCCGTGGAGGAATCCACCTTGATCTGCAGGGCGAACCAGCCGAAAACGATCGTGATCGCCACGTTGATGATAATAACGAGCTTTGCGTTCCGCAGGCTCCAGAGCATTAACTTATTCATATCGAACCCTCCGAAGATGAGCTTTTATCATTGATGTAATAGGCAAATTAATGACACCGGGGTGTTAACACAAAGCTCTAGCCGGGGAATCACGGTTGGTATGGAGTAAAATATATCGAAGCGATTCCGGATCGCCCAGGATCAGAAATCTCCGCGGGGCATAGTCAAAGGCGGAACGGAAGCGGGGCCGCCGGTTGGATGCCGACATAAGGGAGAGGTAACGGAATTTCCTGCCGGTCCGCTTGTGGTGGGCAGTAACCATATGATTATATTAAACTATATCCAATTACTACCTAGGTACTTTTCCTGATTAAGTCGATCGACTTACATTTTTCAATGATGCACTTTACCTTAAATCCGGGGAAAATCAACAAACATTTTCAATTTCACGTTTTTTTCTTTCCCTTTACAATCCATATTTTTACTGCTAATGACCCGCTTGCGAAACCCTGTTTATGGAGCGATAAATTTTTGGATCATCCCAACATCCACCGCCTGGGCTGGGAAGGTAAAGAACTGGTGCTCGTGGGCACGGCCCATGTCTCCCGGGAAAGCGCCGAGCTGGCCGAGGCCGTCATCGCCGCCGAGCACCCCGACGCAGTATGCGTGGAGCTGTGCAATTCCCGTTACGAGACCATCAAACAGCGCGAAAAATGGCAGGAAATGGATATCGTCAAGGTCATCCGTGAGAAACGGACCTCGGTCCTCCTCTTCCAGTTGCTATTGGCCTCCTTCCAGAAAAAGATCGCCGAGAAGCTCGGCATCACCCCCGGCGAGGAGATGATCCGCGCCGTCAACCGGGCGGAAGCGCTGGGGATCGCCGTCGTCCTCGCCGACCGGGAGATCCGTGTCACCCTCCTGCGGGCCTGGCGGAAGATGGGCTTCTGGACCAAAATCCGGGTCCTGCCCGAGATGATCGTCTCGTTGTTCTATACCGAAGACATCACCGCGGAAGAAGTGGAAAAGCTCAAGGAACAGGACGTCCTCGAAGTGGCCCTTAAGACCTTCGGGGAAAAGCTGCCGACCCTGAAGGCCACCCTGATCGACGAACGGGATGCATACCTCTCCCATACCATCAGCCATGCGGACGGTCGGAAAATCGTCGCCATCGTCGGCGCGGGACACATCCCAGGGATCAAAAGGAACCTGGGCCGGAGCGTCGATATGGACGCCATCAGCGCCGTCCCGCCGCCGGGAATCTGGGGCCGGTACGCCGGATGGGTTTTTTCCGCGGCGATCGTGGTCCTGTTCATCGCCGGGTTTTTCTATTCCGGCGGCCGGACCAGCATGCACATGGTCGCCTCCTGGTCCGCCATCACCGCGGCCTGCGCCGGCCTGGGGGCCCTCATCATGCTCTCTCACCCCCTGACGATCCTTGCCGCCACCTTTTCCGCGCCCATCGCCACCATCCACCCCCTGGTCGCCACCGGCTGGGTCGCCGGGCTGACCGAGGCGACACTGCGGAAACCCCAGGTTCGGGACTTCCTGGAACTGAAGGACGACATCAGCTCGGTGCGGGGGTTTTTCCGCAACAAGATCACCAGGCTGCTGATCCTGGTGGCGTTCGTGAACCTGACCACGATGGCGGGGGTCCTGGTGGCGATCCCGGTCATCATGAAATACTTCTTCACCGGAGGCTGAGATGACGGCGGAAAGAACATCCGGACTCTGCCCCAACTGCCGCAAGCTGATCAGTCTCGATGAGAAGTCCTGTCCCTATTGCGGCCTCGCCAACCCTGGTTCGCGCCGGATGCGCTTTTTTTTGTCCCGCTGGGCGGGAGGCAACGGGGACCTCGTCAGGATCATTATTTACACCAATGTCGCCTTCTATATCCTCTCCCTGCTTATGAATCCCCGGGGGATGGGGATGACGATGAACCCCCTGATGCTCCTTTCTCCTTCGGAAGGGAGCCTCTTTCTCCTCGGGGCCACGGGGACCCTGCCCATCGGCCACTTTCACCGCTGGTGGACCCTGATCACCGCCTCTTTCCTACACGGCGGGCTGCTCCATATCTTCTTCAACATGATGGCCCTTAATCAACTGGGGCCCTTCGTGGTGTCGGAATTCGGCGTGCACCGCTTCGCCGTCATCTATACCCTGACGGGAATCGCCGGTTTTCTCCTGTCCTTTTTCGCCGGCATCCCCTTCACTATCGGCGCCTCGGCGAGCATCTGCGGCCTCATCGGGGCCATTCTCTACTTCGCCCGTAGCCGGGGCGGTTACTTCGGAATGACCATGTACCGCCAGGCCATGGGCTGGGTGGTGGGCCTGGTTATCTTCGGGCTTCTCGTACCGGGGATCAACAACTGGGCCCATGGGGGAGGCCTGGCGGCCGGCGTCGCCGCCGCCTTCATCCTGGGCTATGAGGAGCGGCAGCGGGAAACGGCTGGGCATCGCGTCCTGGGCAAGGCCTGCATCTACGGCACCGCGATCCTCCTGGTCTGGGCGGTCTTTCAGGCGTTTTCCCAGCTTCTGCAGCATGCCGCCTATTTCCGCTGATCTTACCTCCACCCCTAAAGACACTGGATGCCGGATCAAGACCGGCATGGGAAATCGATCTTGTCGAAGGTTATATAAAACTTGCAGGAGGAAAGCCGATGAAGAATAACTTTATTGCTGTATTATCGATCCTTATCCTGACCGTGCTGGCCGGCTGCGAGGGCGGGCTGGTCCTCGGGGGAAAATCCGTGGCCGTACAGGACGGACAGGTAGTCCAGTCCAGCGGTTACGTCGTTTCCTCCTATCCCTGGCCGTTCGAAACGGTTTGCCGTGCCCTCGACGACACGCTCAAGGAGATGCAGGCGGTAGTCAACGAAAAGACCGTCAAGATCGGCAAGGCCCGGGTGCTGGCGGTCATCCAGGGGGAAAAGGTGACCTTCGAGGTGGAGTTCAAGGACAAGGACAAGACCGACGTGTCGATCCTCGTCGGCCTGGGGGGGAGCAATATCGCTTCCCGCCTCATCCACGACCGCCTGCGCCGGCAGTTGGAAAAAACTTCCTCCTGACGAGGGCGTGGGCTTCCGCGGGCGTGGCGATCTCGCCCCGGAGCTGGGCGTCTTCGATCATGGTGAGGATCTCCCGAAACACCGGACCGGGAGAAAACCCCAGGGCCAGCAAATCGTCGCCCGTCAGGAGCCGGGAGGGATGCAGATCCTCCCCGGTCATCTCCCCGAGCCGTTCCCGGCAGAAGGCTTCATTGTCCAGGAGCCCGTGGCTCCCCAGGCAGTCGAGGCGATGGAGGATCAGGTGCAGGTGGAAGTCGGGCAGGCGCAGAAACTTCTTCAAGGTGTGGACCCGCATCTGGCGGACGTGCATGAACCGCATGTGGTTCGCCACGAGGGCCAGGACGACCTCCCCGTCCTCCCGGGAAAACTTGAGCCGCTTCAGAACCGCCGCGGCGATTTCCACCCCTTTGGACACATGGCCATAGAAATGAATTCCGGTTTCATCTTCCGTCCGGGTGGCGGTTTTGCCCGCGTCGTGAAAGAGGATCGCCCAGGCCAGCCGTTCGGCTTCCTCTCCGGGAAGATTTTCCGCAGGCATCAGGGCCAGCATGCGTAAGGTATGCTCCCACACATCGCCCTCGGGATGGAAGCGGGACGGCTGCTCCACGCCCCGGAGGGCGACGAGCTCCGGCAGGAGCCGGGACAGGAGCCCCGATGAAGCGAGCAGTTCCATCCCCCGACGGGGTCTGGGTCCGGCCAGGATCCGGTTCAATTCCTCCCGGACCCGTTCGGCGCTGACCCGGAGGATCTTGTCCGCCTGGTGAATGATGGCCGCCAGCGCGGCGTCCTCGACCCGGAAGCCGAGATTGGCGGCAAATCGGACCGCCCGGAGCATACGGAGATGATCCTCGGCAAACCTCTCCTCCGGGGCGCCGATGGTCCTGATGAGACCCTTTTCCAGATCCGCCCGGCCGCCCACGTAATCGACGATCTCCCCGGTCTCGGGATCCATGAGGAGGCCGTTGACGGTGAAATCCCGGCGACAGACATCCTCCCGGGCGCCGACGAAGGACACCCGGGAAGGGTGGCGCCCGTCCTCGTAATCCGCTTCTTTCCGGTAGGCGGCCACCTCGTAGGCATGTTCCCCCTCCCGGACCAGGACCACCCCGAAAGCGGCCCCGACGGGGTAAGTGCGGGGGAACACGGCCATGACCTGTTCCGGACGGGCGGAGGTAACGATATCGTAATCATCCGGGGTTTCCCCCCGAAGGAGGTCACGGACACAGCCGCCGACGAAAAAGGCCTCGTGACCCGCCCCGCGCAGGGCGCGTGCGATGCTTACCGCCCCGTCCCGTTTCGACGCCGCTCCGTTCACCGTCAAGGGCAAAACCATCCGGCGGCCTTCATCCTTCTTCGTCGTCGTCTTCCGGGGGAGCGGCGGCCCGCTCCTTTTTTGCCTGCCGTAAGCGGCAGGCGAAGATCACCAGCAGCACTAGGGGGACGCCGCCGATGATGATATTCTCCAGGCTCCAGGGCGGGCGGAGGAAGAAAAAAGCTAATAAAACCACCGAAACGATTACGAATGTCCACAGCACCTGCATCATCTTCTCCTCCTCGCTTCCATGACCCGACCGCTGGCGGCGATCTTCGCGGGCCGTGCAAAGGCATCCTTCAGCATTTCGCCCCGGTCGCCCTGTCTTTGGCCATCCGGCCCAGCTTGATGGCACAGAATTCGCCGCACATGGTACATCCTTCATCCCGGGCGCTGGCGCTCTTTTCCAGGAAGGCGCCGGTCCGTTCCGGGTCCAGGGAGGCTTCGACCTGTCCTTGCCAGTCGAATTCCTTCCGACACACCGCCATGTGCCTGTCCCGTTCCGCCGCCCCCGGCAATCCCTTGGCGATGTCGGCGATATGGGCGGCGATCCTGGCGGCAATGATCCCTTCCCGGACATCCTCCAGGGTCGGGAGGCGGAGATGCTCCGCCGGGGTGACATAGCACAGATAATCGGCCCCGGCCGCCCCGGCGATGGCGCCGCCGATGGCGGACGTGAGGTGATCGTACCCCGGGGCGATGTCCGTGGGCAACGGCCCGAGGACATAGAAAGGGGCACCGGCGCAGATTCGTTTCTGGAGGAGGATGTTGCTCTCGATATCGGTGAGGGGAACGTGCCCGGGCCCTTCGATCATCACCTGGACGCCCCGGTCCCGGGCCCTTTTGGCCAGCTCTCCCAGGAGGATCAACTCCTGGATCTGCCCCCGGTCGGTGGCATCGGCCAGGCACCCCGGCCGCAGCCCGTCGCCGAGGCTCAGAACGATTTCATATTTCCGGGCAATATCCAGGAGTCGGTCGTACTGGGCATAGAGGGGGTTTTCCTCGCCGTTGCATTCCATCCAGTGGGCCGTAATGGACCCCCCCCGGCTGACAATGCCCAGAATGCGGCCCTGGGCCTCCACCGCCGCCACGCTCCGCCGGGTCACCCCGCAATGGACGGTGATGAAATCCACCCCGTCCGCGCCGTTTTCCTCAATGACCTCAAACATGTCTTCGGCGGTCATCTCCACGATGGCCTTGCCCCGGGCCAGCACCCGGGCCGCTGCCTGATAGATGGGGACGGTACCGATCACCAGGGGGGAAGCCGCCACGATGGCCCGGCGGATCGCCTGGATATCGCCCCCCGTGGAGAGGTCCATGATGGTGTCCGCGCCGGCTTCGACGCAGATCCGCACCTTTTCCAGTTCGTCCACCAGATCGGCCCGGTCCTTGGAGGTACCGATATTGGCGTTGATCTTGGTCCGCAGGCCCTTGCCGATGGCCAGGGGCGCAATGGCGCCGTGGACCTTGTTCCTGATGACGACGATGGTCCCCGCCGCCACGCCGGCGCGGATGTACTCGGGAGGGCAGCCCTCCCGCGCCGCGCTAATGGTCGTCTCTTCCGTAATCATGCCCTGTCGGGCCTGTTCTATCTGGGTCATGTCTCCCGCTCCCGGCGGCCGGGGCAGACTTTTCTATTTTCCTTCCGGCCGCGTGTTATTTTTGACGACATCGTAAAAAAGTCGCAAATGGCCCTCCCCTTCAAGGGGAGGGTTGGGTATGAAAATGCCATTTTCATGCTTCGTGGTGCTCCACGGGGCATGAGGGTTTTTTACTATGTCGTCATTTTTTACTCGTTCATCTTTCCGTCCCGCCGGACGGTGCCGGACACACCCAATGGTTCACAGGTCCGTGACCCGCCCCGAGGCGCAGGGAGTTTCCGATGACGGCAGCCATATAATCCTCGACGGCGGCCATGGCCTCCCGGACGGACCGGCCCTGGGCCAGGGCCGTCGCCAGGGCCGCGGAAAAGGTGCAGCCAGTCCCGTGGGTGTCCTTCGTCGCGACCCGTACAAAGGGAAACTCGTAAAAATCATGGCCGTCATACAGGACATCCGCCGCGGCGCCTATGAGATGGCCGCCTTTGACGATCACGTTTTGCGCCCCCAGCTCGTGGATGATTCGGGCCGCGGCCTTCATGTCCGAGACGGAAGCGATGATGACGTCGGTGAGGATCTCCGCCTCGGGGATATTCGGCGTCACCACCAGGGCCAGGGGCAGCAGTTTCGCCATCACCGCCTTCCGGGCGCCGGGTTCCATGAGCGTCGCCCCGCCCTTGGCCGTCATGACGGGATCGACGACGAGCTTATTGATCCCGTATTGTCCGATTTTTTCCACCACCACCTCCACGACGGCCGCCGAGGAAAGCATCCCGGTTTTGGCGGCGTCCACACCGATATCCGAGACCACGGCGTCGAACTGGGCGGCGATGAATTCCACCGGCACCTCGTGAACGGCATGGACCCCCAGGGTGTTCTGGGCCGTCAGGGCCGTAATGACGCTCATCCCGAAGCCCCCCAAAACGGTGATGGTCTTCAGATCCGCCTGGATGCCGGCGCCGCCGCCGGAATCGGAACCGGCGATGGTCAATATCCTCTTAATCCCCTTCAAAACGATCTCCTTTGTTCTGTCCGGCCCCGCACCGGACTAAGCCACGGCGCGCCGATAATGGATAACCAAAAGACAGCCTTCCCCGACCCTGATGCGCCCCGTCGGCGCGGCCAGGCGGTTGCTGATCCCGTAGGGGCGGGATAGGGTCATGGCGGCGCCGTCCAGGGGGTATTCGAAACCGGCAAGGTCGATCCCCGCGGCATCACCGTCCAAGGGGAAGACGGAAACGGTCTGCCCCGCCTCACCCCGGATCACGGACTCTCCGGTCACTGCGAAGACATCGCAGGACTCATCCCGGAGGATAACCGCCGCTCCCCTATTCCTCCCCAGGAGAAGCAGGCCGATATTGGCCAGGGTGTGGTCCAGGCGGTTTCCCAGGGCGCCGAAAACCAGAATCTCCCCGGCCCCCATCGCCAGGGCCCGCTCCAGGGCCAACTGGGTGTCCGTCTCATCCTTCCCGGCGGGATAGACGTCCATGGCGACCCCCTCATCCCGAAAGGCGCGCTGCAGCTCTTCCGTAAGGGAATCCAGATCACCGACGATCAGATCGGGAACCACCCCAAGGAGCCGGGCATAACGGGCGCCGCCGTCGGCGCACAGAACGGCTTCCGGAGCGGCGGCAGCCAATTCCCGTCGAAGCCATTCCAGATCTCCGATCGGGGAACCCGCCAGGACGGCAATCCTTTTTTTCCCGTCACCGGGCATCGCGCCTCTTCCTTTCCGACGTTCGTTCCCGGTCGCCCGGGCAAGGGCGGCCGTATCTCTTTTCACCCCGTCGCGGGTCATCGGACGCTCCCCGTGCCTGCCGACGCCGGCGGCAAAACAATGGGGCCGCCCCGGGATGGGAGACGGCCCCACAAAAATTCGTTCGTTCTGCTGCCACTCCCTACGCTGGCATTACCCAGGTCAGGTTCAAAGGGTAGCTTCTCAGCCGTACCGGCGCCCCTGTCGAATATGTATCTGACGACCCCGGAAGGAGGCGGGCGCTGCATCCGCCGCCGTTTCACGGGGTCTACGGGAACTTTACAAATTCATGCCGGGAAATGCAAGGATTATTTAGGCGATGACGGTCCGCCAACTTCCCGAGGGGATGCGGGGCATCCCTTCGACACTCATGTCCACGAAATATGTCCAGGCGGGGCATTTCGAGCCGTCCTCCCGGGTCACCTCGATGATCGCCCGGCGGAAGAAGGTCCCGGTGGCGGCATAGCGTTTGGCCGTTTCCACGATGTCGAGTATTTCGAAGGCCTTTTTCAGATCCGTCAGGGTGTAGATCTCGCCGACCACGTGGGACCGTCCCGTTACATCGGGGATCATACAGGGAAACCCCTTCCAACTGTTGTAAAGGAGCCCGTGGACCCGGGCGGGCAAGCGGGATTCGAGATCGGCCCATGCCGCCAGGAGATAATGCCGGGGTCCTTCGCTCATCAGGGTGCCGTAAACGAAGATGTGTTTGATCGGATAGTCCGGGTCTCGTCCTTCCGCCACTACGGTGAAGACGTCCGCATCGATCCCATGGGCGGCCATCCCTTCCCGGACGATGCGGCGATAATCGGGATGGAGGGGGACGAAGACCGGGGAGGTTTTCGAGGCATCGATCTGATAGGCGACGGCGACATGCTCCCGGCCGTCGTCGGTAAGGGCGACGATATTAAGGTGCTTGTACATATTCTCCGTGTCGCCCTTGATGTCCAGAACGTTCCAGCAGCCGGGAAGGACCCGGAAAAGCGCCCCCGGCGTCACCTGCCCGAGCTGGTATTTGATGTTCAGGATGCCGCCCCGGCGAAAGTGGGAATAGTAATTGGCGATCAGACGGGCATCGGGAAGATAGGCGTTGGCCACCTTCTCCCCCAGGGGATAGTCGAACCTGTGCTCCTGGCACCATTTGGCCAGATCATCCCGATTCAAATTGGAACCGTAGGCAAAATAGAGGAGTTCGCCGGTCATGATTCCTTTGCCTTCCTGGGAATATCGAAGAGCAGCATGGCGTTGCGCGACGTCTCCCGGCCCACCTTATCGCGGGAAACACCTTTGAGTTCCGCCACCTTTTGGGCCGTCAAGACTACACAGGCCGGTTCGTTGCGCCGGCCGCGCCGCGGATGGGGGGTAAGGTAGGGGGCGTCCGTTTCGATCAACATTCGCTCCAGCGGCACCTGCCGTACCACCTCCCACAACCGCTCCGACTTGGCATAGGTCACGGGGCCGGCAATGGAGATATGGAAACCCATCTCCACACAGGTCATGGCCATGGCTGTATCTCCGGAGAAACAGTGGATCACGCCCCCCGTCCGCCCTCGCCATGCCTTCAGGGTCGCGACGGTCTCCCCGTGGGCTTCCCGGTCGTGGATGATTACGGGCAGGCCCAGGTCCGCCGCCACCTCCAGTTGCTCCGCGAAGCGCCGCCGCTGGATCTCCGGCGGGGTCAGATTGCGGAAAAAATCCAGGCCGATTTCCCCATATGCCACCACCGCTTCATCACCGGCCAGTGTTTTCAATACGTCGTAGGTATTATGGTCGATCTCTTTGGCGTCATGGGGATGGATGCCGACCGCCGCATAGACGGCGGGATGTCTTCGGGCGATCTCCACCGCCTTGCGGCACTCCCGGAGCGTTGTACCCACCGTAACGATGTAATCGACCCCGGCCGCCGCAGCCCGCAGGATAACCTCCTCCCGATCCCGGTCGAACTCTCTCATTTCCAGATGGGCGTGGGAGTCGATGAACATGCTCTTGATCAGGAAGCACCGCCGTCGTCCTGCCTCTCCATCACCGTGGTCAATGGTTCCGCATTGGCGGCTACATCGGGAAGGTTCTTCAAATTCTCCCGCAGGTCCTCCTCCTTCAACTCCCCAGCCCTGATCTTCATCTGCAGGATCCGCTTGTCCATGCTGCCTTCGTAAATCTGTTTCGCCATTTTTTTATCTCAACTCTCCTAGAGCGATTTCTTCGCCCGGTCCAGGCATGCCGCCGCCTCGCGCCCCATGCGTTCGAGAAGTTCCCGGCAGGTGGGGATATCATTGATGAAGCCGATGGACTGGCCGACCATGAGCGGCGCATAGTCCACATCTCCGGTTTCCCAGGCCTCCTTGACCCTCTGGCCGGAAAGGAGGGGAATCAGTTCGGCAAAACCCCCACCCCGCTTCTCGATGGCGCACACCTCTTCCAGGACCTTGGTTTTCAGTCCCCGGCCCTGGAGGCCCAGAGACTTTCCATAAATGACCGTCTCGTTTTCCTGCCGACGGACCAGTTCCTGTTTGATATTCTCGTGAACCTCGCATTCCCGGGTGGCCACGAACCGGCTGGCCATCATGACCCCCTGGGCTCCCAGCACCAGGGCGGCTGCCAGGGCCCGGCCGTCGGCGACACCGCCCACGGTTACCACCGGGATTCGGACCGAATCGACAATCCGGGGCGTGAGGACCATGGTGGTCACATCGTCATCCAGGGGATGGCCGCCCTCTTCGATTCCCGCGGCGTAGATCCCGTCATAGCCCACCTTTTCGGCATGGAGGGCGTGGCGGACCGAACCGACCTTGTGAAAGAGCTTCACCCCCGCCCGCTTGAGATCCTCGATGGCGGCCATGCCGGCCACCTTGTCCACCGGCGTCCCGGAAAACTCGATGCCGCTGACCCGTTCCTCGGTGCAGACCCGGATGTACATCTTGTGATGCTCCGGGGTGATCCGCACGGACGGCAGGAGGGTAATGTTGACCATAAAGGGCTTGTCGGTAAGGCGCCTCGTCTCGGCGATGGCGGCGCGGAATTCTTCCTCGGTTTCGTAATTGCCCGCCGTCAGGTTTCCCATTCCACCGGCGTTAGAGACGGCGGCGCAGAACCGGGGCTTGCAGAGCCACATCATGGCCCCGCAGATGACGGGATATTCAATGCCGAACATCTCGGTAATGGCGGTTTTAAAAAGCATTGGTTTCTCCTTGGATTATTGGTCCCGTCCCGGCTCACGGCCGGGGCGGCCGGCGCCCGCCCATCTGGAGTGTCGCCCCGCTCCGCTTCGACCTTTCCTTCATCCCCGCGGCGGGTGTCTTGTTCTATCGCCAAAGCTTCTCTCAAGCAAGGCCCAACGGGAAGTTGGTTTTAATGAAAACTCGCCTCCATGTCAATACTTTTCCGCCCTTGCCGCCCTATCGACCCTTGACACCCGGCGGGTAATCGGCTAATTTTTCGGAGTTCCGCGACGGCGGGAAACGAATGGTCGTCCTTACCCGCCCCGTCGCATGGTCCTTCCCGGCCAGTGAGGCGCCGCGGTCAGGTGCGGAGGTGGAGAACCTATCCCCAAAAGGATACAACATGCTGGAAATAAAGGAATATGAAGACGTAATTCAGATAAGAATGAGTCGCGAATGGGAAGGCAAGGCCCTGTACTGGGTCGCCGCCTACCTCGTGGACGGACTCCTCGTCGATACGGGATGCGCTCACACCGCCGCGGAACTTGTGGAATTTCTCGCAGGTAAAAAACTGGCCATGGTGGTCAACACCCACTTTCATGAAGATCATGTCGGCGGAAACGCCAGGATTGAAAAATATTTTTCCGTCCCGGTGTATGCCGCGCCGGCCTCCATTTCCATCATCGCCGGCAAACCGTTCCTGTACCCGTATCAGGAATTTGTCTGGGGTCGCCCGGAGCCTTCGCCGGTACTGCCCGTACCGGCAGTCATTACCACTCCCCTTTACACCTTCGAGGTCATGGCAACGCCCGGACATGCCGACGGCCACGTTGCGCTTCTGGAAAAGAACCGGGGCTGGTGTTTTTCCGGTGATATCTTTGCCCGTCAGAAGCCGAAGTTCATCCGGCCGGAAGAGGACATGGGCGAAACGATCCGCTCCCTGGAGAGGATAATGGCGGCGGCACCGGATAAGTTGGTGCTCTTCACCTCCGTGGGGCGGATCGTGGAGAACGGCCGTGCCGCCCTGGAAGAGAACATCCGTTACCTCCGGGATCTGGCCCGTAAGGCCCGGACCCTTCAGCAGCAGGGTCACAGCGAAACGGAAATCGTGGTGGAGCTGTTCGGCGGCGAGCACCTGTTCGCACAGATGACCGACGGCCAATACACCACGGCCAACCTGATCCGCTCGGTCCTGAAGATGTCTCATTGACGGCCGGTAAAGAGAGAGAGGGTTGATCGCTTATGGCTGCTTATGTTCTTGTCCACGGGGCAACCGCCGGGGGCTGGATCTGGTCGCCGGTGCCGGAGATGCTGCGCCGGCAGGGACATACAGTATATACCCCCACCCTGACGGGGCTGGGGGAGAGGTCCCACCTGTTACGGCCGGACATCGATCTGGACACCCACATAACCGATATCGTCAACGTGTTCAAATTCGAAGACCTCCACGATATCATTCTGGTCGGTCACAGTTACGGCGGCGCCGTTATTGCCGGCGTGGCGGAAAGGATGCCCGAGCGTATCCGGAGGCTGATCTATCTTGATGCCCTGATCCCGGAGGACGGCCAGGCCGTAAAAGACCTGTATCCCCATGATACAGCCGAGCTTCTCGCCGCCTACATCGAGGCCCGGGGAGAGGGCTGGCGCTATCCGCCCCCGAAACCCCGGGGCGACCCCCGTTTTGTCGATCACCCCGCCCGCACGATGTTCCAGGCGCTGACCCGGAACAATCCCCAGGCCCGGGCTATTCCTCAGGCATATATCTACTGCACGGATAAAAGCGGCGCCGGTCCCCAGCACCAGGGAATCATCGGCGTCGCCGCCCGGGTACGGGCGGACGGTTGGCCGTTCTTTGAGCTCGCCACGGGACACCACCCAATGCAGACGGCCCCGGAGGATCTTGTCCGGATCCTGCTGTCATTGCTCTGATGGGGAAACTGTTTGGGATTATTGATAGTAACAGGAATGAAGACGAAAAAGAGCAAAAGGTTTTTGCGTTGCGCGCCGGCAGTTTTGTCAAGCTCTCGCCCTGATTGTAAAATTCTTGGTGACAGTTAATGTACCGCGTCGGCACAGACCGGCAACAAGGTCTCCCCGAGGAGTTCACCATCTTCGCCCATCGCGGGGCCAGCGGCTACGAACCGGAAAACACCCTCCGTTCCTTCCGGCGGGCCATGGCCATGGGGGCCCGGTGGCTGGAGTTGGACGTCTATGCCGTAGCCGGCGCACTTGTGGTCATTCACGATGCAACCCTGGAGAGGACAACCAATGGCCGGGGGTACGTCATGGACCAGACCCTGGCCTATCTCCGCTCCCTCGATGCCGGGAAAGGGGAGAAGATCCCACTCCTTGAAGAGGTGCTGGCCATGCTCGGTCCGGGTGACGGCCTCAACATCGAGCTCAAGGGCCCGGCCACCGCCGTCCCCCTGGCCGCCCTCCTCGCCGCCTCCCCGCAGGGAGCCCGGACGGACCCGGAACAACTCCTTGTATCATCCTTCAACTACGAGGAATTGATCGCCTTGCGGCGATTGCGACCAGACCTGCGCATCGCCCCCCTCGTGACCGCCGTCCCCCGGGGCTATGCCCGGTTCGCCGAAGAGATGGGGGCCTATGCCGTCCATGGCACCCTGAAAGCCGCCACGGAGAAATTCATCGCCGACGCCCATCGCCGGGGCTTGAAATTCCATGCCTTCACCGCCAACACCCGAAAGGATATGGATATTATGCTCGCCCGGGGCGCCGACGGCGTCTTTACGGATTATCCCGATCTCCGGCCGGGACTTTGTCCTTGACGGCAGGCGACAGGTTCAATAAGGAAACGTAAACCAAAACGATCTCCGTACCGTGGCCGGTCGTCTCGGGCCGCCATGGGGAAGAAAGGCCAAAGCCGCGGGATGAACAAGAACACGCTTCTGAAGATCCTTTTATTCGGGTTGCTTTTCGGCGGCGGGACCTGGCTTTTCATTCATTATGATCTTATCCAGTTCTTCACGAACCGAAACAAGGCCATCGATTTTATCAATTCATTCGGTCCCCTGTCGGTGCTGGTGTTCATCGGCCTCCAGATCCTCCAGGTCCTGTTCGCACCGGTTCCCGGAGAAGCGACCGGCTTCATCGGCGGCTACATTTACGGCGCCGTCCTCGGCACGATCTATTCCACCATCGCCCTCATCATCGGCTCCTGGCTCGCCTTTTCCCTGGCCCGCTGGCTGGGCCTGCCCTTTGTGGAAAAGGCCGTCCGCCCCACGATCCTTCAGAAATACGACTACTTCATGAAGCACAAGGGGAGTTGGGTGGTCTTCATCCTGTTTCTCATCCCCGGCTTTCCCAAGGACGCCCTGTGCTACATAATCGGTCTCAGCCACATGCCGGTGCGGATGTTTCTCGTCGTCTCCACCCTGGGGCGGCTCCTGGGAACCGCCATGCTGTCCATCAGCGGCGACATGTTGAGAAACGAACAGCACGGACCCCTGTGGATCCTGGCCGCCGTCAGTCTCCTCGCCGTCGTCGCCGCCTATCTTTACCGGGACAAGCTGCTCAATCTGCTCAAGCATAAACCACCGCCTCTGCCATGACGCCCCACCAGGCGCCGGGCGGCGCGGCGGGAATATTTCCTCACAAAAGGGGGAATATTTCCCCATCATCATGCCGCCGGTGGGCCGAAAAAATCCCCCGCCACAATCACAATATCTTGATATAGCAGGATATTCATCAATCGCCGCTTATGGCACGCTTCTTGTTTAGGTAGGATAAAAAAATGAAAGGAGGTGACACCCTAAATGAAGAAACTGCTCTCGATCGTTGTTTCGATCCTTTTCGCCCTTTCTATGTCCGGTCTGGCGTTCGCACAGGCGGCCCCGGCTGCAAAGCCCGCCGCTGAGCCCGTAAAGGCGGAAGAGAAGGCCCCCGCGAAGGAGAAGAAGGCCAAGAAGACCAAGAAGGCCAAGAAGGCCAAGAAGGCTGAGAAGGCCGAGGAGAAAGCACCGGCCGCCGCCGCTGAGAAGAAGTAATAAGCGCACCTTTTTAGCTTTAAATAAAAGAGGTTCCTGTTTATCAGGAGCCTTTTTTATTCTCTACCGACCGCCGCGGAGCCGGGGATCAAGGGCGTCACGGATCCCCTCCCCGAGCAGGTTGTATCCCAGGACCGTGATCAGGATCGCCAGGCCGGGATAGAGGGAAAGCCACCAGGCGATATCGATGTTGTCCTTCCCCGCGGTAAGGATATTGCCCCAGCTTGGCGTCGGCGGCTGGACGCCGATGCCGAGAAAACTCAGGGCCGACTCCGTGAGGATCGCCCCGGCCACCCCCAGCGTTGCCGCCACTAGAATGGAAGTCATGGCATTAGGGAGGATGTGACGGAAGATGATCCGGGTGTCGCTGGCCCCGAGGACCCGGGCCGCCGTGACGAAATCCCGCTCCTTGAGGGACATGAAATCGGCCCGGACCAGGCGGGCAATGCCCATCCAACCCGTCGCCCCGATGATGATCATGATGTTCCATATCGAGGGCTCCAGAAAGGCAATGACTGCGAGGATGAGGAAAAAGGTGGGGAAGCAGAGCATAACATCCACCAGGCGCATGATGACCATATCCCACCAGCCGCCGTAGTATCCCGCCAGGGCACCAAGGAGGGCGCCGATCAACACGGCGATGCCGGTGGCCACGAAACCCACCTTCAACGAGATGCCCGCCCCCCAAATCATCCGGCTCAGGACGTCCCGGCCCAGTTGATCCGTACCGCACCAGTGCTGCCATGAGGGCGGGGCCAAGATCCGTGTCAGATCTATGGCCAGAGGATCATAGGGGGCGAGCAACGGCGCGGCCAAAGAGACGACAAACAGGAGGATGACGATAATCCCGCCGGCCAGGGCCATCCTGTTTCCCGCCAACCGGTACTGGAATTCGCTACCCATGCCCTACTCCTAACCCACCCTGATCCGGGGATCCGCCACGGCATAGGCGACATCGGCCAGGAGATTGCCCAGCAGGGTGAGGACGGCGCCGATGAAGAGGATGCCCATTATGGTCGGATAATCCCTCGCCATTACCGACATATAGAACAACTGTCCCATGCCGGGGATGGCAAAGATCGTCTCGAAGATGACGCTCCCGCCGATGAGGCCCGGGATGGAAAGGCCGAGGATGGTTATCACCGGCAGCAGGGCGTTTCGGAGGGCATGCTTGTATATCACCTGAAATTCGCTCAGTCCCTTGGCCCGAGCCGTCATGATATAATCCTGACGGATCACCTCCAACATGTTGGCCCGCATGTAGCGGGACAACCCAGCCAGGCCCCCGAAGGCGGAGATACCCACGGGGAGGATCAGGTGCTTCACGAGGTCCCAAAAGGCGGCGCCCGGCGGGAGATATTCGTAGTTCAGGGACCGGAGCCCCGAGATGGGCAGCCAACCCAGATCCACCCCGAAAAATATCATGAGGAGCAGGGCCAGCCAGAAGGTGGGCACGGCAAAACCGACAAAGACGAAGACACTCACCGCCATATCGAACCACGAATCCTGATGGACCGCCGAGAGCACCCCTAGGGGAATGGCGGCGGCGAGGATCAAAAGCAGAGACAGGACGTTGAGGGTCACGGTCACCGGTAGACGCTCACCGATCTTTTCCGCTACGGGGCGGCGGTCCGGGGCGAAGGATTTTCCCAGATCCAGAATTAGGAGACGCTGGACCCACAATCCGTACTGGACATATAGAGGCTTATCCAGATCGTACATGGCCCGGAGACGCTCCTTCAATTCCGCCGAGGCCCGGGGATTCATCTGGGTCTGGAGGTCCGTGGGTGAACCGGGGGCGAGATGCATGACGGCGAAACAGATGATGGTGATGCCGATCAGCATGGGAATCATGAAGAGCAGGCGCTTGAGGATATACTTCAGCAAGTGGCATCCCCCCCGAGAAAGGACAGACGCTCCAAATTTTCCAGGGATCTCATGAGGTTCTGCTCGCTGTGGGCCTCGATGGTGAAGATCGGATGACAGCCCTTTGCTTCGAGAAATTCAAACAGGTCGGCGAAGGGAAATTTTCCTTCCCCTACGGGCAGATGGGCATCGACATCGCCGTTGTTGTCATGGAGATGGACATGGCAGAGATAGGGATAGAGGGTTTCCAGCCATTCCGTCAGGGGTTCCCGGGCAAAGACCTGGAAGTGACCGGTATCGAAGCAGAACCCGCACTGGGGCGTATCCAGGGACGCCAGCAGGCGGTGCAACTGCCGCGGTCCCCGCTCGTAGACGTTTTCCAGGACCATCCGGACGGGGATCTCCGCCGCCGCCGCCAGAAGCCGCCGCCAGGTCTCAATGCTGTTTTCCAGCCACTGGTCTTCCGACGAGACATAGTAACGATCATCGAAGGAGGGGTGGCAGACGATGGCGGCGGGCTGGAAGTACGCCGCCACCTCGATCACCTGCTGTATCCGCCGTCGTGAAGCGTCCCGGATCCAGGGATCGACCGCCCCGGGACGCAGGTCCATGAAGGGGGCGTGAAAGGTCACCCGCAGGCCCGCCTCCCGGAGTGGGGCGGCCACCCGGCGGTAATCATTTTCCCGAAAGATATCCAAGGTATGGAAGTTGAAACTCAGTTCGGGATTGAGGCGATATTGCAGGACCTTGGGCAGATACTGCCCGTAAAGGAAATGAAAGGGCAGATGGGCCTGCACCTTCCTGGTCACGGACAATTCGGCAATTGTTTCCATTTCACCTCCTAACCACGCGAAGCTCATGGTGATATGTTACGCTGCCTCCATAAAAAGTCTTGACCGAGACGGCGAAGCAAAAAGCTCCGGAGGCAGGGTGTGCGCATCCTGACAAACGCGGTGCGTGCGTGCGCACGCCGTAGTGATGAAGGTTGAAGCACGGCGCCGCACAGGGTCTGTTGGCGATGCTTGCGGTTTTACCATAGGAAAGGCGCTCAAGACAATCAAGAATTGGCTCCGGAGCCCCGCGGCGGCATGCACCTGTGCCGGATGTATTTTATGTTGACATGGATAGCTTAATCTGCTACTGAAAACAACAGGTTAATACACTTTATACGGAAGGGGGCTCTTTGCTCAGCTCCGAAAAACCAACCCTGCCGGCGGCAAACGACGCCGGCGCCCCGCCCTTGTCGGACTCCCGGGAAAGGGTTTTGCATTGCATCAATACCGCTTTGTCCCGCAAAGCCCAGCGACTGGTCGTCATGAATGTCCGGGAAATATCCTCTTTCGCCGATTATTTCCTCATCTGCAGCGGTTCCTCGGACCGCCAGGTGAAGGCGCTGTGTTCCCATCTACAGGAGAATCTCAAGAAACTGGGTATGCGGCCCCTCGGGGTGGAGGGGGAAAAACACGGCCGCTGGATTCTTATGGACTACGGCGATGTGGTCGTCCATATCTTTCTGGAGCCCCTGCGGGAATTTTACGACCTGGAGCGCCTCTGGGTGAACGCCCCCCGGATGGCCGTGCCGGATGAAACCGACCGGATCGAGGAACTTGCCGAGGGCCTTTGAGGTGGCGCAGCGTCTCCTGCGGGCGTTAGCCGACGTCCTTTTTCCGCCCCGGTGCCAATCCTGCGGGCGGACGGCGGACGATCTGACCGTCGGGCTCTTTTGCCCAGCCTGCGCCGGGGAGATCCGCTATATCACCCCGCCGGTTTGTCCGGCCTGCGGCGCCCCCGGACCGACCGGGCAAGCGGCGGATCAACTCTGCGGGGACTGCCACCGGGAACTCAAGCCCTTCGCCGTGGCCCGGTCCGTGGCCGTTTACGCCGGCGGCCTGCTGCGGGCGATCCATGACTTCAAATACCGCCGGCAACCGGGACTGGGGCGGGGACTGGGGCGGCTGATAACCGACAACAATTACGCCGGGATAGATCCGGAGGGATTCGACGTCGTCATCCCGGTCCCCCTCCATGTCCGGCGGCTCCGGGAACGGGGTTTCAACCAATCCCTGCTCTTGGCCCGGACGGTGGCCACGGCCTGCGGTATCCCGGTGGATTTCCTCAGCCTCCGGCGCGTGCGGGACACGCCGCCCCAGACCCTCATGGGTCGAAAAGAACGGCAGGCCAATATTCGGGGGGCCTTCGCCGTCGCCCGCCGGGACCGGCTCCGGGACCGGCTCCGGGATCGGCAGGTTCTGCTCATCGACGACGTTTACACCACGGGAAGCACTTTGGCGGAGTGCACCCGGGCGCTTCTGGACGGCGGCGCCGCCCGGGTAGGCGTCCTGACCCTGGCCCGGGCGGTCCCGGAAGCCGACGACCCGCCATGAACGGAGCGGGGTCTATCCGCCCGGGGATCGCTTTCCATGTTTGGCGGACCGGCAACGCGACATGCCGGACGGCAAAAAAAGACCTTAGCCGCGGAAATCAGTTATGCAAGCACCGCGGCCGCTTATGAGGGCAAGCCATGCATAAAATCGTCTCCAAGGAAAAACTGAAAGCACGACTCCAAAAGCTGCGACAGGAGGGAAAAACCATTGTTTTCACGAATGGCTGCTTTGATATCCTCCATGTGGGGCACGTCCGCTATCTCCGGGAGGCGAAGAAGCTCGGGGACGTGCTGATCCTGGCCCTGAACAGTGACACCTCCGTCCGGGCCATCAAGGGGGAGAAGCGTCCCCTGGTCCCGGAGGACGAGCGGGCCGATATCATGGCGGCCCTGGAATGCATCGACTTTGTCGTGATCTTCCCGGAGACGACCCCCCGGGAATTGATCGAATATCTGGAGCCCCACATTCTCGTCAAGGGCGGCGACTGGCGGGAAGAGGCCATCGCCGGGGCGGACTTCGTCAAGGGGACCGGCGGCCGGGTGGTGACCATCCCTCTCACGGAGGGCAGATCGACCACCAACATCGTGGAAAAAATCCGGCAGGTTTACGGCTGATGTCATGGGTGAACTGATCCTGGCCATCGACAACGGCACCCAGAGCATCCGGGCCCTGATCTTCGATCCCCGGGGGAATCTCCGGGCCAAAACCAGGGTGATGATCGAACCCTATTTTTCCCGGCAGCCGGGTTGGGCGGAACAGGACCCGGACTACTTCTGGCAGGCTCTCTGCCGGGCCTGCCGGCAGCTCTGGGAGGAAACGGACATCCGTCCCGAAGCCCTGGCCGGCGTTGCCCTGACGACCCAGCGGGCCACCGTCGTCAACCTCGACCGGGAGGGTCGACCCCTACGCCCCGCCATCGTCTGGCTCGACCAGCGGCGCACCGAGGGGCTGGAACCCCTGGGCGGGCTCTGGGGAATGGCCTTCCGTCTCTCCGGCATGCGGGAGACCGTCGCCTACTTCCAGGCCGAGGCGGAGGCCGTGTGGCTGGCCCACAACCAGCGGGAGATCTGGAAAAAAACCTACAAGTATCTCTTCCTTTCCGGCTATCTCACCTACCGTCTTACCGGGGAATATCGCGATTCCACCAGCAGCCAGGTAGGGTACATCCCGTTCGACTATAAGCGTCTCCGCTGGGCCGGACCCTGGGACTGGAAATGGAAGCTCCTGCCGGTACGGAAGGAGATGCTCCCCGAGCTCGTCCCGCCGGCAGCGGAAATCGGCCGCATCACCCCCCGGGCCGCCGGGGAGACGGGGCTGCCCGCCGGCCTTCCCGTCATCGCCGCCGCGGCGGACAAGGCCTGCGAGGTCATCGGGGCCGGCTGCCTGGAGCCCCATATCGGCTGTCTCAGTTACGGAACCACGGCCACTATCAACACCACCCACCGGCGCTATATCGAGGCCATCCCCCTGATCCCCCCGTATCCTGCCGCCGTGCCCGGGGCCTACAGCCTGGAGATCATGATCTACCGGGGCTACTGGATGGTAAGCTGGTTCAAGCGGGAGTTTGCCCACAACGAAGAGAAGCTCGCCCGGGAGCGGGGCCTGGACCCCGAAGTACTCTTCGACGACCTGGTCCGGCAGGTCCCGCCGGGTTCCATGGGGCTGATCCTCCAGCCCTACTGGTCGCCGGGGGTGAAGATACCCGGACCGGAAGCCAAGGGGGCCGTCATCGGCTTCGCCGACGTCCACGACCGGGCCCATCTCTACCGGGCCATTCTGGAGGGACTGGCATATGCCCTCAGGGAGGGCAAGGAACGCTCGGAGAAACGGAGCGGCGTCCCCATCACGGAGCTCCGGGTCGCCGGGGGCGGTTCCCAGAGCGATGCCGCCCTCCAGCTTACGGCGGACATCTTCGGCATTCCCGCCGTCCGCCCCCACCTTTACGAAACCTCCGGGCTGGGGGCCGCGATAGATGCCGCCGTGGGTCTCAAGCTCCATCCCGACTTCACCGCCGCCATTGCCGCCATGACCCGCCTGGGCCGGGTATTCGAGCCCCACCCCGACCATCGCGAAATCTACGAGCAGCTCTATAACCGGGTTTATCTCCAGATGTACCGGCGCCTCAAACCCCTGTACGAGGAGATCCGGAAGATCACGGGGGCCGACCGCCGCTGAAGGTCCCGGCCACGTCACGGCGGCAGCGGGGCCGCCCGGAGAACCGAGGATCGAAATCCGGCCGCTCTAAACAGGATGTTCGTTATTCCTCCCCCCGGCCGGGGGTAAATCAGGAACCGGCATAACCGGCGACTTCCGCCCGGCGTGTTCATCGTCCGCCGGTTTTTTTCCTTTACAAACATCCCGTGATCGTGTATGAGGTCTCACCTATACGTATCAGGTTGATAATAAAAGATTTAGGTGATGTGATGCCGTTAAAGCCTGAAAAACTTCAATTTTTCCGGTACATGCTGAATCAGAAGATCAATGGGCTGCTTTCAGACGCGGAAAAGACCGTTTCGGAAATGACGACCGGCAAGGAGAACTATCCCGATCCCAATGACCGGGCCTCCCTGGAATCGGACCGCAACTTCGAGTTGCGCATCCGGGATCGGGAGCGAAAACTGATCGCCAAGATGCGGGAAGCCATCCAGAGGATAGACGACGGCACGTACGGAATCTGCACCGCCTGCGGTTGCGACATTTCCGAAAAGAGACTGATCGCCAGGCCCGTGACCACCCAGTGCATCGACTGCAAGACCAAACAGGAAAAACTCGAAAAGATGAAGGGTGAATAAAATCCCTTCTTCCCTCGTTTTCGAACCGGCGTCGGCCGCGATCCGAATGAGGGGACGTCCATGTTCGTCAAAGTAGCCTTTCCCATCTCCGCCGAGCAGGTCTTCGATTATGCCGTGCCCGCCTCCCAGGTCGCCGCCGTTGCCGTGGGGAAAAGGGTCCGGGCGCCCTTCGGCGGCAAACCGCAAACCGGCTGCATCATTGCCATCTCCGCCACAACGGATGTGGAAAATCTCAAGGAAATCACTGAAATCATCGATACAAGGCCCCTGTTCGGCGCCCGGGAACTCGCCTTTTACCGCTGGATAGCAGACTATTATCTCTATCCCTTAGGGAAGGCCCTGCACGAAATCCTCCCGGGAGGCAAGAACATCCGGTCGAAAAAGGAAAAAACGGTGCTCCGGATACAAACCGCCGCCGTCCCGGCCCTGACCCCCCGGCAGCGCCTCGTCCTAGAGGCGATCCCTGAGGAGGGCGCAAGCGACGAGGTTTCCCTCGCGACGCTCCGCCGCAATCTGGGGGATGTCCGGCCCGTCCTGGCCGCCTTGGTGAAAAAGGGTCTGGTGGAGATCAGCGAACGGGAGACGTTCCGTCCCCCGCCGCGCCGCCGGCAAGTGGGGCCGAAGGCGGACCGGCCCGTACCCAACGCCGGACAAAAGGCGGCCCTCCGGGAGATCGTGACCAGCCTCCGCCGCGGACATTTCCAAACCTTCCTCCTCCACGGCGTGACGGGCAGCGGCAAGACGGAGGTTTACCTCCGGGCCATGGAGGAAACCCGTCGCTACGGCGGGGGCGTGATCTACCTGGTCCCGGAAATCTCCCTCACCCCCCAGTTGCTCACCCGCCTGGAAGGGAGATTCGGCGGGGACAACATCGCCGTACTCCACAGCGGGGTCTCCCGCGCCGTGCGCTATGACCAGTGGCGGCTTCTGGAGTCCGGCACTCTATCCATCGCCGTGGGAGCCCGCTCCGCCCTCTTCGCCCCGGTTCGCAACCTTAAGTTGATCGTCGTGGACGAGGAACACGACGCCTCCTACAAACAGGATGAACGACTGCCCTACCATGCTCGGGACATGGCGATCGTCCGGGGGCGACTGGAGGGGGCTACGGTGCTCCTCGGTTCGGCCACCCCGGCTCTGCAGACCTATTTCAACACCACCCGCGGCAAAGTCTCCTTGCTGGTCATGCCGCAGCGCATCGCCGACCGGCCGCTGCCCGCCGTGGAGCTCGTCGATATGACCATGGAAAAGGCCATTCGGGAGGAAGGGGCCGGCGCCATTCTCTCCCGGCGCCTTCTCGCCGCCATCGACGTCACTCTCCAGCGGCGACAACAGGCGCTGCTCCTCCTCAACCGGAGGGGCTATCATACCTTCCTGGTCTGCCGTGATTGCGGCCGTCCCCTCCGCTGCCGGAACTGTGAGGTCTCCCTGATTCATCATGCCGGCGACAACCGGTGGAAATGCCACTACTGTGATTATTCCGTCACGGGACAGTCCGTCTGCTCCCACTGTAAAAGCCCGCGGATTGGGACTTACGGCGTGGGGACGGAACGTCTGGAGGATGAAATCCGGGCCCGGTTCCCCGCGGCCCGGGTCCGGCGCATGGACAGCGACACCATGGAACGGCAGGGAGCGCACGAGGAGCTGCTCCGGGCCCTCGGCGCCGAAGAGATCGACATCCTTGTGGGCACCCAGATGATCGCCAAGGGGCACGACTTTCCCAACGTCACCCTCGTGGGCGTCGTCCTTGCCGACACCGCCCTGAATCTCCCGGACTTTCGCGCCGCCGAGCGGACCTTTCAACTCCTGACCCAGGTCTCCGGCCGGGGCGGACGGGGCGACCATCCGGGACAGGTGATCATCCAGACCTTCAACCCCGGCCACTACGCCCTCCAAAGGGCAAAAGATCACGATTACGAGGGTTTTTACCGGGAGGAGGCGAAACTGCGCCGAAGCCTCTCCTATCCCCCCTACGCCCGGCTGATCCAGCTAACCCTGTCCTGCCCCCACCAGACCAAGGGGGATCAGGCGGCCGCCGCCCTCGCCGCCCTGGCCCGAAAACTCCTGACGGCGGCCGAAGAGCGCGGCGGGCCAACAGTGGCGGGGCCGACGGAAGCCCCCATCTCCCGGCTCCGGGGGCGCTATCGCTGGCAGATCCTCCTCAAGGGCGACGACAGCCGCACAGTGCGGAAGCTGGCCCGGGAACTCCTGGCCCGGTTTCACGTTCCCGGGGTACGGATCAAGGTGGATGTGGATCCGGTATATTTCATGTGAGCGCCCCGAAAGATTTTGCTTTTCCTTTGCAGAGATTTCCTATAAATACCGCCGGAGAAGCCGCCGACATAAAAATAAGGAAGGTCCGCTCATCATGTCCAAACCACGCTTGTTGTTCATGGGAACTCCGGAATTCGCCGTACCGTCCCTGCGGCGCCTCATCGAGGCCGTTTATCCCATCGTGGGGGTCATCACCCAGCCGGACAAACCCCGGGGGCGGGGGCGGCGCCTGCAACCGCCGCCGGCAAAGGAACTGGCCGCGGCCCACGAACTGCTGATCCTCCAGCCGGAGCGAGTCCGGGACGAATCCTTTCTCCAGTTGTTCCGGGGACTCAATCCCGACCTGGTGGTGGTCGCCGCCTTCGGTCAGATCCTGCCCCCGGAGATCCTGGAACGACCGCCCCTGGGTTGCATCAACGTCCATCCATCCCTGCTGCCGAAGTACCGGGGCGCCGCGCCCCTCAACTGGACCCTGATCCGGGGGGAAACGACCACGGGGGTGACGATCATGATGATGGACGCCGGCGTCGATACGGGCGACATCATCATGCGGAGGGAAACGCCGGTGGCACCCGGAGAGACTTACGACCTCCTTCACGACCGCCTGGCCCGGCTGGGGGCGGAGCTCCTCCTGGAGACCGTGGCCCTGCTGGCGGCGGGACGGGCGGTCCGGACACCCCAGCGCCAAGAGGAGGCCACCTACGCGCCCCGCATTAGGAAGGAAGACGGCTGCATCGACTGGCGTCGGGATGCCGGGGCCATCGTGAATCTGATCCGGGGCCTCTCTTCCACGCCGGGAGCCTATACCTTTCTGGGCGGCAAGATGCTGAAGATCTATCGAGCGGCCGGGAGACCGGGGGACACCGGGGCGGCGCCGGGAACCGTCGGGACGGCGACGAAGGATGGGCTCCCCGTGGCCGCGGACGATGGCTGGGTTTATCTCCAGGACGTGCAACTGGAAGGCAAGAACCGTATGGCGATCCACGACTTTTTGCGGGGTTTCCGCCTTCCCGAACGGTCCCGTTGCGGGTAAGCGGCGCCGCGGACAGAAAGGATAGGATAGGCAGGATCGTCATGGTTCCCCAGCAACCCCGCCGTCTCGCCGTCATGATCCTGAACCGCATCGACACATCCGGGGCCTTCGCCGAGCCGCTTCTCGACCGCTGCCTCTCCCGGTGGCGAGACGGCGATCCCCGGGACCGGGCCCTGGTCACGGAGTTGGTTTACGGAACCCTGCGGATGCGGGGCTTCCTGGATTGGGTCCTGGCGCAGTTTCTCCGCAAGGACCTCGCCCCGGAGGAAACGTCCCTACGAAGCATCCTCCGCACCGCCCTCTACCAGCTCTTTTATACGGAACGGATCCCCCCCCACGCCGCCGTCAATGAAGCGGTCGCCCTGGCCAGAACCCTTTGCCCCGGCCGGGAGGCCCTGGTCAACGCGGTCCTGAGAGGCGTCCTGCGCCGCCGGGACCGCCTGCCCTATCCGGAGCGCCGCGTGGATTTACCGGGGTATATCTCCGTCCTCCATTCCCACCCCCCCTGGCTCGTGGAACGGTGGCTACGGCAATGGGGCCCGGAGGAAACCCTGGCCCTCTGCCGAGCCAACAACACCATCCCGGATACGGTCCTGAGGGTAAACCGGTTGCAAACCACCGGGAAAAAGGTTATAGAAGCACTGGCCGGGGAAGGAGTTGTTGCGGAGAAAACCCGTTACGCCCCCGAGGGATTGGTGGTCCGGTCCGCGGGAAAACTCCTCCGGGATACCCTCTCCTACCGGCGGGGAGACTTTCAGATCCAGGACGAGGCCTCTCAGCTCATCGCCCGGCTGGTCCATCCCGCCGCCGGCGAGGCGATTTTGGATCTCTGCGCCGGGATCGGCGGGAAGGCCTCCCATCTGGCGGAACTGACGGATAACCGGGGCCGGATCATCGCGGTGGAGCTTCTTACGAGTAAAATCAAGAAGTTGCATGGTTTGGCGGCCCGCCTGGGCATAAGTGTCATCTCCACCGTCGCCGCCGACGCCACCCATCCCCTCGTGGAGGTCCCGCCTGGTTCCTGCGACCGGGTCCTCCTGGACGTCCCCTGCTCGGGGCTGGGGACCCTGCGGCGTTGCCCCGAGATCAAGTGGCGTCTGGCGCCCGGCCGGTTGGCGCGTCACGCCGCCCTGCAGAAAAGATTGCTGGCCCGGGCCGGTGACTACGTTAAACCGGGCGGGCGGCTCGTTTACAGCACCTGCAGCATCATGGCCGAGGAAAACGAGGACGTGGTAAGGGCTTTTCTCGAACAACGCCGGGATTTCCACAGAATCTCGGCGGAAGCCCCGGCGTCGGAACTCCTGGACGGCGACGGATACCTCCGCACCTTCCCCCACCGTCACGGCACTGACGGTTTTTTTGGGGCGGTGCTGGAAAAGGAAACCGGGATGGGATGAGCATCAACACAACAGAGGATAAATACAAATGAAAACAATGAGTTATTTAACAATAGGCTTAATTCTGCTCCTCGGCGGCTGTGCCTGGAATCCGGTCCTGTACCCCAACGCCCACCTGAACAAGGTCGGCCAGGAGCAGGCGGAGCGGGATATTGCCGACTGCCGGCAGCAGGCGGACGTTTACGTGAAGTCCGACGCCGCCAAGACGGTCGCCAAGGATACGGCCATCGGCGGGGCTGGCGGGGCGGTGGTCGGCGGGGCCATCGGCGCGGCCCGGGGCAGCTTCGGGTCGGACCTAGGCGTGGGGGCCGCGGCGGGGGCCGCCGCCGGTCTGGTTACCGGGGTGATCAAGGCCTCGGAACCAAGTGCCGTTTATAAAGGTTTCGTCAACCGCTGCCTGGGTGAAAAGGGCTACGAAGTCATCGGCTGGGAGTAACGACCTTGAAGAAGAAGGCGATAGTAATCACCAGCTGCGTCCTCTTGTCCCTGGGAGCGGGGGCGCTGTACAGCCTGCCCTATGTGGCGATCTATCGGATCATGGCGGCATTCGAAAACCAGGATATTGAAAAGCTGGCCGCTCTGGTCGATTTTTCCGAAGTCAGAGAGAATCTCAAGCGTTATCTGGGCGCCAAGATCCTCGGCGACCCGGCGGACGACCCGCCGGCGGCCGCCCGGGACCTCCGTGATTCCCTGGTCGCCCGGATGGTGGACCGGGCTGTGGACGACCTGATCACCCCGGAAGGACTGGCCGCCTACATGAAAGAGCGCCTGGCCTCCCTGGCTGCGGCCGGCGGCCTGGACCGGCCCAACGCCCGGGCTTTGTTCATGGCCTTCCTGCGCCACGCCGATTTCGCTTACACCTCTCCCTCCGAGTTCACCGTCACCATGCCGGCGGGGGAAGAAGGGGAGGCGGTGCGGTTCATTCTGAGGCGCCGCGGTCTTTCCTGGCAACTTGCCCACATGGAATTTTAGGCGGCATATGGGGGCTGCCCGGAACCATGCCGGCGGGAGGATCATAACCTACGACACAAAAACGAAAGCGCTCTTTACCAGCGACCTCTTCGGCAGCTTTTCGAAAACCTGGGACCTCTACATAAAATCTCTCCCCGGAATGCCATACCTGCCGGGATTACCAAAACTGCCCGATCCGGCGGCCCAGAAGGTATCCTTCTCTGGTGGAGTTCACGGACGTTTGCGTGGAAGCGATGGACTTCCTGTTGAATTATGCCGCCGATACGGTAAAAACAAACTCCCCCGAGCAGGTACGGCTGCTCCTGGACCTCAGTTCCAGCAGCGGCCCGATGCTGGAACAGTTGCGCAAGGCCTATATGGACAGCGACAAACTCGGTTCGGCAAAGGAGAAAGGATGCCTCCTGGACCTGACCGTGATGATGGGAAAGTGCATTTGGCTGCTTAATCGTCTGCTTGTCCTTATGCAAACGGAAAACGAGCCGGCCACAGATAATTAGAAAATTTGACAAGGCGGGATGATTGACGCCCTCTGCGGGGTTGGTTGAAATCCCCCGCCTTTATTATCGTTATGAATAATTTGCCTCTTGTGTCGTCTGAACTGATCCTTTTTTATGGATGCCCATCAAAGATGACATCGTAAAAAGCGCAAAAAATGTCCCATTTGGGACGGCATCGTAAAAAGATCCGCAGGCGAGGCGCGCGAATCCTGAGGAATGAGGCGTACTTGGACGTACGTCGCAGTGACGAGGCGAGGGATGAAGCGCAACGAAGCATCCAGACTTTTTACGATGCCGTCATTATTGACTGTTCCGATTTCCTTGGTTTATGAGGCACGATCATGAAACTAGATATCATCTCCAGTCCCCTGCTGACCGACCTTTATCAGTTGACCATGCTCCAGGGTTATCTGGATAAGGGCATGACCGGGAAGGCGGTATTCGAATTTTTCGTCCGCAACCTGCCTCCGGAAAGGGGCTTTCTCGTCGCCTGCGGATTGGAAACCCTGCTGGCATGTCTCGAATCGATGCGGTTCCAGGATGACGAAATCGACTATCTGGTCGGAGCCGGCCGGTTTTCCGGCCGGCTCATCGATTATCTCCGGGGATTCCGTTTTTCCGGGGATGTTTACGCCCTACCGGAAGGAACGGTATTTTTCGCCCAGGAACCGGTGGTACGCATCGTCGCCCCGCTGCCGATGGCGCAATTCATCGAGACGCGGCTGATCAACATCCTCCAGTACGAAATCCTCATCGCCAGCAAGGCGGCCCGCTGCTTCCTCGCCGCCGACGATCGGGCCATACTTGTCGATTTCGGACTCCGGCGGGCTCACGGCGCCGAGGCGGGTCTTTTGGCCGCCCGGGCATCTTATATCGCCGGCTTCAGGGGAACCTCGACCGTCATCGCCGAGCCGTTGCTGGGCATCCCGGGCAACGGAACCATGGCCCACTCCTTTATCCAGGCCCACCATAGCGAGCTCGACGCCTTCATCAATTTTTGCCGGAGCAACCCCGGCAATACCACCCTGCTCATCGACACCTACGACACCCTCACCGGTGCCGCTCGGGCCGTAACCGCCGCGTCCCTTCTGACCCGGGAGGGGATCCGGGTCAACGCCGTCCGCCTGGACAGCGGTGATATCCTTACCCTGTCAAAAGCGGTCCGGAACATTTTAGACCGCGGGGGCTTTCCCAAAATCAAGATCTTTGTCAGCGGCAACATGGACGAGTTCAGCATCCGGGATCTGCTTGGCCGGGGGGCGCCCATAGATGGTTTTGGCGTGGGCACGAAATTGGATACCTCCGCCGATGTCCCTTATCTGGAATGCGCCTATAAGCTCATGTCCTACGAAGGCAAGCCCCGATTGAAGAAATCCCCGGGCAAGGTCACCCTCCCCGGGGCCAAACAGATCTATCGCCGGATGGAAAACGGGATCATGGCGGGTGATTTACTTACCATCGCCGCGGACTCCGCCCCGGGGACTCCCCTGCTGAAGCAGGTCATGGCTGCGGGAGGACGTATCGAAGACCCGCTGGATCTTAACGCCATCGCGGCCTCCGCGCAACACCAACTCAAAGCCCTGCCTGCTCATTTTCGCCGCCTGGCCGCGGCGCCGCCTTATCCCGTCGCCATCGCCCCGGCCCTTGCCGATCTGGCCAGAGAAACCGAGGCCGCGGTCGCCTCCGGGTAAACGCGGGGGACTCCCGAGGACTCTTTTCTGAATCCTCGGGCGCATCGCCCGACGTTAATTGCCATATTACGTGATGTTGCTTCAAATACATAGTAAGTCTTTACAAGCGGAGGAAAAAAGGATAGTCAAGGCGGCGCTTTCGGCAAAATCAGCAAGGATAAGGCAAGGAGTCGGCAAATGAACGGGCCGCCGGGATTTGACAACGAAAAGTACATCCGGGAACAGACGGCGGAGATCCTGAAGCGCGTCGCGCGGTTCCAAAACAAGCTCTACCTCGAATTCGGCGGCAAGCTTCTCTACGACTATCACGCCGCCCGGGTCCTGCCCGGCTACGATCCCAACGTGAAGATGCGTCTTCTCAGGGAGCTGAAGGATCAGGCCGACGTCCTGCTGTGCATCTACGCCGGGGACATCGAAAGAAAGAAAATCCGGGCCGATTTCGGCATCACCTACGATGCCGACGCCCTGAAGCTCATTGACGATTTGCGCAGTTGGGACATCCCCGTTCTCGGCGTGGTGATCACCCGTTTCGACGGCCAGCCGGCAGCCATCCAGTTCCGAAACAAACTGGAACGACGGGGTATCGCCGTATTCACCCACCGCTTCACCAAAGGCTATCCCATGGATGTGGAAATCATCGTCAGTGACGAGGGCTACGGCGCCAATGCCTGCATCCCCACGGACAAGCCCCTGGTCATCGTCACCGGCCCTGGCCCGGGGAGCGGCAAGATGGCCACCTGCCTCTCCCAGCTCTATCACGATTACAAGCGGGGGCTGAAATCGGGATACGCCAAGTTCGAGACATTCCCTATCTGGAACCTGCCCCTGAAACATCCGGTGAACGTGGCCTATGAGGCGGCAACCGCCGACATCAGGGACTTCAATCTCATCGACCCCTTCCACCTCGAGGCCTACGGCGAGGCGGCGGTCAACTACAACCGGGACGTGGAGGTATTTCCCATCCTCCGGCGCATCCTGGAAAAGATCACCGGCGAACCTTCCTTTTACCGTTCCCCCACCGACATGGGGGTGAACCGCGCCGGTTTCGCCATCGTCAACGACCCCATCACCCGGGAAGCGGCCGAGATGGAGATCATCCGTCGCTACTTCCGTTACCGGTGCGAGTATGTCATGGGCTTTGCCGACCGGGAAACCGTCCAACGGGTGGAGCTGTTCATGAAGGATTTCAAGCTTATGCCGGAAGAGCGTCGCTTCGTGGTTGTTTCCGCCCGGAATGCCGCCCACCAGGCCCAGGAACGGGAAAAAGGAGACGCGGGCATCTTCTGCGGCGCCGCCCTGGAATTGAAGGACGGCGCCATCATCAACGGGGGCAACTCGCCCCTCCTCCACGCCGCCTCCAGCATGGTCATCCATGCCATCAAACATCTGGCGGGGATCCCCGACAAGATCAAGCTTCTACCCCCCCACATCACCGATTCCATCAAGACCCTCAAGACGGACATCCTCGAGGAAAAATCCGTCAGTCTCGATCTTGAGGAGACCCTCATCGCCCTGAGCATCAGCGCGGCCACCAATCCCGCCGCCCAGTTGGCTCTGGAGAAGCTCAAAGATCTCAAGAACTGCGAGGCCCACATGACCCACATCCCCACACCGGGGGACGAGGCTGGTCTTCGCCGCCTGGGGATCAACATGACCACCGATCCCTTTTTCGCCACCAAAGACCTGTTCATCGCCTGACAGACAATCCCCGTTTGAATTGTGGGCAGAGATCAACCCGATCGTCTCCGATGCCTCCCCCGGTGCAGATCGGAAAGCTCCGGGCCGAAATTGCAGCGATGACGCCATGGTGGTCCCAGATGCTCAAGGGCGTCTTTTCCTGCCGTAGGGGATGCCGAGTTTCTTCATCCGGCTGCGGAGGGTGCTGGGATTGATTCCCAGCAGGGCCGCCGCCCCCCGGGGGCCATGGACAATGCCGCCGGTTGCCGTCAAGATCTGTTCGATATGCCGAGCGCTGACGTCATCGAGACGGCGGGGCTCGGCCACCGGCAGGCGGGGGGATTGCTGTGCCGGTCCGTCTCCCACCGCCGGCCCCGAAAGATTGAGAAACTTAAGCGGTCCCTCCTGGGTCAGGATCATCTCCCTTTCGACGACATTCTCCAACTCCCGGACGTTTCCCGGCCAGTGATAATTCATCAGGCGTTCCACCGCCCCCGGCCCCAGTTCAGGAACCGCCGTCAACTTCAACTCCCGGGTCTTCTTGTTGATGAAATAGAAGGCCAGCGACGGAATATCGCCTTTTCGCTCCCGGAGCGGCGGGATACGGATGGGGAAGACATTGATGCGAAACCACAGGTCCTCCCGGAACCGTCCGTCCCGGACCATTCCCGTCAGGTTGCGGTGGGTCGCGGCAATGATGCGGATGTCCAAGGGGATGGATTTGGAACCGCCCACCCGTTCGATGACCTTTTCCTGGAGGACCCGCAGCATCCTGATCTGCGCCGGGAGGGGCAGTTCACCGATTTCATCCAGAAAGATCGTCCCCTGATGGCTTCTTTCAAAACGTCCCCGCTTGGTCTCGATGGCACCGGTAAAGGCCCCCTTCTCGTGACCAAACAGCTCGCTGTCGATGAGCGTTTCCGGAATTGCGCCGCTGTTAACGGTAATGAAAGGTCCCTTGCTCCGGGTGGAAAGACGGTGAATTGCCCCGGCCATGACCCCCTTGCCTACCCCGGTTTCTCCCAGGAGCAGCACGGGGCTTTCCAGCGGCGCCACCTTTCGGATCATTTCCATGACCTCCTTCAACCCGAAATCCGTGCCGATGATCTCGCCGGTGGACATGCTGAACAGCTCCTGGCGCAGATAGCGGTTGTCATCCGTCAGCCGGTCTTTGAGGCGGAGCACCTCCTGATGGGTGAGGGCATTGGACAGGGCCAGGGCAAAGGGCTCGTTCAACAGCGCCAGGAGGCGGGCGTGTTCTTCCGTATAGCGGTCGAAGCCGTCCGCCATCAGCGCCAGTGTTCCCAGGCGTTCTCCTTCGATTACCAAACGCATAAGGAGCGATGAAGATTGCGGCATGTTAAGGGAGGCCGCCAGTTTCTTCACCACCGGATCGGTTTCGGGACGTTTGACGATGCGGACATTCGGCACCCCTGGCTGCTCCAGACTGGCGCGTCCCTCTGGGTCCAAAGGCGTCACTTTGTCGAGGGTCTTGCTGGCGAAGGGCGTCACCTCGGCAATCGTCTGCACCGCGCCGATCCTCTTTTCATAGAGGTGCAGGTAAATCCGGTCCACCGGCATTACCTGGGAAAAATAATCCAGGGACCGGCGCATTGCCGTCTCGATATCCAGCGAGCTGCAGATCCGCATGGTCAACTGGCGAAAGAATTCATTTTCATCGATCATCAGGCGTCTCCTCCTTTTGCTATATCTCGCAGTTTAACACAAACCTTGCGATATGTCGCAATCTATTTTGCGATTATTCGCAATAATTCTTCATGCATCATGGATATATAAGATTTTATTTATTTTATCTCTTGGCACACCCTATGCTATAATTTATGACAAGGAGACCGGAGGCAACAATGATGAAGTGGATGGAAATAATCAAGCTGCGAGTGGCTGAAAACATCCAGGAATCACTCCTCCGGCGGTTGACGGAACATCTGGCCGACATTAATCAAGCGGGTGGATTGACGGAGATAAAGCTATTCCACAATGCCGTGGTAAACAGTGACCTCAGCATCCATCTCTACTGGGAAACAGCGCAGATCGAAAGACAGGGGAGCACTCCCGGTCTTTGCCTGATCCACGTCTTTAAGGCCTACGGACTGATTTCCCACTCTCTATGGATTGAAGCGGCAGGCTGCGGAAATTTGGAGCTGGCCTTGAGCGATAATGAGCTGATACCGGCAGTCAAAGAACAGCGATGATAAATGGCGCGGGCGGCGTTAATCGGGGGACCGAATCGCGGAAGCGAAGTCCGGCCGGTTAACCGGCTGGATCTATAAATGCAAAACAAGGAGCGAGGAGCAACGATGAATAAATTCGGTTCCGAAAAACTCAACCAACAGGTCCTCCAGACGGGATTGTGCATCGGCTGCGGCGCCTGTATCGATCTCTGTCCCTACTTTCGCTCCCACCGGGGAAGAACGGCGCAACTGTTCCCCTGCAACCGGGAAGAGGGGCGCTGCTTCGCCCACTGCCCCAAGGTGGAGGTTGATGCGGACACCCTTTGCCGCTTTCTCTTTGCCGCGCCCTATAACGGCGATCCCCTGGGAATCCATCGGAGCATCCACATCTCCCGGGCCGGCGACCGGTTAAAAAAACAGCCCTTTCAGGCCGGGGGAACAGTTACCGCCCTCGCCTATTACGCCCTTCGGACCAAACGCATCCGGGGAGCCATCCTCACGGGACGCGAAGGTCTCCTTCCCGTCCCCCGCCTGGCAACCAGACCGGCGGCGGTCTTCGGCAGCAGCCTGTCCAAATACGCCGCCGCCCCTACCCTGTCCGCCCTAAACCGGGCCATCGCGGCCGGCTACGACAATCTGGGAATCGTGGCCACGCCGTGCCAGGCCGCCGCCGTGGCTCAGATGCGGATGAACCCCTTGGACCGTCCGTCTTTTCAGGATCCCGCGGCGCTGGTGATCGGCCTGTTCTGCACCTGGGCCCTAGATTTCCGGCAGTTCGAAGCCTTCCTTGCCGCCCGGCTCCCCTTGCGGGACATCGTCAAGGTCGATATCCCCCCGCCCCCGGCGGCGGTCCTGGAGGTTTACCTCCGGGACGGGAAGAAAGAGTTTCCCCTCGACGAGATCAGGCCGCTGGTCCCGGCGGGCTGCGGGTACTGCATCGACATGACGGCCGAATTCGCCGATGTCTCCGTAGGGGTCCTCGAAGGCCGGCCGGACCGCAACACCCTCATCGTCCGCACGGCCCGGGGCGAGAAAATCGTCCGGGAGGCGGAAAAGGACGGTTATCTGATCCGGGAGGACATGCCGGCGGAGAATCGGGCGCATCTACAGTGGGCGGCGGCCAACAAGAAGCAGCGCGGTGTCCGCCGTTGTCTCGAAACGGGAAGGCTCAACGGAGAGGAAGGCGCGGCCTGCCTCCGCCTGAAAGAGGAAATTATAAGGCAAATTATGGAGAATACCCCTGAGGTCCCGACATCCCCGCATCCTGTGGGGGAGGAGCGGCAGAAAAGCGGTCATTCGCGGCAAGTCAAGGAGGCGTCATGTCTTATCTGATTGAGGAAGGACAAAATATCCAGCATCTCCTCATGGGCAACGAGGCCATCGTCCGGGGCGCCCTGGAGGCCGGCGTCAACATCGCCGCCGGTTATCCCGGCACCCCCTCGTCGGAGATCATCGAGAGCTTTTCGAAAGTGGCCAAAGAACGCAATCTGTATGTGGAATGGTCCACCAACGAAAAAGTGGCCGTGGAGGTGGCGGCGGCGGGATCATTCGCCGGCTTGCGCTCCCTCTGCGTCATGAAGCAGAACGGCGTCAATGTGGCCTCCGATTTTCTCCTCCATCTGGCCAGTTCCGGCACCCGGGGGGGAATGATCCTTGTATCCTGTGACGATCCCGGCGCCCTCTCCAGCGTCAACGAGGGGGAATCGCGGCTCTTTGCCCGGCTCCTGGAGATCCCGCTGCTGGAACCGGGAGGCTTTCAGGAGGCGAAGGACATCATTCCCTGGGCCTTCGCGCTCTCCGAACAGATCCGGAACATCGTCATGGTCCGTAGCGTCACCCGGATGTCCCATGCTAGCGGCAACGTCCGCTTCGGACCCTTGCCGGACACCGCCGCCCAGGCGGTCTTCCACTACAACGGGCTGCTCCTCGATCCCGACACCGGACCGGTAATCAGCATGATCCTAGCCGCTCCGGAGCTGCAGCACGGACCGCAACTGGAAAAGCTGAAAAAGGCGGCGGAGATCTTTGAGACCTGTCCCTTCAATACCTACACGGGACCGGAGAATCCGGAACTGATCATCATCACGAGCAGCGTCTGCTCCCTTTACAGCCGGGAGGCGGTGGCGATTCTGGGCCTGGAAGAACGGGTTGGCATCCTCAAACTGGCGACGACCTGGCCCCTGCCCCGGCGGCTCCTGACCGGACATCTCGCCCGGGCAGCGCGCATCCTCTTCGTGGAGGAAGTGGCCCCCACCCTGGAGGACCATGTCAAGATCATCGCCGCCGAAACGGCCGCCGAGATCGGCGTCAAGACGTTCTACGGCAAGAAATCGGGCCATCTGCCCGCCGTGGGGGAGCTCAATCCCGACCTCGTCATCAACGCCCTGGCGGCGCTGCTGTCAATCCCCTATGAGCCCCTGACCGATGAATTTTCCGGAAAGCTAAAGGATCTGGCGGTTCGCTACGCCCCGCCCCGGGGGATGACATTCTGTCCCGGCTGCCCCCATCGGGCCTCCTACTGGTCCATCCATAACGCCCTGGAACTGGACGGCCGTCGGGGATTCGTCTGCGGCGACATCGGCTGCTATGTCATGGGCACCCTCCCCGCTGGCTTCAGCACCGTCAAGACCCTCCACGCCATGGGATCGGGCAGCGGCATTGCCAGCGGCTTTGGCAAGCTCAAGCACTTCGGCATGGATCAACCCGTCCTGTCCGTCTGCGGCGACTCCACCTTCTTCCATGCAGCGATGCCCGCCCTGGCCAACGCCATCCATCAGCGGTCACCCATCACCATGGTTCTACTGGACAATCGGGGCACGGCCATGACGGGCTTCCAGCCCCATCCGGGTTCCCCGGCCAACGTCCTGGGCGATCCGGCCCCGGCGCTGGATATGGAAAAGCTCTGCCGGGCCATGGGGGCCAAGGTGGAGGTGTGCGACCCCTTCGACCTAGAAAAGACCCGGCGGAAGCTCAACCATCTGCTGGAATACGCTGAAGGGGCCAAGGTCTTGATTCTCCGCCAGGCCTGCGCCCTGAGCCCGGAGCGGCGGGGCAAGAAGAAGTACGAGATGGTTGTGGACGAATCGCGTTGCCGCGGGGAGGACTGCGGCTGTAACCGCCTCTGCACCAGGATCTTCGGCTGTCCGGGCCTGGTCTGGGACCGGGAGAAAAAGGTCAGCCGCATCGACGACATCATCTGCGTCGGCTGCGGAGTCTGCGCCGACATCTGCCCCGCCGGGGCCATCGTCAGAAAGGAGATAGCCTGATCATGTCCGACATGCAACTTGCAAAAGATCCTTACAACATCATCATCACCGGGGTGGGCGGCCAGGGAAACGTGCTGGCCTCCCGCCTCCTGGGCGGCATGCTGGCGGAAAAAGGATATCTGGTCACCATCGGCGAGACCTTCGGGGCCTCGCAGCGGGGCGGATCGGTCATGAGCCACCTGCGGGTCTCGAGGAAGGCCGTAAGCAGCCCCCAGATCCCCCGGGGACGGGCGGACGTCGTCGTTTCCCTGGAACCGGTGGAAGCCGTACGTGTCGTTGCGGGCTACGGCAACCCCGACACGGTCTTTTTGACCAATACCCATCCCATCTATCCCGTGGGAGTGATCAAGGGAGATTTGGATTACCCCCCTCTTGAGGAGCTAAAAGCAGCGGTCCGCCGTCTCTTCCTGGCGGCATACTTCATCGACGCCACGGCCCGGGCGGTGGCCCTGGGAAATCCCATCCTGCTGAACATCGTCATGCTCGGCGCCCTGGGACGCCTGAACATTGTCCCCTTCCAGCGGGAGGATTTTCAGGAAGCCATCGCCCGGCGCCTCCCCCCCGGCCAACGGGACATCAATCTCCAGGCCTTCGACGCCGGCCACGACATGCTCCGGAATGACTGATCATGAAGGGGCGGGAGGGGTTTTTACCTCACTCCCGCTCCGATCGATGGGCGCACTCCGCCCGCAACGGATAATCGCAATCCGTCCTCCAGTGCCGAATGAATCGCCGGACCGTCACAACGGCCGCGGCGACAATCTGTAGTTGTCCGTCTTTGCTGCACCGGGTGGGCGATCATCCGCAATTATCCTGAACAAACCCCCGGCTGTGTCAGGAGAGTCCTATAGTTTGACAGTTCCGGGAGTACATCGATGAGCAATTGATGGTCCTTTTTTCCCCGCTCCGGATTGCAAATATCGATCCGGTCGTATATAAGGCTCTACGCCAGTGAACTACCCCGCAGCAAGCTTCGGGGTATCTAAAACCCGAGGAACAAAGCAAGCTTCGGGGAATATAACCCTCATAGATTCAAGAAAGGAAACCGTCCATGAGCCTGAAAAAAGGAACTCTGACCTTTACGCGCCTTCGCGTTGCCGATCCCCTCCCACCCGATTTTTCCATCGCCTTTGCCGACCGCGTCAAGGCATTCGCCTTTCGTGATTTCTTCCCGGAAAACGATGATAAGTCGCAGGGATGGACCGTCCTTCAGGACATCCTCGACAACGATTTCAAATACGGCAGTCATACCCTGGGTGACTACCGGGTCTTTTCCCTGCGCATCGACCGGAAGAAGGTTCCCGGCGCCCTGCTGCGGCTGCGGGTCCTGGAGGCGGAACAGCGTCTGCGGGGAGAACGGGGCGGGAAAAAACTGTACCGGGAGGAAAAGGAGGCCCTCCACGGAGCAGTTCATCAGGAACTGCTCAAACAGACCCTGCCGATACCTTCCCTGTTCGATTGCTGTTGGAACCTCTCCGAAGGGATGATCTGGTTTGCCGGCCATGGGGAAAAGGTGCTCCAGGAATTCCAGGATTTCTTTCGCGAGACCTTTTCCATGGGGTTGTCCCTATACACGCCCTGGGTGGACGCGCTCCCGGCCGCTCTTTCTGATGGTAACGAACCGGCCGATTTTCTCACCCGGGAACCGGGCAGGGAGTTTCTGACCTGGCTGTGGTTCAAGAGCGAAGAGCGCAACGGCCGCATCGATCTCGGCGGGGATGAGGAGATCATGCTGCTGTTTGTCCGTCGTCTGGTCCTGGAATCGGGCCAGGGAGACTACGCGGAATCGGTGGTTTGTCAGGGGCAGCATGCCTCTCTTTTAGAAGGTAAGGAGGCCCTCCGGCAGGGAAAAAAAATCCGTGCGGCCCGCCTTTCTTTGGAAATAGATGCCGCGGAATGGGAATTTACCTTCAAGGCCGATCTGTTCCAGTTTCAATCCATGAAAGTTCCCGCCCCGGCCGAGGAATTCGGAGAAAACGGGGAGATCGCGGCGGAAGGGCGTCTGCTGGAGAGAATTTTCCTCATCGAAAAGGCCGTGGCGGTCATGGATCGGCTTTTTACCGCTTTTCTCGCCCTGCGTGGCTCCCACGCGTGGACGGCGGAAGCCGCCCGCATGGAGAACTGGATAAACCGGAGGGATTGACAGGCATCCCGGGCAAGGAATTCCGGACCAGGCGCCGCGAGAGCAGCCACGGCCAGCAGCGATTGATGAATTTCAAGCTTGATGAATGCGTAAATAGTTATAATGGAGACGACGAAGTAAAAAGATCCAGAGGCATGGACTTTTTACGATGTCGTCAAGCTTCGTTTTCCCACGGGCCGTGATTCCGCGGGTCTTTTTCCCTGTTGACAGAAAGTACCGGGTCAATTATACCATCTAATAGGAAAGGATTTTCGTGCCGCTCACCGCGGAAATCACGGCCCTTACCAAATCGTGCGTCAAAATAAACAAACAAGCGGCTACGCCCCGCCAACACCGCGAAGGGATTTATATTCATTATGAACAGTCGTCCCTTTCAGCTCCGGTCCTGTCCCAAAAAGTACATCCTGGATACCCACCGCTCCCGCACCCCGGAAGAAACGCTGGCCTTTATCGCCACCATGAAGGAGGCCCTGGGGATGGAAGACTTCCGGGACGCCACGGCGGGGGACCGAATCGGTCTGCCCGTCTTCACCTGTTCCCGAATCCGTCCCGACGCATCGCGGACCTACCATACCGGCAAGGGACTGACCAGGGTCCAGGCCCAGGTATCACTTACCATGGAGGCCATTGAGCGCTACTCCTCGGAGTATCGGGATTGCGACCGAAACCGGTTGATCAAGGGGAGTTTCCGGGAACTTTCCGCCGGTTGTCGAGTCCTCCATCCCGAAAGGCTGATCCTGCCCAAATTCAACGATTTTCGCGAGGACGTAAGCTATCACTGGGTGGAAGGCTTCGATCTCGACTCCGGAGAAGCCATACTCGTTCCCGCTTGCAGCGTTTACCACCCCTTTGGTCTCGACGATCCGGAACTGATGGCCACCCACACCAACGGCGTCGCCGCCGGCAACACCATGGAGGAGGCGGTATTGCACGGGCTATTGGAGGTGATAGAGCGCGATGCCTGGAGTATTGTAAAATTCGGCCGCCTGGCCGCGGAATCGGTATCCATCGAAGACGTACCGGAGAACGACTTTCTTTTATCCATCGCCGGGAAATTACGGGATGCGGAAATCGATGTTGCCCTGATGGACTACACCCTGGATCTCGGCATCCCCGTCATCACTGCCAAGGCTCATGATCTTGCCATCGACATGCTCATGCCCATGGAGGGATTCGGAGCCCATCTCGATCCGAAGGCGGCGGCGTCCCGGGCGCTTATGGAAGTGGCCACCACCCGGGGACTCCTCTTTCAGCAGCACGGCGTCGGCCGGCTCATCGAAGCCAGACCGTTGTATTTGTTCGAGGCCTTCGCCGGAGATGTCCTGGGGGACGATCCGCCGACTAAAAGCCTCTCTGAACTAGCCATCGGCTACAGCGACGACATCCTCGCGGACATCCTTTCCGTCTCTGCGCGGCTCCGGGAACACGGCCTGTCCCAGGTAATCGTGATTAACCTGACGCGAGATGAAATCCAGATTCCTACCGCCCGGGTCATCATCCCCGGGATGGAGGTTTATGGATTCGACCCCACCCGCGTTGGGGAACGACTCTATCATTTTTTGTAAGGACGGGAATAAATGCTCTCGGAAGCGGAAATTCTCGAGCGGGCCAGATACTGCTATCTTGTTTTTTTCCAGTTGAGTCACCTGCAGGAGCTGAATCTGGCCGATCCATTTCAATATCTCCATATCCTCAAGAAATCTTCTCTACAGCTTGCGGAGGATGAATTCATCATCGCGACCATGCAGGAGGAAATCTGCCAGGGAAACCCCGACGGCGGCCTATCTTATCTCATCGCCCTTTATGAAGGCTTCATCCACGCCTACTGCGAAACGGTGGAAAAGCAACTCCCGGATATCCGCGACGAAATCCCCGGCGATTTTCTCGGGCAACTGGCGGCGGAAATGGTCCCTGATGAGGACCAGGGGCAGGAACGAAAACAACTTTAATAATCTTTACGGGAAAAATGCAAAATTTATGTATTTTTCCCTTGACTCTTTAAGCGGGATTCAATATAAAATAACTGCTTCTTAGGTTCACTGGCAAGTTCGCAAATCTTCCAAAAGTATTTGATTATATATATTTTAAGTATCACCATAAGTTAATAGATTGTCCAACAGGTTTTGGATTCTTTGATGAAAGGAGGTGAAACGAAAGGGGGATTTTTTATTTTTTTCTTTATTTGTGTAGGGGGTTAATCAACAATAAAAGGAGGTAGTTATGGCAAGAATTCGTGGGAAGTCAAAAACCGCTGAAATCTTGACCCTTTCCGAAGCGGTCAAGAAATACGCACAAAGCGGAATTCAAGTAGCATTCAGTGGTTTTACCGGTTTCAACAGAAATCCGATGGCCTTCGCCTGGGAAATGGTCCGGCAGGGGGTCAAAGATATTCATTGTATCGACAGACACGGCAGTTGCTGCACCTGGCTTCTTAATGCCGTTAACGCCATTAGCGTCTATGAAACGGACTGGATGGGCTGGGGCGAAATGGCGGGTAAGCTCGACGTCAATCTTAACCGGAACTATAAAGAAGGCAAGATCATCCTCGAGGATTACTCTCATGGCGCTATGGCCATGCGGTTCCTCGCCGGCGCCATCGGCGCCCCCTTCATTCCCTACTATGCGCCCCTGGGATCAGACCTTTACAGCGAGAAATACGATGCCTTGGGGAAGGCCGGCAAGCGAGATGGCAAGGTGGCCAATATCCCCTTGAAGAAATTTATCCAGATGACCGAACCCTTCTGGGGTGACGGCGAGTGCGTCCTTCTGCCCGCCGCCCGTCCGGATCTGGCGGTCATCCATGTATCCCAGGCCGGTGACAAGGGCACGGCGACTTGGCGCGGTGTCGGCACCATCGACAAGGAACTCTCCTTTGCCTGTGAAAAGGTCGTTATCATCGCCGAGGAAATCGTCCCCGAAGCAGAGATGAGAAAATATCCCGAAGCAAACCAGATCCCCTACTTTGTTGTTGACGCTATCGTGGAATGCCCCTGGGGTGCCTTCCCGAGCTCGGTACCATACTACTACGATTATGATGTACCCTTTATGAGAGGTATGGACGCCGCTTCCCGAAATACCGACGATCTGAAGAAATGGCTGGATGAATGGATATTCGGGCCGGCCTCCTGGGAAGATTTTCTAATCAAGTTGGGGGCACAAAAGCTTCTCTCTTTGAAGGCGGAAAGCACCGGATACAGCACCCGCATGCTGAGAGGCAAGAAACCCGCACCCCGGATGAAGATGCCCTTGTCCGTGGCCCGCAGCGGTTATTAAGAGAAAGGGGGGAGAATTAATATGGCAAAATCAATGGAACAATTGATGGATCTTATCGATCAGATTCCCAATACGCCGGCAAACGTAGGGGAATTCATCCTGCCGGAACTTATGGCCATCGCCATCGCCCACGAGGTCCGCAACGACGACATCGTCTTCGCCGGCACCGGTCTGCCCATGGTGGGCATCATGACGGCCAACTTCACCACCGCTCCCAATGCGCTGCTGATCTATGAATCCGGCATCTGCGACGGCAAGACCATGCACGTCCCCATGTCCGTCTGCGACCAGCGGGCAGCCAACATGAGCTCGACGCTGGGCGGTCTCGTGGATACCTTCGGGTATTACCTCCAGCAGGGTTACGTGTCTCTGGGCTTCCTCGGCGGCGCGGCCATCGACAAGTACGGCGGCGTCAACGTCACCTCCATCGGTGATTACTTCAATCCTTCCCACCGGTTCACCGGATCGGGCGGCAACTCCGACATCGGAACATTGTCCAAGCGCGTGGCCTACATCATCCTCCAGGAAAAACGCCGCTTCGTCGAGAGGAACGACTACACCACCACCCCGGGCTGGTGGTGCTGGGATTTCAAGACCAACGAGTGGAAACCGAAAAAAGAGGTATGGAAAGGTACGCCTTACGCGGATTCCGGCCCCTGCGGCGTCGTGACCAACATGGGCGTCTATCGCTTCGACGACAAGGGTGAGATCTATTTGGAAACTCACCATCCCGGCGTGACGGTGGAGCAGGTTAAGGAAAATTGCGGCTTTGACCTCAACGTTTCCCTGGTAAAAGGCGAAACACCTCGTCCGACCTATCAGGAGCTCTTCGTCCTCCGCGAATTCGTGGATCCGGAGTTGATCTTTCTGCCGGCAAAAACTCCTTACACGCCTGACATTCAGGCCATTATCGACAAAGGCTAACGACACATGACGAAAAAGAGGGGAAGCTTGCTTCCCCTCTTTTTTACCTACACCGACAATAATTGGGAAATTACCCGCCTGTTTTCCGAACAAGCGGCGTCAATAATCATCATACAGGAAGGGGAAAAGACGCAATGAATTTAGATTTAACGGAAGACCAAAAGATGATTCAGGATACGGCCCGGAATTTTGCCAAGTCGGAATTGGAACCAGTGGCCGCAAAACTAGATGAGGAGGGAGACCGTGAAACCTTCCTGAAGAACCTGAGAAAACTGGCCGAGCTGGGTCTGATGGGTATCGCCGTCAAATCGGAATACGGTGGTTCGGAGGCGGGGGCGGTGGCCTTCAGTCTCGCCATCACGGAAATCGCCCGGGCCTGCGCCTCTACGGCCGTTACCTGTTCCGTGAGCAATATGGTCTGCGAGGTCATCCAGGCCATCGGCTCGGAAGAGCAGAAAAGGGCCTACATTCCGAAGATCTGCTCCGGAGAGTACTATGCCGGCGGGTTCGGCCTCACGGAGACGACAGCGGGTTCGGACCCTGCGGGGATGCGCTGCTCCGCCGTCTTGGACGGCAACGAATGGGTCTTGAACGGCAGCAAGATCTTCATCACCAGCGCCGAATACGCCGGGGTGTTTGTCGTCTGGGCCGTTACGGACAAGGCCGCCCCCAAGGGCAAGGGCATCAGTTGCTTCCTCGTAGAAAACGGCCTTCCGGGCTTCACCGTAGGCCGGGCGGAGCATAAGATGGGACAGCATGCGTCGGCAACCAACGAGTTGCTCTTCGAAGACTGCCGAATTCCCAAAACCGCCATGATGGGCAAGCCGAACGACGGCTTCCGCACCGCCGTGGGCGAGCTGGCAGGCGGACGGATCGGCATTGGCTCCCTGGGCCTGGGCTGCGGCTTGGCGGCCATCGAATACGCCGCCAAGTACGCCGTCGAGCGGAAACAGTTCGATCAGTCCATCAGTAACTTCCAGGCCATCCAGTGGATGATCGCCGAGTCCTATACGGAACTGGAGGCGGCCCGCCTGCTCCTCATGAATGCGGCCTACCAGAAAGAGTGCGGGCGCTTCTTCGCCCGTGAGGCCTCGATGGCCAAGTATTACGCCACGGAAGCGGGAGAACGGGCCTGCTACAACGCCATCCAGATCCTCGGCGGTTACGGGTACACGAAGGAATTCCCAGTGGAACGCCACGCCCGGGACGTCCGGATCACCTCGATTTATGAAGGGACGAACCAGATCCAGCGCGTCATCATCGCTCGGGACATCCTGAGTAAATTGAAGTAACCAACAACCCTATACCATCCCCGCCCTTCCCCCCGCAACGGGAACAGCGGGCGGAGCAAGGGGAGGATCTCCATCAGACCGACCGCCACAGCGATTACCTGATGGAGACTACCGGAAGACAATGACATATCGCCCCCACCCCTCCCCAGCGAGGCGGGGGCGTTATTTTTTGCCCCTTTGGAGGAGGTAGAAGCAATGCCTTTTGAAACCATTCTAACCGACCTAAACAACGAGGGCCTCGCTATCCTGACCCTCAATCGTCCCGACAAGCGCAATGCGGTCTCCATCCAAATGCGCCGGGAGATATCTTCCTGCCTGAAGGCCTGGAAAGCCGATCCGGCCGTCCGGGTCCTGGTTCTGACCGGGGCCGGCAACGCCTTTACCGCCGGCTTCGATCTCAGTGAATTCAAGAAACCCGCCCTGATCCACGATCTCTATCAGACCTCGTCCGCCTATCACCGGGATATCTGGTATTTCCCCAAGCCGACCATCGCCGCCGTCAACGGTCCCGCCCTGGCGGGCGGTTTTGACCTCGTCAAGCTTTGCGACATCCGCATCTGCAGCCCTGAAGCCTGCTTCGGCCATCCGGAGATCAAGTTCGGCTCCCCCACCCTGTTCACTCCCCTGAAGTGGCTCATCGGCGCTGGACTGGCCCGGGAACTGTGCCTCTCCGGAAGGATCATCGACGGCGCCGAGGCGTATCGCATTGGTCTGGTCAACGAACTGGTCGCAGTGGATAGATTACTGGCGCGAGCCCGGGAAATCGCCGGTAAAATAATGGCGGCCCCACAACTGGCCCTGGAAAAAACCAAGCGCTTCTTCCTCGACAACTCCGACAGGGGCTTCGAGGAGTCCTTTTCCATCGAGCACGATAAGGGATTTCAAGAATTTCTCTTGAAGATAGCGGCGGAAGCCCTGCAATAAACAAAAAGCCCGCTGACGAACCGGTTTCATCAGCGGGCTTTGTTTGTCTTGGAGACGGGTCTTCACCAGACGCGTCTTTGAGGTATTGATGCTCCCGTCACACCTCTTTCCGTTTCAGCCAGGCCTCCTGATAGAGACGACCGATGGAGAGGAAGAGGGCCAGGAAGAACATCCCGAACATGAAGTTGGGGGCCGTCCCGAAGTACTGGTCGATCTTGAAGCCGAGGTAGAAGAAGAGGAGGGAGGCGATAGC
>JAKQIZ010000032.1 GCA_029561465.1 Deltaproteobacteria bacterium | reverse complement strand
CGACCATTCTGGGCATAGAGGCTCTCCTTATGTTCGTAGGAGTAAGTTATTCCAAAATATCGGCTGTAGGAGTAACTTTGGGCGATTTCTATACCTAAAAATCGTGGCTTCAGTCAACTTTTATTGATCGTCTTTGATCTTTACTGAACGGCGGACAATAAAAAACCCGTGAATTTTCACGGGTTTTTTGTCCATATTGGTCTGCATTGATGCTTGCTGAATCGTCAAATGGTAGGCGGTACTGGGATTGAACCAGTGACTTCTACCGTGTGAAGGTAGCACTCTCCCGCTGAGTTAACCGCCCATGTGACCCCTCTATAAACCAACGGCCCGGCGTTTTCAAGAAAAATTTCCGGCCCCACGAAAAGATCTTCCGCGCCCCCGGATAAGTCTATTCCCACCTGTGCGGCCCCGCCGTAAAGTTTCCGCCTGCACCGCCCACCGGAGCGGTTGTCCGCTTACACCGCCCCGGTGGAGCTGCTTTTCGCCCGTGCGTCCTGGGGACTCGATCCTCGGGGCATAGTTGACCTTTTTGTTTCCCTCACCACTCCCATCCCCGGATGGCGCCTGATCGCCTGATCTTGAGATCGCCTTACCGCGCCCTTTTCTTGAGGTGCTCCAGATCGGAAACGATGATCTTTCCCCGCTTCGTCCGAACGATCCCCTTGTCGCGGAGGACCTTGAGCTCTTTGTTGACGCTCTCCCGGGAAACGCCCAACATCTCGGAGAGCTCCTTCTGGGTCATATTGATTTGCGTTTCGGAACCCTGCCGCCCCTCGCCGGAATCGTCACCTACTAGATCTATGATCCGCTTTGCCAGACGCTGCAAGAGATAGGAAAAACATATTTCGGAGATGAGGTCATCGGTCTTGCGCAGGCGCCAGGAAAGGGCCATGAGGATCGCCTGTATCGCATGATCGCGTTTGGCCAGGAACTTCAGGAAATCGCCGCGCTCCAGGATCGCCAACTGTGTTTCTTCCCCGGCCGACGCCGATGCCGAACGGGGCATGCCGTCCAACAGGGCCATATCGCCGAAAAATTCGCCGTCCTTCATGACGGCCACGGCAATCTCATCGCCCAGCGCCGTGGGCACCGTGATCCTTACGGATCCCCGGAGGATGACGTAAAGGTTTGTCCCCTCATCGCCCTTGCGAAAAATCACGTCTCCCTTCCTGACGGAGCGCCGCCGCAGGAGCGCGGCCAGGGCTTCCATCTCCTCACGGGCAAGGCCTTCGAAAAGTGGCATTCGTCTCAACAGCGTAACCAGGGACATATTTGCCTGTCACCTTTCATCTCTTATAGCTATGTTTTCCTTATGACAGAATATTTCTTTTTCCACAATGAAGAAATGAAAATTAACTTTCGCATTCAACTCTTTGGATCTTAATATTGGGCACGCAATACTTGCTTCGTGTTTGCGCGGGGATGACAGAAAAATGTCAAATTTCGTATTTGTTTCCGGGGGAAAGAAAAATCTCGGCCTACGATATGTGACCTATCTCACGCAGTGAAGGTGATCTGTATCACACTTCAACTGATTATTTCCATTGACTATTTCGGGATAATGAATCTAATTTGACAATCACAAGCATTTAAAGGGCCTTAAATATGCGTTACGATGACATCAACAATCAAGATCAGGAGGCGGCAATGCAGCAGAGGGCGAGAACGGCCATGGATAGAATGGTCAGGGAAATACGCATGGCGGGCCACCGTCCCACCAGAAGCGCCACTTCCCCGCCCGGCGCCTTCCTGGCGGCAAACGCCGACAGCGTCCAATTCATCCTCGCCGGCGGGGACGACAGCCACGCCCGGCAAGAAGCTAAAGCCGTGACGTACGGCCTTTTCAGCCGGGAGGGGATCCAACTCCTGGGACGCAAAGCCGCCGCCGGTGATGGATACCAGACCATAGCGGACCATGTCCAGGCGCTTCGCTTCACCTACTACGACAGTGAAGGCAACATCCTTGCCGCCCCCGTCGCCGCGCGCTCACAAATCCGCCACATCCAGGTGACCCTGACCCTACGCACGGTCAATCCGGAACCGGGCCGGGGACACCGCACCATCATCCTCGACTCTTACGTGACCCCGATAAATCCATGCTGGTGAGATCAGTCCCGGCGCCCCCACTCCCCACCACGACAATCAGGAGGACAGGATCTCGACGTAATGCCCGGTCCGGCGGTCAGAGAACAGATCATTGTAGGCATTGATCTTTTTATCCCTGACCACCGCCAGATCCAGCTCCGCCGTCCCGATCTCTTCCGTCCCGGCGTCCGCCTGACAAAGCACCTGCGCCCCCGGAGCGGTTATCTGACTCCTGCCGGTGTAGCGGAAGCTCTTGCCAGCCCTCGTTTCCGTCCCGGTGCGATTGGCGGTGATGGCATAGACGCGGTTTTCCAGGCACCTGGTTATCATGGCATCCTGGCAAAAAGGCAACACCAGATTGGCGGGATGGCAGACCACGTCCGCGCCCTGCAAGGCCAGGACCCGCATGGATTCCGGGAAGAACCAGTCGAAACAGATCATGATGCCGATCCTGCCGATGTCGAGATCGTGGACGGCAAAACCCAGGTCTCCCGGCGCGAACCACAGCTTCTCCTCGTTGAAGAGATGGAGCTTCCGGTATTTGGCCATGTAGCCTCCGGGAGAAATGAGGACCGCGGCGTTGTAGAGCTTGTCGTCGCTCTTCTCGATAAGACCCGCCACTATGTGTAGATTCTTCTCCCGGGCCATTTCGCTCAGGGCAACTGTTGTCCGGCCCCGGGGGATTTCCTCCCCCAGGCTCCAGGCTTCCTCCCGGGAGGCAATCAAATATCCGGTATTGAAGAGCTCCGGCAGGACGACGAGCTGGGCGTCCACCGCCGCCAAGAGCGCCCAGGCCCGGGAGAGATTCTCCTCAACGACGCCAAACTCCGGATTGAATTGAACAAAACCCGCTTTGATTTTCATAATCTTTCCCCTGTTCCCCGGACGGACGCCGACCCGAGGCGATACCGCCGTCACCACCGTTAGGCACGGTCATATCCGGATATAAAACGGACGTATTTTACGATACGGATCTAATAATTGATAATCTTCTAAAAAGTCAAATTCTTCCGCCCCTGTTCAAGGGTCGGGCCAAAACGAGGATGGAGGGGAGGAAGGCCCCCCCCATTGCTGAGGAGGGCCTTTAAGGAGGGGGTAGACGTTAGAAAACTTCTTTTACAGCATCTCGTAGATAGCCGCGGCACCCATGCCGCCGCCGATGCACATGGAAACGATGCCCCGTTTGGCGTTCCGGCGCTTCAGC
>JAKQIZ010000013.1 GCA_029561465.1 Deltaproteobacteria bacterium | reverse complement strand
TTATCCGGCGATCTCTCCGGGATCGTCCTCCCAGGGGTCGATGCAGTCAGGGAGCGCCGCCACGGCTTGTGGAACGCCACCTGTTTCGAGTTCTTTCTGGCCAGGGGCGACGGACAGGGATACCACGAGTTCAACCTCTCTCCGGCCGGCCACTGGAACGCCTTCCGGTTCACCGGATATCGGCAGGGCATGTGCGACGAAGCCGCGTTTTCCAGCCTTCCCTTCGAGGTCTCGAGATCAGCCAGGGGGGTGCAGGTTGGCCTGACGGTCGATCTTTCGCGTCTGCCCGCCCCGGAACCGGCAGACGCCGGAGGTGCGGATAAACCGGGCCGGGAGCAATCTTCAGAAACGGCGACGAAATCCACCAACACCGGGGGAACCAGCAACGAAGGCCCTCTCCGCTGGCGACTGGCGGTGGCCACGGTCCTCCTGGGCACCGATGGCACCCCAAGCTATTGGGCCGTAAGCCACCCCGCCCCCGAAGCCGATTTCCATCACCCGGGAGCCTTCGTGATCGGGTTGTAGGGGGAAATCAGGCAGCCCAAGTTCAGTCGAGGCGTTTCGAGAACCGTCGGGCACTCGCGAACAGGATGCCGACGCCGAAGGCAACCAGGATGGCGGTCTGCTTCCAGACCATCGAGAAGCCCACCCCCTTGAGATAGACCCCGCGCACGATCTCCAGGAAATAGCGAAGGGGGATCACCCGGGTGAGGGCCTGCATCGGCGCGGGCATGTTGTCGATCGGGAAGATCAGCCCCGACAGCATGATCATCGGGAAGAGGAAGAAGAACGAGGTTATGACCGCCTCCTGCTGGGTGTCCGAGATCGTCGAGACGAAGATCCCAAGCCCGAGAGTGGTGATGAGGAACACCCCCATCAGGGCGAACAGCAACGGCAGACTGCCGACCGGGACCACCTTGAACCAGCCGATCGCCAGCGCCAGGACCAGGGTCGCGGTGATATACCCGGTGAAGAAGTAGGGAAGCGTCTTCGAGACGATGAATTCCCACGGGCGGATCGGGGTGACGATGATCTGTTCGAGGGTCCCGAGCTCCTTCTCCTTGACGATGCCGAGAGCGGTCTCGATCATGCAGCCGAGGAACAGGATCAGGCACAGCACTCCCGGCACCATGAAGACGACGCTCCGCAGCTCGGGATTGAACCAGACCCGCGGTCGGGGTTCGAGCGCAGGAATCCCGTTGACCGCGCGCCGGAGTTTGTCCAGTTTCGGTTGGGCGAACTCGAGCCCATACGACTGCACGATGCCGTTCACATAGGAGTTGATGATCCCCGCCGACATCGAGTCGGTGCCGTCGAACAACGTCTGGATCCGCGCCGTCCGCCCACGCTGGAGATCATCGCCGAACCCGCGCGGAATCCGGACCACGACCTGGGCCTTCCCGGATTCGAGCGGAGCGCCGGCCTCCGCGTCCCCTTCGAGGAGGGCGATGATCCGGAAATAGCCGCATCCGGTGAGCCGCTCGGCGAAGCCGCGACTGGCGACCGTCCGGTCCTCGTCGAGGAGGGCGGTCTGGATGTGGTTGATGTCGGTGGTCGCCAGGTAGCCGAAGATGAACAGCTCGAAGACCGGCACGAAGAAGATCAGGCCGATCATCTTGGGGTCGCGCACGGTCAGGGTGAGTTCCTTGCGGACGAGGCGGCTGATGCGGCGGAGGCTGGCGCGGATGTTCATGGCGACCTCACAGTTTCTTCCGGAAGCTGCGCGCGCTGGCGATCAGCACGAGTGAACCGAAGAGGACCAGGGCGGCGGTCGGGGCGGCCAGCGCGGCGAGCCCGCTTCCCTTGAGGAACAGGCCTCGCAGGATGACGATGAAATGCGAGGCGGGAATCAGTTGCGGCACCCACTGCAGAGCCTCGGGCATGCTGGTGATCGGGAACATGAATCCCGACAGGAGCACGGCGGGGAGCTGGGTTCCGACCATCGCCGCCATGTTGGCGATCTGCTGGGTCGGGGCCCGCGAGGAGATCAGCAGGCCGATGCCGAGGGCGCAGACGAGGAAGACCCCGCTCAACAGGAAGAGCACCCCGAGGCTGCCGCGGAACGGGACGGCGAAGAAGACCTGGCTGGTGATCAGGATCAGCACGACATCCCCATACGAGATCACGATGTAGGGAAGGAGCTTGCCGAGTACCAATTCGAACGCGGTGACCGGGGTCCCGATCAGGCTTTCGAAGGTTCCCCGCTCCTTCTCGCGGACGATCGTCACCGAGGTCAGCAGGGCGGAAAGCATCATCAGGACGACGGCGATCAACCCGGGAATGATGAAGTTGGCGCTGCGCAGTTCGGGGTTGTACCAGTTGCGGAACCGGTTCTCGATCGGCAACAGTTCCTTGCGCCGCACTCCCGCCCGCCTGACGGTTTCGAGCCCCGCCTCGTTCGACAGCTGCCCGAGCAGGCCGGTGATATACCCCAACGTCGTGTTGGCCGTGGTGCTGTCGGCTCCGTCGATGACGAACTGGACCGCCACCGAGCGGCGGCGGGCGAGATCGCGACCATAGCGGTGGGGGATCACCAGAACCCCCTTGGCCACATCGCCGAGGATCACCGGATCGATCTCACGCGTCGATTCGAGAAACGTTACCACGTTGAAATACTCGGAATTGCCGAACGCCTCGATCACCCGACGGGAGGCGGCCGAGCGGTCCTGATCGAGGATCGCGATCCGCACATGCTTGACGTCGAGGTTGATCCCGTAGCCGTAGAGCAGGACCATGAAGACCGGCAGGACGATGGTGACCCCGAGCATCCGCCGGTCACGGCCGATCTGTTTGAATTCCTTCCAGGCAATCATCGCCAGTCGCAGCCACATATCAGGCCTCCTTCGCGGGCGAGGCCGGGCGGTCGGCCTGCTCGATCAGCGAGACGAAGACGTCTTCGAGGGTCGGGGAAATCCTGGTGACCATCGCCCCCTGCCCGGCGAGAGCGCGATCGATCGCGGTGCGGGCGGCTGCTTCGTCGGTGACGTGGGCATGCAGGGTGGCTCCGAACACAGCGAGTTCGCGGATGACGGGCTCGCGTTCGAGTGCCGCCAGCGCATCCATCAGCGACTCGATCTCGATCTCGAGCAGGATCCCGTGCGAATGACGTTCCTTCATCTCGGTCGGGCTGCCGAGGGCGATCAGGGACCCGCGATAGATCATCGCCAGGCGATCGCAATGTTCCGCCTCATCCATGACGTGGGTCGTGACGAAGACCGTGGTTCCGCGCGCGGCCATCTGATAGATGAGGTCCCAGAACCCGCGCCGCGAGATCGGATCGACCCCGGAGGTGGGCTCGTCGAGGAACAGGATCGGCGGCTCGTGGATCACGGCGCATCCCAGGGACAGCCGCTGTTTCAGTCCGAGGGGAAGATCGGCGGTGATGCTGCGGCGTCGATCGCCGAGACGGGTCAACTCCCACACTTCCTGTTTCCGCCGCTCGAGCCGATCGTAGGGGACGCCGTAGATGTCGGCGTAGAGGTCGATGTTCTCCTCGACGGTGAGTTCGTCGTAGAGCGAGAACCGTTGGCTCATGTAGCCGATGTTCTCCTTGATCGACTCGGACTCGGTGGTGATGTCGAACCCACCGACCCGCCCGGTGCCGGAGGTCGGTCCCAGCAAGCCGCAGAGCATCCGGATCGTGGTGGATTTGCCGGCGCCGTTCGGCCCGAGAAATCCGAAGATCTCTCCGCGGCGAACCGAGAAGCTCACGTCGTTGACCGCGGTGAAATCCCCGAACCGCTTGACCAGGCGATCGACCTCGACCGCGACCGGCCGCCCCTGGCCATGTGTCGGGCCGGCTATCGGGCCGGATGTCGGCCCCGTTGCCGGACCGTTTGCGGAGCCTGTTGTGGAACCACGGACCTGACTCATTGCCTGACTCCTTCGCCGGCCCCGGTGTTTTCGCGAGCCGTTCCCGCACCCTCGACGAGATCGATGAAGACATCCTCGAGACTCGGGTGGATCAGGCGCATGGCCGGTTCCGCAATCCCTTCCGCCCGCATCCGCTCGGCGATGCGCGGCATTCCCGTCGCCGCGGCGGCAACCCGGACATGGAGACGACTTCCAAATTTCTGGACCCCGGTGACTCCCGAGACCTCGAGCATTCGCCGGTCGAGACCGTGGATTCCATCGGCCTGGACTTCGATCAGGTCCCCCGGGATTCCCTGCTTCAACTCGCGGGGCGAAGCACAGCGCAGGATGCGGCCCTTGTGCATGAAGGCGATGCGATTGCACCGTTCCGCCTCGTCCATGTAGGGCGTCGAGACGACGAGGGTCATCCCCTCGCGAACCAGCGAATAGAGGATCTTCCAGAAGTCGCGGCGGGAGACCGGGTCGACCCCGGTGGTCGGCTCATCGAGGAACAGGATGCGGGGACGATGGATCAGCGCGCAGCTGAGGGCCAGCTTCTGTTTCATCCCGCCCGAGAGATTGCGGGCCAGACGGTCGCGGAACGGGGTCATGCGGCTGGCCTCGAGCAGCTGCTGTTCGCGGCGGACCCGCTCGTCGGCCGGGACATGGAAGAGGTTGGCGAAGAAATAGATGTTCTCGGCCACCGTCAGATCGCCGTACAGGCTGAACCGCTGGGACATGTATCCGGCCAGGGCTTTCACCCCTTCAGGATTCTCGCGGACCGGAATGCCGCCAACCCGGGCCTCGCCGGCGTCGATGTCGAGAATGCCGCACAGCATGCGCAGGGTGGTGGTCTTGCCGGCCCCGTCCGGTCCAACCAGGCCGAAGATCTCGCCGGAGCCGATTTCGAGATCGATTCCGGCCACGGCCTTCACGCCTGGAAAGCCTTTCTCCAGGCCCCGAACGATGATCCCGTTGTTTTGCGGATTCATGTCAGTATCCACCCCTCGAACCTGCGCCCATCCAGATCACGCTCTGGACGCCATCCACACGCGAAGCGCCCGTCAGCAATCTCGCGATGTCATTGCACCAGGATCGTCGCCTCGCCCGGCATCCCCGGTTTGAGGTCGCCGTTCCCGTTGGGGATCTCGATTTTCACCCAGAAGATCTGCTTGGTCCGCTCGTCGCGGGTCTGGACGTTTTTGGGGGTGAACTCGGGCTTGTCGGAAATCTCGACGACCTCACCGGCGAAAACCTTCTCGGGAAGGGCGTCACAGACCACCTGGGCCTTCTGGCCGAATTTCACCCGTCCCACCTCGGTGGCGGGGATGTAGACCTTCATCCAGACCGTGGCCAGATCGGCAACCTGGACGATCGGCGCCCCGGGGGAGACGAACTCGCCGGTCTCGAGATTCCGCTCGGTGACCCGCCCGTCGATGGGCGATCGAACCCGGGTGAACTCGACCAGCGCGCGGGCGGTCCGAACCTGGGCTTTGGAAAGATCGACCTGGGCGCGGGCGGCATCGATCGCTTCCCGGCGCGGACCGATCAGTGCGAGATCGAGAGCCGCACTTGCCGCATCGAGCTGCGCCTGGGCGAACTGAACGCCGGCCTGGGCTTCGAGCCGCTCCTGGCCGCGGGCGCCGGCCTCGGCCTCCGCCAGCCGCTGGGACGCCGCGGAAACCTGGGCTTTGGCGACATCGTGCCGGGTTCGGGCCTGATCGGCCTGTTGCCCGGGAGCCGCCCCGTCGCGCTCCAACCGCTCGGCGCGGTCGAGTTCCCGCTTGGCGTCGGCAAGCGTGGCCTGCGCCTGAGCGAGAGAGGCACGCAACTGGGCGATCTGCTCGGCCCGCGGCCCTTCGCGAACGAGGCTGCTTCGGGCCTGGGCCTGCTGCAATCCCTGCTGGGCGGCGGCGAACTGGGCCCTGGCCCGCCGGACTTCTTCGGGGCGGGTGCCGTTGGTCAGTTCGGCCAGCCTGGCTTCGGCCAATCTCAAACCGGCTTCGGCCTGTTCGAGTTGTCCGAGATAGTCCTCGGCTTCGAGAACCGCGATGAGCCTGCCGGCGGTCACGGTCTCCCCGACCCGGACGCTCATCGAGGCGATTCTTCCGGAAGCCTTGGTGGTCACCTCCACCTCGGTGGCTTCGATGACCCCGTTCCCGGCAAGGGGAACGACCGCCTGCACGGCCTCGGCCCTGGCGCTTCCCCCGTTCCCGACGAGGGTCGGCACTCCCAGGACCACGGCCAGAAGAAGGAGGAAGCCCACCAGGGAAAACCCGGCGATATGGCCACGAATCCTGGGGCGACGGAAAAGGGGGTGATGGAGGATGGCGTGGCGAAACGGGCTGCGGGTGGGCATGGCGCGGTTGATGAGACTCATTGCTTCGACTCCCTGCTGAAACTCCCCATGGCGAGGCGCAATTCGGCTTCGGCGACGCGAAGGTCGGAAAGCGCTCGGACATGGCCCTGGCGGGCGCGGGTCACGCTGGTCTGGGCATCGGCGACCTCGGTGACCGTGGAAATCCCGGTTGAATAGCGGACGTGGGCGATGCGCAGCATCTCTTCGGCAAGCCCCAATCTCTTGGCGGCGACACCGACCTGATTCAGGGAAGACTCGACCCGGGCATGGGCCTGACGGACCTCACGCTCGATCTGGTTGCGCAAGGCTTCGCGAGACGCTTCCTGCTGGACCACCCCGGCTTTGGCGCCATCGACGGCAGCGCGGCCATGGCCCCCGTCGAACACCGGGAACCCCGCCACGATACCGGCCGACCAGCGGTTGATCTGGGTGGTGGTCTCGGGATCGTTCTGCTGATAATCGGCAACCAGGGCGAGAGTCGGCCGACGTTCGCCCCGCGCGGCTTTCACCGTTGCCCGGGCAGCGAGGATCCCGCGCTGGGCCCCCGCGAAATCCGGGCGGCAGGCCAGCGCCATCCGGATCGCTTCATCGATCACCGGCAGGGAAGCAGTCGCGAGGAGTCCGTCCTCGGTCGCATGCCAGGATTCGACCGGCACTGCCAGTGTCTGTCCCAGAGCAGCCCTGGCGGTGGCGATCAGGGCTTTGGACCGGATGAGATCCTGACGCGCTTCTTCCACCTGGACTTCGGCGCGCAGGACATCGAACTCCGCTGCCGATCGTGCCTCACGTCGGCTCCGGGCCACGCGGAGATATTCCTCCGCGGTTTCGAGCGCACGCCCCGCAACCTCGCTCTCGCGCTGGGCAAGCACGAGCTGCAGGAATTCCCGTTCGGCGTTGAAGGCCACGACCTGCCGCGAGCGCTTCGCCGCCAATCCCAGCCCTTCGGCCGAGATCCGTGTGGAATCGACCCCGGCGTCCAGCTTCCCCCCCGAGGAGAGGACCTTCTGCGCCGTGATCGCCGCCGCCCGTGAATCCTTCTTCCCGAACTCGATGGCCGGCATCCGAAGAGCGGACGGGAACCCGGACAAGACCGGAACTTCATTGAGATGGACCTGCCGCCCCTCCACTCGCACCTGCCAATCGAGGCGGGACCGGGCGTCGCGATTTCCCGCGGAGGCCTGCTGGTGACGGGCATCCGCTTCGCGGATCTGAGGGTGGTTGGTCACGGCCAGGTCGATCGCCCGCTCCAGGGTGAGTTCGACCCCGGGACCTTCCTCACGGCCCTGGTCAACCTGGCCGACCATGGCCCCCGATTCGGAAGGAGAGGCTATCTCCTCGGCCGTGAGAGGCTCCGTCAGCGAGACGAGGCACAGTCCGAGGCCAAGGCCCAAAACCAGGAACCGGGAGGACAGAGGGATGTTCATGACTTCCTCCTTGTGCTGCGGGTGCGAGGTGAAGGGGCAGGTCGCGGTCGCTCGCCGGAGCCCGATCCACAGGAAGTGGGAAGTGGGCGCTTGCAGCCATGGACTGCCCGCAGGGAGGCGGGCGTGTCAGGCGCGTCAGGATGACGATTTTTCGCCTGACCGGCGGCGCCAAACCGGGGTTTGGCGCAGTGCAGGCGACCTGCGGGCTTGCCATCGATGAGAAGCCCTCCGAGAAGGAACTCGGGGACCGTCTCGATGACCTGATCAGGGGTGAAGCGGTTCGGGAAATCCCCGGCGATGAATCCCCAGAGGATGAAGGTCCCGAAGAACATGCTCATGATCAGGCGGGCCACGGCATCGGGGTCGAGTTTCCGGAAGCGGCCGGCCTCGATGCCTTCTTCGATGAAGCTCCGGATCCGCTCCCGGCATTCGTTCAACTCGCGGCGGAGCAGGCCGGCGATCTTCGGATTGAAGATGGCTTCCCCGATCATCACCCGGGCGACATCCTTGATCTTGCCGAACATCTCGACGCGGTTGCGAAGCAGGGTCCGCAGCAATTCACGGTCGTCGAGACCCTCCGCCCCTTCGAGAATGGTGAGGATGGGCGCGATCGCATGGCTCTGGAAGAATTCGAACAGGATATCGCCTTTGCTGGCGAAGTGGACGTAGATCGTCCCTTCCGCCACTCCGGCGGCCTGGGCGATCTCTCGGGTCGTGGTCCGTTCGAAGCCCTGCCGGGCGAACAGCTTGACCGCGGCGGCAACGATCTTCCGGCGTTTGTCGATGGGGTCGCGGGTGCGGACTCCTGCGGATTTCGATGGTTTCACGGACGGCTTCAGGGTCTTCGCAGCGGACCGTGAGGATGGGGCGGTGGAAGTCTTCATAAAAGTGAGCGCTCACTCGGTTAAGGTAATTGAGTGATCACTCATTAGCATGAGTCCGCCGGTCGTGTCAAGAGCGTCGCTTGAGTTCCCCCGAAGCCGTACGGTAAAGTGGCCGAACGTGCAGCCATGACCAATTCCTCCACCCCAACACCCACCACGTCCCCGATCGTTCCCGCCCCGGGCCTCGCCCCCGGGCCGATCGGCGGTCTGCAGGTGCTGCTCGAGGCCCTTTTCATCGCCATCCGGCCACCCGCCCTGACACTGGCGATCATTCCGTTCTTCCTCAACGTCCTGGGTCTTGGTGAGCGCCGTGATGGCGTCCTGAGTGAGCTCGGCACGCTTTTTTTCGGCTTCCTGGGCGGCCTTGTCATCTACCTGTGGCTGCGCCGCCTTGGATGCGGCAGAGGGTGCTGCAGCACCTGGGCTAGAACCTGCCGCTGATTGGGCCAGAGCCGGTCCGCTCAGTCCGACGACGACCGCCAGGGCTAGTGCGGAGAAGGTGTATAGTGGCTGTTTGATATTCATGATCTTGGGCTCCTAATTAAAGTTAGTTGACTGAGATTTCAATCTGTTTCGGTTTGGCTTGCTCGGCCTTGACAAGGCGCACTTCCAGCACGCCGTCTTTCATGGAAGCCGTCACCTTGGTCGGATCAACGTTGTCAGGCAAGACAAAGCTGCGCACAAAGCGGCCATACGCACGTTCGATGCGGTGGAACTTCTTGCCCTGCTCCTCTTTTTCCAGTTTGCGCTCGCCGCTGATGGTGAGCACGCCGTTTTCCGCGCTGACGCGCACGGCATCCTTGGGGACCTCCGGCAGATCCAGCTTGAGGAGGAATGCGTTCTCATCCTCGCTGATGTCCACCATTGGTGCCCAGTCCGCCGTGGTCATGGCTTCGTTGCCGGTACGGGCGCCCTGTCGCTGGGGGGGCCGTCCCAACATCGTCGCCAGGCGGTTTTGCAATTCATCCAGTTCCCGGAAGGGGTCCCACGGAGTCAATGCAGACATATCGGTTCTCCTTGAACAATGCCGGCGAATTGGATGACGCACCGAACAGAGCCGCCGGTTTACTCTGAATAGCGCCTACTACTTTTCGTTTCTATCAAGAACAAGCGGTGTTTGCCAAGCTAGTTAGCGGCAGCAGGCCGGCGCGATAATTGCGCGAACGGTTTGCCCGGTGCCTGGTTTTGCGCCAGCGAAACCAGGTATTACATTGCGCCTCGGAGCTTGCCAGGGGTAATGATGAGACGTGGCCAGACGGCTTTGCCGGCTGGACAACCGCCAATATGTATTGGGGCGTTAGGGCAGAGAGCTGCGCAAATTGCAGACCAGCCCGCAAGTTTCCGCATGAACTTGTTATGCGGAAGCCGAGTGAGCGCCCGACCGTTTACGGCTCGGGATGCGAGGGAGTGCCGGAGGCGAAGAGGCTGGCGGGGTAATGTCCGCCTAAAAAGCGTTTGGGCGGGAAGGGGCATTCGCAAGGGGCGTGACAGGTGGGAGGGCCGGGGAGGGGCCCACCTGGCGCGCCCCTTGCGCCCCGGTCGACCCGCCGCTTTGCCGCCCTTTGTCCGTAGCTGGCGGGCGGTTGTCGAAGCCACACAGGCAATCCGATTCTTGCGCGCGGCCGGAGGCTCGGGTTCCCCGTTACGGGGACCCGACCGAGGTCGCGCTACCTGCTGTCCCGGCTTCGGGCGGGGGGGAGTGGGAAAGCCCATAAATGTCATAGTTTTGACCCCAAAAAAGTCATAGTTCGAGGGGGAAGGCTGCCGGCGAGTATTGAGGTTTGAGAACAGTTTCGGCAACCGGAAGAAGATTCAGGCGGCGGTTTCGAGGGTCGGGAGGCTGGGCTGTCGGTTCGTCGCGGTCTCTTCCAGGCGGCGAGCGGCGATCTTTTCCATGGCCAGGCCGAGCATTATTTTCGCACCGGGGGCGTTTCGATCGACCATGTTCCGGACTTTTTCATCCATCGTGGACAGCGCTTCCCGGTGCATGGCGGCCTGGTCTTCGGGAGAAAGACCGGCAATATAGGCACGCGCGCGGTTCTGGGCTTCCTCTCTCAAGTGCCGCTGCCGCTGTTCCTCGGTCTGTCGGGTTGCAACAACCGCGGCTTTCTTGATCTGCTCTTCCTGAATTCGGCGCCGGGCTTCCTCGTCCTCCTGCATGGACAGGCCGTAATCGGCTCGAAGGGCCTTCAGAAGATAATGCCGGTAGTTTTTGACGGCGTGCTTGTTGGTGTAACGGATGTTGCGCTCCACGTAGGAAACGCCGCGCATTTCGTAAAAACCGATGACGATTTCCAAGATCGTTTTCTGAGCCCGTCGCGGTTCCGGCAAGAGTTCGATGAGGGCCTTCACATCGGGCGTTTCCGGGACGATCAGCGTTTTTTCAGCGATCGCATCGACAATCGCAACCGGTTTCAATTGCTCGGTTTTTTGAAAAGCTAGAATCGTATGCCCCCGGCTGATTTGACGCGGCGTAATGGAAAACGTCGTTTGCGTACACTGGTTGATCCGGCTTACCGCCGTCTGGATCTTGGGGATGATGTGGGCGGGGTAGCGCTCCTTCATCGGGATTTTCTCGGCCAGTTTGACGGCGTCGATTTCCCAAATATCGCGACCGTGGAAAGACTTGCATAGAATCTCGTAAAGCCGCGTAGCAAGCGGGGAATGGAGCTGTTTGAACTCGGAAAAGTTGATATATTTGAAGAACCCTTTTCCCAACATCATTTCGATGAATTTCGGAGAGAAATAGACTTTGAGATTTTTCGTTACCTTGTCGATCTCCCAACTGTCGATCACCCCGAAGTTAATGGTTTGATAAGCCTTTCCGTCATAAAAAGAACCGGAGAACTTGATACCAACCATCTTCCAGCGCTCGAGGCTGTCGGCCAGGCGCTCATAGGACTTGGAATTCATCTTCAGGCCGCAACTGTGGAGGATCTGGTAACGGCTGATGGTGACCACCTGGGTGTAATCGGCTTGTTGGCTCTGGAGCAAGAGGTAGAGAAGGAAGATTACGTCCGTCTTTACCGGGGTCTTGTAACCGCACCGGTAAATATAACCTTCAATATCTTTCCAGATGAAACCGTCTTCACTGGCGGAAGCCAATTTTTCATCCTGGAACCACAACGGGTATTCGAGAAGGTTGATGCTGTGGCGAATCATCTCTTTCCCGGTCGTCATGCCGTGCCCCCGATATTGATCTTTTTCAAGATCAAAAAATACCATATCAGAGAGAGTTTAGCCACTTAGAAAAAATCAATACCAACCACCCAACCACTATTGAGGTTTGAAAACAGAAGTATTGAGGTTTGAGAACAGAAGTATTGAGGTTTGAAAACAGAAGTATTGAGGTTTGAAAACAGTGGCACTTTTGGAAATCGGCATCAGAAAAGCGTTTGGAGGGGTGAAATTTTGGCGGATAGATATTAGATAGATATTAGAGAGACTTACGACTAGTGACTTCGAAACTTGGGAGGTCATTCGACAGTTCGGGGCGACGCGAAAAAAACCGTCTGTCCGTTCGTTTATTTTTTCGAAGAAAAAAGAACGTCATTTCAAAATCGAGATGCCCGGCCCAGGATTCCCCTCACCACCTGCGGGTGCCAACCGGTTGCAACCTTCGGTTGAAAACCACGGGAAACAAGGCGGGAAGCTATTTCCCGAAGAGACAACCCCTTTCGCCTCCAAGACATCATAAGCCGGATCGCGGTCTGTTGTTCAGGATTCGGCAACAAGCGGCCGGCATCGTCAGAGTCATAGCCATACGGCACGGTTCCGCCGGTTTTTTCCTTGCGATGACGTTTGACGGCCATGGCGGCGGCCGTCCGTTCAGCGATGGCTTCACGCTCCCACTGAGCAATCGAACCGAGGACATTCAAGACCAGGCGGCCGGCGGCAGTGAGAGTGTTGATGGAGTCCTGGACCGAGACGAGGGCGGTTTCGGTGCGGTCGAAAAATTCGACGAGGTGGCCGAGATCCTTGACCGACCGGGTAAGGCGATCGAGGCTGAGGACCACCAGCGCCTGAGCTCCCCCACCCTCGAGGAGTTCGAGAGCCCGGGTCATTCCCGGGCGTTTGAGATTCTTTCCGCTTTTCCCCGATTCCTCGATAACTTCAACCAGGTCGAAATCGGATGCTCTGGCAAACGCGACGATCCGGGTTTTCTGGTGGGCAAGTGAAAGGCCGGACGTTGCCTGTTCTTCGGTGCTGACGCGAACATAGCCGATCGCGCGGATTGGGTCTTTTCTGGACATGATGCGGGTTTCCTTTCGATCGAATGTTACGCCGGCGAAACGCCGGTTGTCACCCTTCCAAGGAAGGCTGACGGAAACATGGGAAAAACCCGGGTTGCAACCAGATTGTCAAACAGTTGTCACCCGTTGCCGATATGAGTTGCAAACATTTTGCAAAGAGGTGACAACCATGGAAAACCAAAAAGTCGCAACCATAGCGAAAAAGCTAGGGGTTTCAACGCAAGCGGTTTACAAGAAATTGGCAAAGGTCGGCGACCGGGTTGCAACCGAGTTGGTAAAGGAAAACGGAGTGACCTGGCTGACGCCGAAGGGCGTCGAGATCCTCGAAGAGGCATTCGGAAACAAGCATCAGCCCGAGGTTTCAATAGTTGACAATCTGGTTGCAACCCTCCAGAAGGGCATCGATGAAAAACAGGCCATGATCATAAGCCAGCAGGAAATGATCCGGCAGCTTCTCGAGAAACAGGCGGAGGAGCGGCATCGGACGGACACGATCATCATGAAGCTGGCTCACGATCTGGAAGATACGCGGCGCTCTGCTCTCGCGATCGAGGAAAAAATCAACTCCCTGGCTTACAAGCCCGAACCTGAGATCATGGAAATCCTGAATAGACCGACGCCACAGGTTCAAATATGGCAACCGCCGGCATCGAAACCGGATCCGCTCGAGGGGTTGGGGCCGATAAAGCGTGCCTGGGTGAAACTGGTACACCCGGAAATGATGAGAAGAAACGCGGCGTGAGAAACCGGGTACGAAACACCCGATTCCGGGGCCGGAAACGGCCTATTTTGGCGTCGAAACCGTTTTATGGTGTTTCCCCCCAGGGCATGGGATTTTAGGCGGCGCTATTTGGCATTTTCTCAGAATCGTACCGGAGACGGTGGTGTCGTGACTGACTAATTGCATTATAGGCAATATATTGTTACGTTCACCATATATTGCGTCTGAGATTATATAGTGAAAAAAATAAGAACGCGCGAGTCGATTACGATGGAGGCGGATTTGCCGTTGAACTTTCGAAAGGCTGTTGATGCGCTGAAAATCCGCTTACCAACCGGGGATGGGCGAAAAGGAAAGGATTGACAAATATACGGCATTGCCGTATATTTAACTCGAGCATGGAATTCATCGAAACATCGCTTTTCAGCAAGCTTATTTCGGAATATCTCTCGGATGACGAGTATTCGGCATTGCAATGGATGCTGCTCGCCCGGTCGGATGCCGGGAAAGTGGTTTCGGGAAGCGGCGGGCTGCGAAAGTTGCGATGGGCGGCACCTGGACGCGGGAAGTCGGGTGGGTATCGAGTGATCTACTATTGGCGGGATCACCAAGGCCAGATCTGGTTGCTTACCATCTACGCCAAGAACGAAGCGGCGAACATACCGGCGCATGTTCTGAGAGAGATCAAGAAGGAGATTGACGATGACTAAGCGCGACATCGGCAGGGAAATTCTGGAAGGCCTTCGGGAAATCAAACAGGGCGGCGGGCGGCGGTTCGCGGCCGAGGGACTGGCGGAAATCCGGGCCATTCGTGAAAAGATGGGCCTGAGCCAGTCGGCCTTTGCCGGGCTGCTTGGGGTTAGTTTGCGGACCTTGCAGGATTGGGAGCAGGGACGCCGGCAGCCAACCGGGGCGGCCCGCTCTCTGCTTCTTGTGGCGCAGGCCCGGCCGGAAGTTCTGCGGGATGTGCTCGTGAAGAAGGCCGCTTAGGTATCACGGCGGTTCAACCAGGCCCCATGATCGCCGTCCGCTTTTTGGACGGCGATTGACGGACCAGGCGCTTTTCCCTTCCCCGGCGGAGCCGCCCATCGGCACCGTTCACCAGTCTGCCGGCGCGCGGTCCGTCCAGGCGGGGACCCGCGGCGCGAAGCGGCGTGGGGGGGAAGCCTTGACGGGCCGCGTGACGGCGGACATCAACCCGGATGCGATGGGCGGTGGAGCTGGGAAAGGGATGCCCTGATAGGCACTTTCCCGGTGGTGAGCCCGGAGGCGGTTGGTTCCCCTCGCCGGAGGCGCGGTAGCGGAGAGCCGCCGGCGTGGTCAGCGCAGGGGGCCGGGGGTGTCAACGCGGGATGGGGCGGGCGTTTCCGGAACGGCCTGGAGTTGTGCAAAGTAGATGAAAAAATGGCCTTTTTTAGCAAAACACGCTAAAAAAGGCCATTTCATACATTAAAACAGGGTATTTAGACTGTAAATCAAGATATTCTGCAAAGAATGGTAAGTTTAAAACAGCACAAAAGCCGGTATTTTATGTATCAGAAAGCATATTTACTGTATGAAATAGCATTTATACTGTTTCTGAATATGCTAGGGCTCGTCTAACGTTTTGTTGCCCTGAGCAATATTGCATTCTCGGTGAGCAAAACCCACATTGGAACCATTATGAGTTCGAGGATTTCTATGGGCTGTTTCAATGTCAGCTTTCCCTCTTTTTGCGTTTTCAAAGAGTGAAAAACTAATCGGCTCCCTACAAACGATGCAACTCACGCTTGATATATTGAAACGACCAAACCTTGCTTCCAGGTAATCTTTTATTTCGGCTGGACAAGCAGGCGCATCTGGCATTTGATAAGCAACCCACGTAAGTTTTGCTGCAACATCCATACAATCTTCATAAGAAGCAGCCTTCTCTCGGAGCTTTGCCACAACCGTTGGTTTCAATTCGCGCATTTTTAGGCCATAGCGCAACAAAACGTCATCGTTTTGAAGCATCACCCAACGATCAATTCTATTTGGGCCAGCATCTTCGCTTTTCCAAGCGGCACCAGTGGTTTTGGTTGCATCTCGTTTTATTTTATTGGCCACCCTCGGAAAGTTCTTTTCCAAGTGTGCCAAGTAATGGAACTCATCACAAGAGCCTTTATGACCTTTTTCTCGGTAACAAAATTTTGCCGAAATATCCTTGTATTTTGACCTTATTGGAAGAGCCTTGTGACAAATCTCCATTCGAATTATTCCTTTTTCAAACATTCAAGTAAATCGCTAGGATTGCATCTTAAAGCGGTTGCAATGGAAATAATATTTTTGAGAGAAACGTTACGTTCGCCCCTTTCAACGCTTCCAACGTATGTACGATGCAAATCACAAAGCAGTGCTAAAGCCTCTTGAGAGAGGCCTAACTCAATGCGTCGCCTCTTTATTTCCAGGCCAAAAATTAAGAAGTCATCCATATGCCCTCACGGAACGAGGGTACCGTCAAAGAACACTATAAGTCTACACACTCTAAGTAGCACTTTCGTTTAAGATAGACTGGGAGCCCCCGGAGCGTAGCCGAAGGCGTAGCGGTGGGGGCGTGCGGGCAGGGATGCACCGGGAAAAGCCTCTACTACCACAAAGCCACGATGACACCACGAGGCAACCCGCCCCCAACGTCCGGCCGGAGCGGCCCGTAAGGGCGCGTAGGCGGGCGTTGCCCGCGAACCTGCGGACGGCGCGCAGCGCCGTCCGTGACGGGGGCCAGGTGGAGCGGCGATAGCCGTGGAACCTGGACCACGGCACCCAGGATCGCGGGGCGGGTTGCCGATGCCCGGGACGGTCGGCCGCGCGTGAGCGCGGCGGGGTGGGGCTTGGCGTAGGGGTAAGTTTGCATAATGAAGGCATTATGTAAAGCCGACCCCGGC
>JAKQIZ010000009.1 GCA_029561465.1 Deltaproteobacteria bacterium | reverse complement strand
TTAGCAATGCAATTCGATAACCGGGACAGACATGATTTCATCCGGAACAATGAGTCGCTCATCCCTCATGATACCCCCGATATTTTCCGCCCATTTGCCGGGGATGTACTGTTCACCGCATTGGCGGCACTGATAGAGCGGAATGCCCTTGAAAATAATCAAAGAACCATCATTTTTCGTCATTCTTACACTACCATGCATCTCAAGCATTTCACCGCCGCATTCAAAGCACTTCATTGCTTCCGCCTCCTCTCGACAGCGCCAATCCATTCCTCGGAATCCGGCACATAGACGGTTATTATCCAAAGCGTATCATGAGCCATCCCACAAACGACATGGATATCTTTCCCATCTTTATTTGTGCCATAAACCAGGCAACTTTCACCTCGGGCGTCACATGGATAATTCTCTATGATCTTGCCGCTCAGGAGGGCTTCTTTCACATCCAAGGGGTCAATACCACGTAAAGAAGCCCTCTCTATTGCATGGACTTTAAGCTGATAATTCCCTTTTTTGACCTGTTCTCTTATCCAATCTATCATCATGGCTTAGGGGGTCAGGTCTTTAAAATTAGCGTTTTCCCACATAAGGGGCACTGCCGGTCTGCGGGCAGACGCTCGCCGCATTCGCACACCCAGCCGATTTGGCGGGCGGGGTTGCCGGCCATGAGGGCGTGGTCGGGGACGTCCTTCGTGACGACGGCGCCCGCGCCGATGAAGGCGTAGCGGCCGATGGTATGGCCGCAGACGATGGTGCAGTTGGCCCCCAGGGTGGCGCCGCGCTTGACGAGGGTGGGGCGTACCTGGTCCATCTTGCCGATCTCGGCCCGGGGGTTGTAGATGTTCGTGAAGACCATGGACGGGCCGCAGAAGACGCCGTCTTCGAGGGTGACGCCTTTATAGACGCTGACGTTGTTCTGGATCTTGCAACGGGCGCCGATGGCGGCGTCCGGGCCGATGACGACGTTCTGGCCGATGTTGCAGTTCTCGCCGATGGCGGATCCGGAAAGGATGTGGGAGAAGTGCCAGATTTTGGTTCCTTTGCCGATGGCGACGTTGTCATCGATGATGGCGGTGGGGTGGATGAAGACGCCGGGATAGGCCTTCGTCAGCCGGTTTCCTTCCTGGATTCCCGCGCCTTCCTCTGTCATTCCCGCATTTTTCTGGCGGGAATCCAGAAGCTCTTGAAAAGAATGGATTCCCGCTTTCTCGGGAATGACAGAATCAAACCCCCTTTCTTTTTGTTCCAGCGACTGTTGGCTGAGTTCCAGGATCTTGAGGACCCGGAGGCCTTCTTCGCCGGAGGTCAGCGGCGGCGCTCCGCTCCGGATGGCCGCGAGGAACGCCTCGCATTCCGCCTTCAGGGGTTCCTCCCAGATGTCCTGCAAATCGATGGGCCGGCACTCCGCCTTGTTGGGAACGGGGAGGCCGTTCTGCCAATCGATCGTGTGTGGATAGAGGACCAGCTTCCTTTCGACGGGCTCCGTGTCGTCGAAGACGAGCATGCCGTTGCCGCCCACGACCACCAGCTTTTGTTCCTTGAAGGGGTTCAGCCAGCTCACGAAGATGTGGGCGCCGATCCCCGAGGGAAACTTGAGGTTCGTCATGGTGACGTCGGGGATGCGGGCGTGGAGGAAGTTGTTGCCCACGGAATCGACGTAGCAGGGCTCCTCGCCGGTGAGGCTCAGGATGAGAGAGATGTCGTGAGGGGCGAAGGACCAGAGGATGTTTTCCTCCCGGCGGATCTTCCCCAGGGAGAGGCGGCGGGAGTAGATGTACTGGAGGCGGCCGATCTTCCCGGCGCGGATCATCTCCTTCAGGCGGACAACGGCGGCGTGGTAGTGGAGGATGTGACCGACGAAGAGGGTCTTGCGGACCTGCGCGGCCTGGCGGACCAGGGCTTCGCCGTCGGTGTACGTGAGGGAGAGGGGTTTCTCCACGAAGACGTGCTTGCCGGCAGCGAGGGTGCGGGAGGCGATGTCGTAGTGGCAGGCGGCCGGGGCGGCGATGACGACGCCGGTGATCGCGGGATCGTTCAGGATATCCGCCATGTCCGCGGTGACGGCGGCATCTTGGTAGGCGGCGGCCATCTCCGCCCGGATGGGCGCGGCGCCGTCGCAGATGGTCTTCAGGACGCCGAGCTGATGGAAATTGCGGACGAGGTTCTTGCCCCAGTAGCCCGCGCCGATCACGGCGATGCGTTTTTCAGTCATGTAGAGTCAATCCTTCTTTTGGGGGTCAGGTCTTTAAAATTAGCGTTTTTGCGGGGGCAGCGGCCGGCGGGCGGACGGGCAGAGCTGAAAAATGCTATTTTTCAAGACCTGACCCCGCTACACACAGATGATGGCATTTCACGCAATCGCCTTCAGTCCCTTTTCCCCTACTACTGTTAGCAGCCGCAAGGCCGGACCGCCGGGTTTTTTGACGCCTCGCTCCCAATCCGAAACGAGATTTTTCGAGACGTTCAGATAACGCGCAAAAACCGGCTGGGAGATGCGCTCGCGCAGGCGTATGTTCTTGATTTCCTCTGGGCTGAGCACGCGCACCGTGGTCAGACAAGCCTCATCGAACTCGCGCATCGTCTGCTTGTCGATCGCGCCGACCTCATGAAGCGCATCCATGGTTTCATGGATCGCGGCGAATGCCTCACTTCGATACCTTTTCGTCATTGCTTTCGACCTCCTCCATCTGGCCGTTTGCGATCAGGATGTTCAATTGGACTTCGGAAAGCCCCAAGACATACTCGGCCATCTTCTTGAACTGCTCTTCCTCGTCTTTACGAATATTGTCTCGCTCGTTTTTGGCAAATCCGTACACAAAAAACGCCCTGAATCCTTTGCGGAGCAAAATGATCGTTCGATAGCCCTTTGACTTTCCTTGTCCGGGTCGGACAATACGCTGTTTGACCACACCCCCACCCAGGTCGGCATCAACCTGACCAGCCTCGGCCCGCAGAATGGCTTCGCGAAGTCCTTCATCGGAGATCTTCTGAGCACGCGAAAAACGAATAAACCAAGCGTTTTTGAAGATTCTCACGAGACCTTCATAGATGTATCACACATGGTGTTATGCTTCAAGTGGAATTTGGGGGAGCGGCAAAGCGAAGGGCGTCCGCCATGACATCGCCTGTAATAACTACTTTGGCAACTTTGGGGGGTCAGGTCTTTAAAATTAGCGTTTTTGCGGGGGCAGACGGCGGACGGCCGGCGGGCAGAGATGAAAAATGCTAATTTTCAAGACCTGACCCCAATACTTGCACTTCGTCATTCCAGCAGGAAATCGGTTATATACCGGTGCATGACGCCGTTTCTCCCGGCGGGGAAAAATCTGTCCATAGAGATGACGATCTTTTCATAGTTATCCCTGATCTTCTCCAGATTGCCGAATTCCCTCGCGACGGCCCCCTCTCCGCCCAAACTGTAACACACCTGGATGTATTTCTTTTCGTTTTGTTTTTCGGCGATAAAGTCGATTTCCATTTGATCGAGGACGCCTATGGACATTTTATACCCGCGGGCCTGCAGTTCCTTGAAAACGACGTTTTCCAGAAGCCCGTTGATGTCACTTTCCCTATACCCGATCAATCCATGACGAAGCCCGATATCGTTCAGGAAGACCTTGTCGGAAAATTCCAGGCGCCGCTTTCCCTTGATGTCATATCGCGGCGCCTTGTCGATCAGCAGACTCGCTTCGATGTAGTTGATGTAGTTCAATATCGTGTCAACAGAGGTTCTGATGCGTTGTGATTTGAAATAATCCGCTATTTTTTTCGCCGTCGTAATGTTGCCGACATTGTCGAAAAGGTACCTGACCAGCATATCGAAGATCGACGCATCCCTGATTTTATGCCTGGTAATAACATCCTTATACAAGACGGTGTTCAATATGGAATTCAGATAGATGAAGATGACCTCGTCTTCGACGGGCAACTGATGGATGCCGGGAAGGCCGCCGTATTTCAGATAATTACTGAATTCCGCATCCGTGTCCGTGGCTGTGGATGTGGATGTGGATGCTGTGGATGCGGATGCATTTGTCTGACCGGGCGCATCCGTGGCTGTGGCCGTGGCTGTGGCTGTGGCGATATTCTCTTGCGTGCGGGGGTGGCGAAAGGTCAAAAACTCGCGAAACGTGAGCGGATAAACAGGGATTTCCACGTACCGCCCACTGATCAGCGTGGCAAGTTCCGAGGACAGGAGCCGCGCATTGGAGCCGGAGATAACGACATCTCCCAGGCCATCCGCCAAAAAAGAGGCGACCGCCCTTTCCCAGCTCGCGATTTCCTGGATTTCATCGATCAGGATGTACTTCTTGCCGACGCCCCCGCCACCTTGGAAGTAATCACGGGCATAACGATACAGATCAAGATAGTCTTTCAGCGCGTCAAATTCCAGGGACTCCTTGTTGATGTACAGGATGTTGGCGCCAGGGACGCCTTTGTCAATCAATCTCCCGATCAGCAACCTCATGAGGACGCTTTTCCCCACGCGGCGCATGCCTTTCAACACTTTCACAACGGGCTGATCAATGAACGCTTCCATAGCGCTCAAATATTTTTCCCTGATGACAAAACCGGCAGTATTGATCCTCACATCATCCATAGCTTCGAAACCTTTGAAAAATGCCCTTTTCTGTCATTCCAGGCTTGACCCGGAATCCAGGAACTTATTGATAATACTGGATTCCCGCTTTCGCGGGAATGACAACATGGAGGCGGGAACGGAGTCTTGCAAAGGTTTCAGCTTCGACTATAGTCGAATAAACTCCGCACTTCCCGACATCTTTCGAGTATATATTTCGGGGGATGCATCCGGGCGCGTTATCGTTATGACGTAGCCGCCCGTCTTAAATAATGATAGATATCAAGCTGCGGCTCATGAAATCCACTGCCATAGTATGGTTCATGGTTACATGCGCCCAATGATATCCGCAATTTTTATTTGATCCTCTTTCTCAAGATACGGGTGCATGGGCAGGCTGAAGATCCGGCCGGCAGCATCCTCGCTGACGGGGAAGGCGCCGGGCGCGTAACCGAGCGTTGCGAAAGCCGTCTGCCGGTGCAGGGGCTTGGGGTAATAGATCGCGGTCGGGATGCCCGCTACCTTGAGTTTGTCCATGAGCGCCGTCCGGTGCGCCTCGTCGTGCGCGAGGAGCGAGTACTGGGCCCAGACGCTCTTGTAGTCCGCGGGGACGTGCGGCGTCACCAGGGCGGGGGCGGGGGCGCTGGCGGCCGATCCGTCACCATCTTTTTGAATAAGTTCTGTGTAGCGGGAGGCGACGGCATTGCGTAGCTCGACCTCCTCCGGGAAGATGGCGAACTTGGCCAGGAGGATCGCCGCCTGGAGAGTGTCTAAGCGGCCATTGATGCCGATGCGGGCGTTGTCGTATTTGTGGGCGCCTTTGCCGTGGACCCGGATGGAGTCCAGGGCGGCGGCCAGGGCGGCATCATCGGTGAAGCACATCCCCCCGTCGCCGTAGCAGCCCAGGGGCTTGGCGGGGAAAAAGGACGTGCAGGCCACATCCCCGAAGGAGCAGGCGCGGCGGCCCCTGTATTCCGCCCCGAAGCATTGGGCGGCGTCTTCGATAACGAAGAGATTGTTTTCTCTCGCAATTTTATCGATGGCCTCGTAATCGGCGCACAGGCCGAAGAGATCGACGGGGATGACGGCGCGGGGGCGAAGGGGAACCCCCTCACCCCATACCTCTCCCGCCCGGGGAGCGGGAGTAATCGTTGGATTAACCGCGGAAATATCTCCCGCCTTGGATGCCGCCTTGGATGCCGTGGCATTGCGGTAAACGTGGGCGCCAGCCCCGATTTTCGGCAAGGGGTGACGCGACGGGTCGCCGGCTTTAATTGCCAAGACGGCTTTTTCGAGTTTGGCGGGATCGATGTTGTATGTTTTGGGATCGATATCCACAAAGACCGGCGTCGCACCCAGGAGGCTGATCACCTCGGCGGTGGCGATGAAGGTGAAGGGGGTGGTGAAAACCGCGTCGCCGGGGCCGACGTCGAGAGCCATCAGGGCCATGAGCAGGGCATCCGTGCCGGACGCGCAGGCGATGGCGTGCTTCACGCCCACATAGGCGGCCAGCTTCGCTTC
>JAKQIZ010000188.1 GCA_029561465.1 Deltaproteobacteria bacterium | reverse complement strand
CTGGGCGGCCAGGGTGAGGGCCGTGTCGCGACTGAGTCCCATATGCACCCCGCCGTCGGCGAGGGCCTCGATCATGATGAAGGCATAGGCGGGCCCGCTGCCGCTCAAGCCGGTCACCGCGTCCAGTTGCTCTTCCTTGACGACGACGGTTTTTCCCACGGCGTTGAAAATATGGAGGGCCGTATCCATGTCCTCCCCGGTTGCTTCCGCTCCGGCAGCAAGTGCGGCCATTCCTTCCCCGATCAGGGCGGGGGTGTTGGGCATGGTGCGGATGATCCTCGCCCCCGCTTTGAGTCGCTCAGAGATGAACCGGATGGGAATGCCGGCGGCGATGGAAATGACGAGCTTGTTTTTGTCCACAACCCCGGAGATGCCGGCCAGGACCTCGGCCATGTTCTGCGGTTTCACGGCCAGGATGATTATCTGAGCCGATTTGGCGGCCAGTCGGTTGTCGTCCGTGGTCTTTACAGCGTGATTTTTTTCCAGCTCCTCACGCTGTCCTTTATCCACATCGGCAACTATCACCGCCTCCGCGGGAACCAGATGATGGGCGAGGATGCCGCCGATGAGGGCCCCCCCCATTTTACCGCCCCCGATCACCCCGATTTTTTTCCCTTTCAACATAACGTCTCCCCCCTTGATTGAATAATGAACGTACGAATCTGTAATCCTTTTTTTGTTCCGGTGTCAATAGATTGATGGGAAAAATACCCGGTTGCGGAAGATAAGGAAGATGTGTTACGAAAAGTACACCGGTGGGTCTGGGAAAAACGGCCGCGCCGGCCGGGGGAACATAACCGGCTTTTTCATCACGGTGGCAGCAGCGCTTGGGCCGGGCATCCCGAAATAGTCAGACGCTGAGGAGGTGGAAATGATAGCGAAAAGGGAAATCGACGGCATCCAGATCGCCGGGTGGGTAAGCGGCGAGCGATGGCGGGACGGCATCCGCCATCTCGTCTTCATTCATGGCTCCGGGGGAGATCACACCCACTGGGCTTATCAGTACGGCGACCTGAAAAACGATTTCAACGTACTGGCCGTGGATCTGCCCGGACACGGGCAGTCGGCGGGGAAGGGGGAGCGGAGCGTCGGCGCCTACGTGGAATGGATGCGAAAGATCCTGGCCGGTTTCGAGGTCGAGAAACCGATCCTCATCGGCCACTCCCTGGGAGCCGCCATCAGTCTATCCTTCGCCGTTCAATACGGGGAACTGCCGGCGGGCGTCGTTCCCGTCGGTGGCGGGGTTACCATGTGGGTCAATCCGGCAATCCTCGCCGGTCTCCTGGAAGACCCGCTGCCCATCATCGAAATGGCGGCTAAGCTTTCCCTGGCCAAGCAGAACCGGGAAAAGTTCGCGAAGATCCTCTCGGCGGGTTTTGCCAAGGCGAATCCGGTGGCCATGCAAGGTGATTTCTCGGCCTGCAACGATTTGAACCTGACCGAAGAGGTGAAGAAAATCAAGATCCCCACGCTGGTTGTCTGCGGAACGGAAGACAAGATGATGCCGTCGGAGCATTCCCAATATCTCAAGGATAATATCCCGGGCGCCCAGATGGCGTTGATCGAAAATGCCGGACATCTGGTCATGATGGAAAACCCCGAGGCATTCAACCAGCACATCCGGGAATTTGCCGGGTCTCTGTAGAGCCGCCACAAGAGGAAGCCGCCATGTTCGTAATGGGTAATTTTATCGTCGCTCTCGCCAAGATCATCGATCTGGTCCTGAGCGTCTATGTCTGGATAATCATCTTCCGGGCCGTCATCTCGTGGGTCAATGCCGATCCATACAACCCTATAGTAAATTTTCTATACCGGGCCACGGAGCCGGTGCTGGCGCCCATTCGCCGCCGGCTGCCCTTCGGCGGTTCGGGGATCGACGTCTCGCCCATCATCGTCATCCTGATTGTGTACTTCCTCCAGTTTTTCCTCGTCAAGACGATGATCCAGGCGGCTGTTTACTTCCACTGATGATTCGGGAAACCCCGGAAGGTTTTTTGCTGAACGTCAAGGCGCTGCCCCGTTCCTCCCGGTGCGGGATCTGCGGCATCCACGGCGACGCCTTGAAGATCAAGGTGACGGCGCCCCCCGTGGACGGGCGGGCGAACGAGGAGATCATCGCCTTCCTGGCGTCCGGTCTCGGGATCAAGAAGGGCCAGGTGACCATTGTCGCGGGACACAACGCCACGAGGAAGGTTGTTGCCGTGACCGGCTGCGGCCGTGAGGATATAGAGCGCCTGATGGGAGAAGACATAACAGGGTGATTAGACTGTTATTCAGGGTGTTGCCAATGCTCAACGATTCTCTTCGAGGTTGATAACATATATTTTTTCTCCGCCAAACCATGCACCCGTTATCACGTGCGAAATATGAGCTGATGTCGCAGCCGCAGGAAAAAAGCAGGGAAAACGAAAAGGTTGCCAGGGCGGCGGGGGTTGTCGGTCTGGCGACGATGCTGAGCCGGGTCTTCGGCTTCATCCGCGACATGGTCGTCGCCGGCTTCTTTGGCGCCGGCCTGGTTACCGACGCCTTCTTCGTTGCCTTTCGGATCCCCAACCTCCTGCGCCGCCTCCTGGCGGAAGGCTCCCTGACCGTTTCCTTCGTCCCCGTATTCACTGAATATTTAAAGAAGCGTTCCCGTCAGGAGGCCCTGGAACTGGCCGATGTGGTCTTTACCTCCCTCTCGGTGGTTCTGGTCGTCGTCTCCATCGCCGGCGTCCTATTCGCGCCGTTCATCGTCGCCGTCATGGCCCCGGGGTTCGTCAAGCATGACGCCCAATATGAACTGACGGTCCTGCTGACCCGGTTCATGTTCCCCTATATCTTCTTTATCTCCCTGGTGGCCCTCTGCATGGGGATCCTCAATTCCCTGCGCCATTTTGCGGCCCCGGCCCTGTCGCCGGTGGTCTTGAACATCTCCATGATCCTCGCCGCCGTCCTGCTGCGGGACTTCTTTTCCGAACCTGTCTTCTCCCTGGCTGTGGGGGTCATGGTCGGCGGGGTTCTCCAGTTGGCCATGCAGTGGCCGTTTCTCCTCAAGATGGGGGTTCGTCTCCGGCTGAATTTCCGGTTCCGCCATCCGGGTCTGAAGCGGATCGGCCTTCTCATGATGCCCGCGGCCTTTGGGGCCGCCATCTATCAGATCAATGTCTTTATCGGGACCGTTCTGGCCTCCCTCCTCCCCAAGGGGAGCGTTTCCTACCTCTACTACGCGGACCGCATCGTCGAGCTGCCCCTGGGGGTCTTTGCCATCGCCGTGGGGACGGCGGCCCTGCCCAGCTTTTCCGACCAGGTGGCCCGGGGGGAGTTCGGGGATTTCAAGAAGACCATCTCCTTTTCCCTGCGGCTGATCCTCTTTATCACCG
>JAKQIZ010000170.1 GCA_029561465.1 Deltaproteobacteria bacterium | reverse complement strand
AGTCCATATGCGGCGTTGCGCTTCATCCTTCGTCACTGCGACGTACGCACAAGTACGCCTCATTCCTCAGGATTCGCGCGCCTTGCCTCTGGAGCTTTTTACTTCGTCGTCTCCATCATGACTTTTTACGAATTCATCAACCTTATGAACATCATTTAAAACCGAGGGATACGATGGCGTGCGGGTGAATATCGCGCCGCTGCAAAAGGCTGGGTTATTGACTGCCGACGTTTTGGCAGGCAAAGATGCGGACAAGGCCATTGCCGACCGCCGCCTGGCGCAATGACGAACGCCGCTGGTGCCGGGAGGGCAAGCTGCCCCAACCGGGCTGGTGGGAGTGACGTTGTTGCAGGCGCTGTGCATGAGCGACGGATATTTCCTTTACATAAGGATAGATTTGTAATATAGCTTCCTTCAAGCAAGGAAACATTAGGCCGATGGACGAAATTCGCAAATCAATTCGGGAAATTATCGCTGATTTTCAAACCATGCCTCTGCGAAACCTGACCCGCCGGGATATGGCGATCCCTGTTTTGCCTCCGGGGCTCAACAAAGTCATCGCCCTGATCGGCATGCGCAGAACGGGCAAGACCTGTCTTTTGCAGCAGATTTATCAGGACCTTCAGACAACGCAGGGCGTTGGGCGTTCCCAGATTATCTATATCAATTTCGAAGACGACCGACTGGAAGGCGTCATAGCTGATCAGTTGCGGCTGATTACGGACACCCACGCCGAGATGTTTCCCGAACAGGCCGGCGGGCCGCGTTTTCTCTTTCTGGATGAAATTCAGGCCGTCGCCGGATGGGAACTTTTTGTCCGCCGGCTGGTCGATCAGGGGGATCTCCGGATTTACCTGACCGGATCATCTTCAAAGATGCTGAGCACCGAGGTGGCCTCTTCCCTGCGTGGTCGCGGCCTGTCCCTCGAAGTTTCTCCCTTTTCCTTTCGGGAATATCTGCGCAGGCTGGCCATCGAAATCCCGGAACGACCGGACTCGAAACAAACAGCCCTGCTGAAGAACCGCTTCAGGGAATATCTCATCGTCGGAGGATTTCCCGAAACCATCGGCGCTGATGAGGAACTCCGCATCCGCATCCTCCAGGAATATGTCCTACTGGCCATCCACAGAGACATGGTGGAACGCCATTCCATCAAAAATCCCGAAGCCTTGAAAGCGTTGATCCGCATCCTCCTGGAACAGGCGTCATCCCTTTTTTCGATCAACAAGACTTATAACGGCTTCAAATCCCAGGGCCGGTCCGTCAGCAAAGACAGCCTCTACCGTTTCATCGACTACATCCAGGATGCCTTTCTTTTGTTTCCCGTGGAGGTGTTCTCAGCGTCCCAAAACCGGCGTCTGGTCAATCCCAAAAAGATCTATGCCGTCGATCCCGGGCTTGTTACCGCTTTTTCCTGGAAATATGCACGCAATACCGGGGCGCTGCTTGAGAATGCCGTCTATTGTGAACTCCGCGGAACATACCCGCAGATCAACTACTACCGGACAAAATCAGGACGGGAGGTGGATTTTGTCGGCACCGGGCCTACGGGACGTTTTCGCCTCTTTCAGGTATGCGCCGACATCGGTGACCCACAGACACTGGCTCGGGAAACGGCCGCCTTGTGGGAAGCATTGGACGAGATGGGCATCGCGGAAGGCGTGGTTGTCACCTTGGACGAAGAGCGCCGCATGGAACAAGCGGGCAAACAGATTCGCTTTCTCCCCGCCTATGCCTGGTTTCTCGATCTGGAGGGAAGAAAAACGGCCGACTTGTAGCGGAGATCCATTGTGAAGGAAAATTCATTAAAAAAAGGCTCTGCCGGAACAGGAAGCTGCCCGGCTTTCCACCATCGCCACGCTGTCTTATATGTTACACCTTGCTTCTTCGCCCATACGCTAAGTTTCATGGGTAAATACTAACACATATTGCCATATATGTCAGCATGTAATGGAGCAGCTAAATACCCCCCTTGATTAACCCAGGAAAACAGGGGAGGGGTTCCCCCTGCTTGTCGGCCCGGTTCATGACGCTGTGCCTATCCCTGGCCTGATTTTATCCTTCCAACAGCCTCAAATATTCCTTTACCGATTCATAGCAAACCCCGACGATGAAGTTTATGAACGGCATGTCATCGCCCTTATGTGTCTTATTCAGGGTGTCCAGGTAGTCCCGGCGCAGGATCGGGGGGATGATCGCCGGAGGATAACCGGCTTGAAACAAGGCAAGATTCATCAACAACCGCGCCGTCCGTCCATTGCCATCGATGAAGGGGTGAATGGTGACAAGCTCCCAGTGAAGGATCGCCGCAAATTCAACCGGGTGATGCTCCTCCCTGGCCCCCGGTATCCCGGCAATAAATGACTGCATCAACTCCGGTATCCGCTCTGGCACCGGGGGGATGAATTCCGTTCCGGTGATGATAACACGCTGCTTCCGATATTTCCCCGCCTGCTTCGCGTCAATGCGATAATAAAACAGCCTATGCAGCTCCTTAATGTTCGCCTCGGAGATGTACCGGCCCTTTGCCAACCGGAAAAGAAGATCATAGGCTTCGGAATGTCCCAAGGCTTCCAGATGATCCTTGACCGGCTTTCCCCCGATGGTGATGCCGTCCTCAATGACGATCTTCGTTTCCATCTCGGTAAGCGAGTTTCCTTCCAGGGCGTTGCTTGAATAGGTCATGCCGATGCGGAAATATTCCCGAATCTGTTTGAGGATGGGGGTGTCAATGGGTCTGTGTCCGTCGATCCTAACTTTCAAGGCATCGATTCGTTTCAGTCTGTCCATGTAATTCATGCTCCTATGGTCTCCTTTTCGCCCGCCCTGGCTTTCGCCTTTGCCGCCTGTTCGATTATCAGCTTGCCGGCAAGGGGTAGAGTAGCTGCCTTTTTTAACGACTCATCTCTCAAATGGCTATATCGCTGTGTCATTTGCGGCGACTTGTGCGTCAACAGCTTTTGCAGGACATACATGTCAACCTGGCCTGATGATGCCAGCATGGAAGCATAGGCATGCCGCAACCCCTGCAAGGGCCGAAAGTCGGAAGGAAGGCCCGCCGCTTGACGGATTTCCCGGACGCGCTTGTTAATGACATTGGTGAACGGCTTTTTATTCTGCCTGACAAAAACATACTCTGCTAACTTCGGGTGATTATCCAAAACGGCCCGCGCCTGATCGTTTAAGGGGATTGTTTGACTCTTGCCGCCCTTGGGGTTCCGTATCAGGATAAAGCCCCGTTCAAAGTGAATATCTTTCCATCGCAGGTTCATCAATTCACCGCGCCGCATGCCGGTAAATAACGCCATCCGCATGAAATCCGCCGCCTCTGTATCCGGTGAAGCATCCATAGCCGCAAGTAATTTTTTTAGCTGCTCCGGGTTCAAGTCCTCTGTTCTCAGATTGTCAACCTTTGGCATTACAATCTTGAAACCAATTCCCTGGCATAACTGCTTGTTGACGCCGAAATTGGAAAGACGTTTTATCAGCCCCAGAACGTGTTTTACTGTCTGGGGTGCCTTCCCCTGTTTTAAGAGATTGATCCGGAGACGATCAATTTCAAGCTGGTGAAGCTCGTGGGGTTCTTTCCCTCCATACTTCGGTTCCAGATATTGCTGGAAACGATAGCCGTCGATTTTTACAGATGTCGAATCCGGTCTCTGACTCGAATATTCCTTCCAGAGCTTCGCTAATGTCCACTTACCTTCCTCTGCAAGTTTGGTTGCCTTCGCTGCCTCCCGGATGTCTTTCCTTGACTCCCGACGGCCCTCGATCCTCGCCGCCCGGATCGTTGCCGCCCGTGCCGGTGTCATATCATCGGCATATTGACGACCAACCTTTTCTTCATGAACACGCCCGTCTTTTTTAAAGACGATATAATAAACATTTTCCTTGCCTTTACCGCCGATCCGGTCGGCCTCCCGATAATAAACGCCTCGATAATCCGTCTTTAATCTCTTCATGTTGCCCTTTTTCAACAAGCCAGCAACCGGATATTTTGGGGCATTTCCAACCCTATTTCCAACCTTTGGCTTAAATATAGAGGTATTTTACGGTATGTCAAGAAAAAAGATAGACGTGTAAAGTATTGATTATGATTATGATTATGATTATGCAAATAACCGTTTCAGTATTTTATGGTAAAAGGGCATTTCTGGACTTTCAAGCCAGTAACCGGGGTTCGACTCCCCGTGGGGACACCATATATAAATAAATCCACCTTGAAGAATATTCCCTTCATTTTCCCAAGCTCGGCCCTGTATCATGGCTTGTTGCATATAGGACCAGGGTGAGGGCCAGATCGCGACTCAAATCATCGGCAATGATGGCATTGGAAACACGCCAGAATCCATTGACACACAGAGTTGAATATCATATACTCCCTATAAAAAAGGGGAGTGTTTCCTCAGATGCACTGAAATGTTGTTTCTTGAGAATATTTTTTAAAATGAGGTCGAACTTATGAAAATGTTATGTGTTATCTATGCTGATTACTTCGATCAAACCATCACCGAGATATTTAAGCAAGCGGGTTGTAAGAGATATATTAAATTGCATGACGAGACGGGTGAAGACGAATCATATGATGCAAGGTTGGGTAGCCACACGGCAGCAGGCAAGCTCAAAACCATTTTCATGGATGCGCCCGATGAGGAGATTACTCGCCTTCTTGATATTGTACGGAGACTGAAAGCAGACTATCCTAGTGTCGGTATGCGGGCGTTTACTTTTCCGATAGAAGAATTTATTTAGTAGATAACCGTCTGACAGAAAATTGACATACTATCTTTCGGGAAATTGCGGAGGCGCAATTTGAATCAAAATATGGCATTTATTTCTGTGAATGTTTCGACCCGCATTAATTGACCCAACCCCATTGCCAAAACGCTTGCTTTGTATTTGAAGTGCAACTTTGATGAAGGCGGTAAACGTTGCCTGAGCGCTATCTTCCCTCTTGCTTGCCCGGACCCATTTCCCTATTCACCAGGGAGCGCAGGCCGGCGTAATCGCCGCCGGGAATCCAGTGGATAGTCACCCCCCGGCGCTCCATCCGGCGAAACCAGGTATCCTGGCGCTTGGCGAACTGGTGGATCCGGGTATTGAGGGTTCGCACCATCTCGTCGTAGTCCAGGCGGCCCTGGAGATACAGGCCGACATAACGGTACTCCAAGCCGAAGCGGTCCAGGCGCTCCCAACCGACGCCGCTTTGGTGCAGTGTCGTCACCTCCTCCACCATCCCCGCGGCAAGTCGTTCATGCAGCCGCGCGGTGATCCGGCGCCGCAGGACATCCCGCTCCCAGCGGACACCGATGACGAGAGGGCGGAGCACTGGACGCTCCACTCCCGGCCTTCCCTCCCCTCCCCGCGCCGCCGTGGCGATCTCGATCGCCCGGACAAGCCGGTGGCGGTCCACAAGATCAGTCCGGTTGTGCAACTCCGGCTGCATGCTTAGAAGCCGCTTCGCCAATTCCCCCATATCGAGGGCGGCCAACTCACGGCGCAGTTCCAGGTTCTCCGACGCCGCCGCCATCTCGTAACCGCGGATCGCCGCCTCCAGGTACATGCCGCTGCCTCCCACGAGAATGGGCAGCGCCCCCCGGGCGGATATCTCGGAAAAGGCCCGGTAAAAGAGCCCCTGATAGGCAAAAAGGTGAAACTCCTCCCGGGGATCCGCCACGTCAAGGAGATGCACGGGAACGGCGGCACCCTCCGCGACGTAATCCCGCCGGTCCTTCCCCGTCCCTATGTCCATCCCCCGATAGACCTGGCGGGAATCCGCGGAGATGATCTCACCGCCCCGTTCCCGGGCCAGATGCGCCGCAAGCCGGGTTTTCCCCGCCGCTGTAGGTCCCAGAACGACGACCAGATTCGGTTTTTCACTCATATTCCCATCTCCAGCGACCGTTGAAAAATACTTCCTATTTACCGCCTTTTCGGCTAAAGCACACCGCGGGTTTGAAGACACGGACATCCGGCCCGTCCGGGCGTGTCAAGTGCCACGATCGAGGGCGGCTACACGGACGATTCCTATACAGGCGGGATACTTCGTGTCAAGCGAAGAGGGCGATTAGCCGAAAATATATCGACATCATTGATGAATTCGTAAAAAGTCATGATGGAGACAACGAAGTAAAAAGCTCCAGAGGCAAGGCGCGCGAATCCTGAGGAATGAGGCGTACTTGTGCGTACGTCGCAGTGACGAAGGATGAAGCGCAACGCCGCATATGGACTTTTTACGATGTCGTCATCATTGATCATTCATCGGAATCATCCGTGGTTGCCATGGCGTGAAAGAAACGTCATCTCTTTAACCTTACTATGAAAATGCCATTTTCATGTTTCATGCTTCACAGGGCATAAGGGTTTTAAAATACTACTTTTGGCGCTTTCGCCCGGGCACGGAAGAAATCCTGCTCGAAGGTCGGTGCGGAATATTTGACGACGGGGGCAATCTCCGGTATAAAAAGGCCCGTCACCATTGGCAGGGCCGTTCCGGTTCCGGAACAGGCAGCGCTAAAAATGATGAACTCGTAAGTCAAACTCAACGTACATAAAGGAGATATAGACTATGCCGTATGCTTCCGCCTGCCCGGAACCAATGCTGAGCGCCGGGGAAACGTCCGCCGGCTTTACCGTCCGGCGGGTCGTACCGCTACCCGAAATCCGCATCACCGCCTATGAACTGGAGCATGGCGCCACCGGGGCGCAGGTCCTCCACCTCCACTGCGCCGACCGGGAGAATCTCTTCGCCGTCGCCTTCCGGACGCCCCCCCACGATTCCACGGGGCTGCCTCATATCCTGGAGCACTCCGTCCTCGCCGGCTCGGAGCGTTATCCCGTCAAGGACGCCTTCAATGAACTCCTCCGGGGCAGCCTGCAGACCTTCATCAATGCGTTCACCTATCCCGACAAGACCATTTACCCCGTCGCCAGCCAGGTCAAGGCGGACTTCTACAACCTGGCCCGGGTATATGCCGATCTGGTCTTCCGGCCCCGCCTCCTTCCCGAGACCTTCCGCCAGGAAGGCCATCACCTCACATGGACGGCCACCCCCACCGGCGGTCGGGAGCTGGACATCTCAGGAATCGTTTACAATGAGATGAAGGGGGCCTATTCATCCCCGGACAGCCTCATGTACAAGGCGCTGCAGGAGAACCTCTTTCCCGATACGGTCTATCGCTTCGACTCCGGAGGCAATCCGGCGGATATCCCCCATTTGACCTACGAGTCGTTCCGTGCTTTCCATCGCTCCTTCTACTCCCCCAGCAACGCCCGCATCTTCCTGTACGGCGACATCCCCGTCACGGAGCATCTACCCTTTCTTCAGGAGATCCTCGCCGGCTTTCCGCGGATCGACATCGACTCCACCATCCCCGCCCAACGGCGCTGGGAGCATCCCCGCACCGTCCGGGGCGTCTTCCCCATCGGCCGGGGAGAGGATCCCCGGGGAAAGGTGAACGTCAATATGGCCTGGCTCCTCACGGAAAACACCAACGAAGAGACGGTGATCCTGCTTCAGGTCGTAAGCGGGGTCCTCGTGGGCAGTGCGGCGGGGCCCCTGCGCAAGGCCCTCATCGATTCGGGCCTGGGCCAGGACCTCTCGCCGGTCACGGGTTTCGAACGGGACTACCGCCAGGCGGTATTCGCCGTGGGGATCCGGGGCACCGACGCCGACCGGGCCGAGGCCATCGCGTCCCTGATCCTGGACACCCTGGACCGGATCGTCCGGGAGGGGGTGGACCGGGAGCTCATCGAAGGGACCCTCCACCAGATCGAGATCCAGGGCCGGGAAATCAACCGCAAGAACTACCCCTACGGCATCATCCTCATGGCCCGGGTGTTCCACACCTGGATGTACGGCGGCGACCCCCTGTACAGTCTGAATTTCCCCGCCCTCATCGCCATGATCCGCCGCCGCTGGCAGGAAGATCCGGAACTCTTCGCCGCCCTGATTCGGGAGTGGCTCCTGGAGAATCCCCACCGGCTCCTGAGTGTAATGGAACCGGACCCGAACTGTCTGGGAAAAGAGGATGAGGCCCGAAAAAGCGCCCTGGGCGCCCGAGCCGCCGCCCTGACGGAAGCCGATCAGACCCGGATCGAAACGGAACTCGCCGCCCTGAAGAACTTCCAGACGGAACCGGATACCCCGGAGGCCGTGGCGACCCTGCCCCGGCTGAAGACCGGGGACATCGACAGGAAGGTCGAGACCATTCCCACCGAATATGCCGCCCTGGGAGGCACCGCCGTCCTCAGACACGAAATCTTCACCAACGGCATCGCCTATCTCGATCTGGCCTTCGACGTCGCCGCCGTTCCCGAGGCACAGCAGCCCTGCCTCCCTCTCCTGGGAAAGATCGTCACCCAGATGGGCGCCGCCGGCCGGGATTACGAGGAGATGGCCAAGCTCATCGCCCTCAATACCGGCGGGATCCGCTCCTCCGCAAGCACCGGTTTCGTCATGGACCTCGGGGGCGGCACATTGCCGGAGGGACGCGGTGTCTGGCAGCGGCTCATCTTCCGCCTCAAGGCCCTGCACCGCCACCTCCCCGCGGCCATGGACATCCTGGCGGATCTGCTGAGCGCCGGAGATTTGTCGGATCACCGGCGGCTTCGGGACCTTATCCTGGAAAGGAAAAACCGTTTCCAGGCCTCTATCATACCCTCCGGACACCTCTTCGCCCGGCGGCTGGCGGGGGCGGCGCTCTCCCTCCCCGCCTGGCGGGACGAGCAGTGGCACGGCAAGTCACAGTTCGACTTTCTCCGGGAAGCAAGCAGCGAACACAACCGGGAGGACTTCGCGGTGGAGCTGCACGAACTAAAGAAACGGACCTTTACGAAAGCGGGGCTGATGGTGAACATGACCGCCGACGCCGAGGGGTTGCGGATCATGTCGGATCATCTGCCGGCCCTCCTGGACCGGCTCGCCGGGGAAACTCCCGGCGCCGCCACCGCGCCGTCCCCGCGGGAGCCCCGCGACCGGGGCGTCGTCATCCCGGCCCAGGTTTCCTACGTAGCCCGGGCGCTGCCCGCCCCGCCCCACGGCCACGGCGACACCGCGGCCCTCATGGTGGCCTCCCGCTTCCTGTCGAACGGCTATCTCTACAAGCAGATCCGGATCCAGGGCGGCGCCTACGGCGGCATGTCGTCCTACGACCCCCAGACGGGGGTCTTCGCCCTCATGTCTTACCGTGACCCCCACATCATCAGGACCCTGAAGGTTTACGACGAAATAGCCGCGGCTCTGGCACCGGAACACGTCGCACCGGAGGAGCTGGACAAGGCCATCATCGGCGCCATCGGCGCCATCGATCGGCCCATGGACCCCTCCGGGAAGGGCCTGGCCGCCCTGGTCCGCCACCTGTCCTCCCTGACCGACGCCTACCGGCAGTCCCTCCGGGAAGAGATCCTGGGCCTGACCGGCGAAGGATTCCGAGCGGCCACCGGCCGTTTTCTGGCGGCGGCCGCCGCGGCCCGGACCGCCGATGCCGTGTTCGGCGCCGCGGACCGCCTCCGGGAGGCCAACGAACAGCGTCCGGGGGAAGAGCTGCCCCTGGAGGAGATTATGGGGTCAGGCCCCACCGGGAATCCAGAACATTCTTGACGATGCTGGCTTCCCGCTTTCGCGGGAATGACGATATGGAGGCTGGAACGCAGTCATTCAAAGGCCTCAGGTCTTGGACTATGTCGGGAAAAGAAAGGAGAAATGCCATGAAGTGGAGGCTGCACAGTTCGAGAGGACAACTTTTACCGGCCGCCGTTTGCCGTTCTGCCGGGTTTGACCGGAGAACCATAGGGGGCTTCGGCTTCGGTTTGCGCCGGCTGGGAAGGAGTAATCCCAGCCCGAAAAATATCCGTTCCATCGCCGCCGCCGCGGTCGTCCTGGCGATTGTCCTGACCTTCGGGGGCTGCGCCGGCGGCCGCTACGGAAACATCTTTCCCGACGCTCAAACCACCCAGAACTTCGATTCCTTCCGGATCGACCCCGGGATGAACTACTATTACAGCGGCCCCGACCTCTTCCCCAACGCCCTCATCGGCCTGAAAAAAGAGTACGTCCTGGACAGTGACCTCTGGAAGCCCATCAGCCCCACCCCGGCAAGTTTCCGGGACATGATCCTCCACATGCAGGAAAAAGCGAGGGATTACCGTGAGTTCCAGCATGGATTCCTGATGTACGACAACTTGGGGAAGCCTATCGGCGTCTGGTACTCCATCCTGAGGGCCCGCACCTTCGTCAAGATGGGCGAGGGTAACAAGGTCGTGGTTTGCACCCCGGATCTGATGATCTATCAGAGCGGGGGCGGCAACGCCATCGCCGAGGTGCCGGAAAAAAAGTAACCCTTATTTAGAGCAGATCCTCCAGTTTGGCCAGGGCCTGTTCCAGATTTTCCGGCTGCGGACCGCCCGCCTGGGCCATGTCGGGACGGCCGCCGCCGCTGCCGCCCACCACCGGGGCCACGGCCTTGATGATGTTGCCAGCGTGATAGCGACCCGTCAGGTCCTTCGTCACCATGCACAGGAGCATCGCCTTGCCCTCCACCTTGCTGCCCAGGAGAACGACTCCCGACTGAAGCCTATCGCGGAGCTTGTCCCCGAAGTCCCGGAGGGTTTTCACATCTGGCGCCTCCACGACGGTGGCCAGGACCTTCACCCCCTTGATCTCCCTGGCCCGGCCGATGAGATCCGCCGAATCCCGCGCAGCCAGTTTGCCCTTCAGGGTCTCGATCTCCCGCTCCAGGTCCCGCTGGTGCTTGAGGATGCGGTCGATCCGCTCCGTCACCTCCAGGGGATTCGCCCGGAGGAGCCCCGCCGATTTCTTCAGCTCCGCCTCCACGGCCTTGAAGTACTTGATCGCCTCGCCCCCCGTCACCGCCTCGATCCTCCGGACCCCCGCCGCCACCGCCGACTCCCCGACGACCTTCAGGGCGCCGATGTCGCCGGTGCGGTTGACGTGGGTGCCGCCGCAGAGCTCCATGCTGAAGTCCCCCATCTTCACCACCCGGACGTTGTCGCTGTACTTCTCGTCGAAGACCGCCGCCGCCCCGGTCTTCATCGCCTCCTCCTTGGGGAGGACCCGGGTGTTCACCTCGGCGTTCCGGCGGATGTATTCGTTGGCGATGTTCTCGATGGCGTCCAGCTCCTCCGCCTCGATGCGGCTGAAGTGGGTGAAGTCGAAGCGGAACCGCTCCGGGGTCACCGACGAGCCCGCCTGCTTGATATGGTCGCCCAGAACCTTTTTCAGGGCGGCGTTGAGGACGTGGGTGCCCGAGTGGTGGGCCTCCGTGGCCCGCCGGGACGTCTCGTCCACCCGGAGCTGCACCGTGTCGCCTACCCGGATCTTTCCCTCCTTCATCTTGCCGATATGGGTGATCAGGGTGTCCGTCGGGCACTGGGTGTCCCAGACCTCGAAGAGATAGCCGTCACCGGCGATCACCCCCGTGTCCCCCACCTGGCCGCCCTTTTCCCCGTAGAAGGGCGTTTCGTCCACGAAGATCTCGCCGTTTTCCCCGGCAACCAGTTCTTCCACTTCCGCGTCTTTCTTCAAGATCGCCGTAACCCGGGCCGTGGCCTCGGTGACGCCGTGATAGCCGATGAATTCCGTGGTTACGCCCCGTACGGAGAGCTTCTTGTAGCTGTCCGCCACCGCCTGCTCGCCACTGCCCTTCCAGGATTCCCGGGCCTTCTCCCGCTGGGCCTCCATGGCCGCCTCGAACCCTTCCATATCCAGGGTCAGACCGTCCTTGCGGACGATGTCCGCCGTGAGGTCCACGGGAAACCCGAAGGTGTCGTAGAGCTTGAAGACCACGTCGCCGGGGATGACCTGCCGGCCCTCTTTCTTGAGGAGGGCGACCTCCTCGCCGAGAATCCGGAGCCCCGTGTCCAGGGTATCGATGAACCGCTGCTCCTCGTTGACCACGACCTTGCGGATATAGGATTCCTTGTCGATCAGATCCGGATAGGCCTCCTGCATCACCGTCACGACCAGGGAAACGACCTCGGGGAGGAAGGGGCGGTCGATCCCCAGGAGTTTGCCGTGCCGGGCCGCCCGGCGGAGGATTCGCCTCAGGACATAGCCCCGCCCCTCGTTGCTGGGCAGGACGCCGTCGCCGATAAGGAAGGTGACAGCCCGCCCGTGGTCGGCAATGACCCGCATGGAAACGTCGGCCTCGGCATTGGCGCCGTAAGCCCGCCCGGCAATCCCGGCGATCCCGGCGATGATCGGGGTGAACAGGTCCGTGTCATAGTTGCTCTGCACCCCCTGGACGATGGCCGCCAGGCGCTCCAGACCCATGCCCGTGTCGATGTTCGGCTTGGGGAGGGGCTGGAAGTTGCCGTCCTGGTCCCGGTCGAACTGGGTGAAGACGTGGTTCCAGATCTCCAGGTGGCGGTCGCAGTCGCACTCCACGGAGCATTCCGGGCGGCCGCAGCCCACGGACGGCCCCTGGTCATAGAGGATCTCCGAGCAGGGGCCGCAGGGACCCGTCTCGCCCATCATCCAGAAGTTGCTTTCCATCCCCATGCGGACGATCCGCTCCGCCGGGACCCCCATCTGCTTGTTCCAGATCTCGAAGGCCTCGTCGTCATCCTTATAGATGGTGATCCAGAGCTTGTCTTTTGGGAGCCCCATGTTCACCGTGAGGAACTCCCAGCCCCAGGCGATGGACTCCTTCTTGAAGTAGTCACCGAAGGAGAAGTTGCCCAGCATCTCGAAGAAGGTGTGATGGCGGGCGGTGTAACCGACGTTCTCCAAGTCGTTGTGTTTCCCCCCGGCCCGGACGGACTTCTGGGAACTGGCGGCCCTGCTGTAGCCCCGGTCTTCCAGGCCCAGGAAGCAGTTCTTGAACTGGACCATCCCGGAATTGGTGAACAGGAGGGTCGGATCGTCCTTGGGGATCAGACTCGAACTCGGCACGATGGTGTGTCCGTGGCCCTCGAAGAATCTCAGAAACTGCTCTCTTATTTCACTTGCCGTCATCGTCATGCCCGTCTTCCTCCTCCGCGCGGTTAATCAGCTCGTAAATCAGTCCCGGGGCAAATCCCCGGCCCAGAAGATACCGGAAAAGCCGTTGCTTGCCCTGCGGATCTTCCCTGAGCGGTCTGCTTTTCGTCTTTTTTTTGATTAAGGATCTTACTGCCTGTTCTTCGCTCCACTCCTGCCGGATGGCGGTGATCGCTTCTTCCGCCAGGGATGCGGATATTCCCTTTTGCACAAGCAAGGAGTGGAGCCGCCTGTCTCCCAGGCCTTTATCCTCCGCCAGGCGGCGGGCCTGGCCCGCCGCAAACAGCTTGTCGTTTAAATACCCCAGTCCGCGAAAATAATCAATCGTTCCGGTAACAACCTCTCCCGGGAAACCCTTTTTTGTCAGTTTCCGGGCCAGCTCCTCCTCCCCGTGATCCCGCCGGGCCAAAAGTCGCCAGCAGACCTGTTTCGCCCTGGCCAGCTCCTCGTTATCCTCCATGTCTCACACCGCAAATCCGTCCCCGCAACGAAGAGGGTGGTCTTCCCCGCGCCGTTGGGACCGATCCTCCATGTCTCACCGCAAATCCGTCCCCGCAACTTCCTCCCTTTTAAGGGGAGGCCAGAAGCGTCGGCAACTTCCATGCGCTTTCCCTATAGCTCCCTCCCCTTCAAGGGGAGGGCTGGGGTGGGGATGGGCTTAAGCCCCCTCCTGCACCTTGCCGTCATTCTGCCACGGCCGCGGCCTTCAGACCGAATTTTTCCCGCACCCCGGATTCGACCTCCTGGAGGACTTCCGGATGCTCTTTGAGGAAATTGCGGGTGTTGTCCCTTCCCTGACCCAGACGCTCCCCCTTGTAGGAGTACCAGGCGCCACTCTTTTCAATGATGGCGTTTTCCGCCGCCAGGTCGAGGAGATCGCCTTCCCGGGAAATCCCTTCGCCGAAGATGATGTCGAACTCCGTCTCACGGAACGGCGGGGCGACCTTGTTTTTCACTACTTTGACTCGGGTTCGCATGCCGATGACGTCCTGCCCCTGTTTGAGGGAGCTCACCTTCCGGATGTCGAGGCGCATGGAGGCGTAGAATTTCAGGGCGTTGCCTCCCGTGGTGGTTTCGGGACTGCCGAAGAAGACCCCGATCTTCATGCGCAACTGATTGATGAAGATCACCGTGGTCCGCGATTTGCTGATACTCCCCGTGAGCTTCCGGAGGGCCTGGGACATGAGGCGGGCCTGGAGGCCCATTTGGGCATCCCCCATCTCCCCTTCCAGCTCCGCCCGGGGCACCAGGGCTGCCACGGAATCGACCACGAGGACGTCGAGGGCGCCGCTGCGCACCAGGGTTTCGGCGATCTCCAGGGCCTGCTCGCCCGTATCCGGCTGGGCGATGAGCAGCTCGTCGGTATTGACCCCGATCTTCCGGGCATAGCCCACATCCAGGGCGTGTTCCGCATCGATGAAGGCCGCCAGGCCGTTCTGCCTCTGGGCCTCGGCGACGATGTGGAGGGCCAGCGTTGTCTTGCCGCCCGATTCAGGACCATAGATCTCGATGATCCGCCCCCGGGGCACACCGCCCACTCCCAGGGCGATGTCCAGGCTGAGGGTTCCCGTGGGAATTACCGGGACATCGATCTTCTCCGATCCCCCCAGCTTCATGATGGCCCCTTTGCCGAACTGCCGCTCGATCTGACTGATGGCCAGATCCACAGCCTTGTTCCTGTCCATATCTACCCCCATCGCCATCCTCCTTCTCTAATTGTTGAATATTATCGTTAATAAAGCTGTCTAAGCAATGAAACGGCTAAAGTCAAAAAATGGGTCCCGCCCTCATCAACCCCGGAGGGGAAAGGCGGCCAACCGGGTATAGATTGCCCCCCGGGGCGTCAGTTCGCTTTTGAACAGGGCGATCTCATTCACCGGGATCCGCCCGGCCGCCACGGCCGCCTCCGTCTCCATCGCCCCGGCCAGGCCGAGGATCCCCTTGGGGATCTTCACCCGTCCCAGGGTCAAGTGGGCCTGGAAGGGTCGTTCCTCTTCCGGAAAGCCCGCCGCTGCCAGCTCCCGCTCAAGTTCCCGGTGCAGGGACAGCAGCGCCACCGTCTCCCCGGCCAGCCCGAGCCAGATCACCCGGGGCCGATTCAAGTTGGGGAAGGACCCCAGCCCCCGGACTTCCAGGACAAAGGGGGCGGCAGCGGCCGCCGGGCCCGCCACGACGGCGCCGATCCGCTCCGCTTCCGCCGGTGTTATCTCCCCGAAGAACTTCAGGGTCAGATGGACCCCCTCGGGCCGGACCCAGCGGACTTCTCCCGTAAGGCTTTTCTTCAGGCGGTCCTGGATCGTCCCAATATTCCTCGTCACTTCCGGCGACAGCGCTATGGCCAGAAAGGTGCGCATCTTTTCAGTTCTCCTTGCGGCGGGGATGATAATATATTTGTCGGTTTATGGAGTCAATTGCAAAAGTGCCGCATGACAAGAGCAAAACGCCTTTTCGTCATTCCGCGTTACGTATCGTGGCGCGGCGCTGACCGGACACGGAACCCGGAATATTCAATCAGTTCCTGGCTCCGTAGCCGCGGCGACGGTAAAAGGAGATCAAGAGATCAAAGGGGATCCTCATCCCCCGCCAGATACCGTTTCACCATGAGGAGGGCCGCCTGGGAGGCGATCATCTTGATCCGGCGCCGCTCCCAGCGGTAACGGTAATGGCGGCACCGGGTCTCCACCCCGTCCGCCAGGGCGATATAGACCGTCCCCACCGGCTTGGACTCCGACCCGCCATCCGGCCCCGCAATCCCGGTGGTCGCCAGCCCCAGATCCGTCCCCGACCGGAGCCGCACCCCTTCCGCCATGAGCCGGGCCGTCTCCTCACTCACCGCGCCATGGGCCTGGAGCACCTCCTCCGGGACCCCCAGGAGCTCCATCTTCGCCCGGTTGCTGTATGTCGTAAGACCCCGCTCCAGATAAGCGGAGCTTCCCGGGACATCCGTCAGGCGGTCGGTGACGAGGCCGCCCGTGCAGGATTCCGCCACGGCGATGGTCCGTCCCTGATCCCGGAGCAGCGCCCCTACCACCCCCTCCAGGGTCTCCCCGTCCCGGGCGAAGATATAACGGTCGAGACGCCGGCGGACCTCCTCCTCCACCGCCGCCAGCCGCGCCCGGGCCGCCGCCTCGTCGTGTTCGTCCCGGACCGACAGGACGATGTGATTCTCGGGAAAACGGGGATAGAAGCCGATCTCCACACCCGCCAGTTCCACCCCGGCCACGGCCTGATCCACCGCCGCCTCGGAGAGGCCGAAGGTCTTCAGGGTCCGCACGGCCGTATGGCGGGCATGGCCGGGGAAGGCCCGTTTCAGGAGCGGAACGACGCCCGCCGGCACCATCCGCCGCACCTCCGCCGGAACGCCGGGGATCACGGCGATGACCTTCCCCTCCCGCCGCAGGGAGAAGCCGGGGGCGGTGCCCGTGGGATTGGCGATGATCTCCGCTCCCTGGGGAAAGACGGCCTGCTTGGCGTTATTCGGGGTCCATTTCAGTCCGTAACGGGTAAAGATCCCTCGGATGTGCTGGAGGGTCTCTTCATCGGTGATCAGCGGCAGGCCGAAGATATGGGCCAGCGCGGCCGTCGTGATGTCGTCGGCGGTGGGTCCCAGGCCACCGGTGACGATCACCGTCTCCGCCCGGGGAAGGATGAACGCCAGGGCCGCAGCGATCATCTCCTCTTCGTCCCCCACGGAGAGGGAGGCCACGACCTGCCAGCCCTGAAGATGGAACTGCCGGGCGAGGAAGGCGGTATTCGCATCCTGGATACGCCCGCTTGTCAGTTCGTTGCCGATGGTAATTATGCCGATATGCATGTGCGCCGTACCTCCCTTAAATAATCCCGCCGCGGATCAGGAGGTGCAGGCCGATATTGGCATAGACCCCTGCCGCCACGTCGTCCATAACCACTCCATACCCGCCCGGCAGCCGGTCCTGGAAGACATTGGCGGGAAAGAGCTTCACGATGTCGAAAAAACGAAACAGCACCAACCCTCCCACGACATGGGGAAGCGTCGGGGGAATGAAGAGCATCGTCCAGAGGAACCCGACCCATTCATCCACAACGATGCGGGGGGAATCCTGCTGGCCGAAGATCACCTCCGCCTCCCGGGCGGCATAAATGGCCAGAAAGGTAAAGGCGACCGCCGTCAGCAGGTACAGCGGCCCGGACAGCGACGACAGCGCCAGATAGAGGGGGATGGCGGCGATGGTTCCCGCCGTCCCCGAAGCGAAGGGGAAATAGCCGCTGCCGCACCCGGTGGCGATGACTTTGATCAGGGATTTATTCAGACCTCACCTCACCCAAGTGGTGGGCCAGGCTATCCCCTTTTCTCGCGGCCGTCAACAGGAAATCCCTTGGGAAATTCCCCAGGCCGACGGGGCGGACATCTCCTGCCGGCAGGCACTCCCGGAGGGGTGTCTGCCGCGGAAATCCGTCTTTATACTCGGGGGATGATGATGCTAAGGCAGCGCTGACAGATAGGACCGCAGGTTGACCTTCTTGTTGTTTAATCCCAGCTTGTTGCGGATGTGATTCCGGTGCAGGTCGATGGCGCTTTTGGAAACGCCCATGACTTTGGCGATTTCCTTGGTCTTCTTCCCGTCGCGGATCAGGCTGGCCACCTGAATCTCCTTGGGGGTGAAGCCCAGATAGGTGGAGGTCAGTTTCATGAGGAACGGGGAAGTGATCTCGTTGAGGTGCATTTCGACTATATCCACGAGGGTCGCCTGGGTATCACTCAGCGGCGTCGCCTTGAGTTTCTCCACATAGGGCAGCACCAGTTCCTTGACATTGGCGATAACCTTGACCCCGACTTCATTCTTGTCGTCTTCACGGTGTTTCAACAGGACTTTGAGGGCGGCATTGAGTTCTTCCAAAGATTTGGCAGTCGCTTCAAGCTCCGATTCCCGTTTCTTCAGGGCCTCCTCAGCCACTTTCTTTTCCGCGTTTTCCTGTTCCAGCAGCTTGTTGATCTTGAGCAATTCCTCTACTTTCTCTTCCGGCTTCTTTTCCACTTCTTCCTGTCCTTTACGCATTTTTTACTCTCCTCTTATTATTTACAACAATGCTGTTAATGGTATTGATCCAGTGACAAATACGATTAAGAGCTGAATTATATATAATCTTTCTGATAACATACATTTTATATCAGCTATAATCTGGTGGTACTAATATCGAAACGGAGCAAGAAATGCAAGCGTTTTTTGCGGTAATTATCAAGACGGGGGCAAAAAGTATTTTTTATTATAATATCGGAATAATGCCGTCACTTAGTCATTGACAGCGGGTGGTCTTTTCGATACTAACGGCCATGATTAATGGGACCGCAATGAAGTAAAGATAATATGGAAACAACATGAAGAAAACTCTGGTAGCGATTGTGGTGGTTTTTGTCATGAGTTTCGCGGCCGGCGCGGCGGCGGAAAACACCACGATCTTCAAAATCGGTGAAGACGTCCTGATTGAAGAAGGATCACGGGTGAACCATGTCCTGACCATCAACGGTCAGATCACCGTCACCGGTACGGTGGAGGGTAATGTCATCGCCATGGGCGATTCGGTGGTGTTGACCAGAAAGGCCCTGGTGAAGGGAAATGTGGTCGTGCTGGGGGGCGTCCTCGTCAAGGCCAAGGGGGCGGATGTCCAGGGGACCATAACGGAGATCAACTCCTCGAACATCTCCGAAGTGATCACCCACGTCCTGAGCGACGAGTGGGAAGGTTGGTCCTGGGTCTTCGCGATCTTTTCCCTGACCATTTTTTTCAGCATCCTGATCATCGCCATCCTCATGGTCCTCCTGATCCCCAAACCCATCCAGGTCATTGCCGCGTCCATCCGGGAGGAAACAATGAAGATCACCCTCTGGGGACTCTTGGGGCTGGTCCTCGTGGTCCCCCTGGCGATCCTTCTCACCGTCTCCGTCATCGGCATCGTCCTCATCCCCCTGGAGATGATCCTCGTGGTCGTGGCGGGACTCCTGGGCCTTATCGCCGTCTCCCAGCTTGTGGGCCGCAAGCTCTACGCCCTTTTCAAACGGCCCGGCCAGCACATCTGCCGGGAGACGTTCTGGGGGCTTGTCGTCCTGTGGAGCGTTGGCTGGATACCCTACATCGGCTGGATGATCAAGGTCCTGGCCCTCATGATGGGTCTGGGCGCCGTGATCTACACCCGCTTCGGAACCCACGCCCCGCGCCGCCTGTCTTCGTCCAACATCAACGTCTAACAGGTTTTTTACGAGACCATCGACTCTGACCGTGTCTCACAAGAAGTCGCAAATCACCCTCCCCCTTGAAGGGAAAAATAATGGGGAGGAATAAAATGACTTTCTATGCGGTCAGCTAATACGGCTCTCTGGATAATTTATGCGCTTGACGGCCGCCACGAGCTCGCCCACGGCGGCGGCCGATTTCTTGAGGTCCGCCAGTTCCCCGTCGGTGAGGTTCAGGCGGATGATCTCCTCCACGCCCCCCCTCCCCAGCTTCACGGGGACCCCGACGAACAGGCCGTCGATCCCGTATTCCCCCTGGAGATGGACGGCGCAGGGCAGGATCTTCTGCCGGTCCCGGAGGATGGCCTCCGCCATCTCCACCGCCGCCGAGGCCGGGGCGTAGAAGGCGCTGCCGGTCTTGAGGAGGCTCACGATCTCCGCCCCGCCGTTCCGGGTCCGCTCCACCAGCGTGGCGATCCGCTCCGGCGTCAGGAGCTCCGGCAGGGGAATGCCGGCCACCGTGGTGTAGCGCGGCAGGGGAACCATGGTGTCACCGTGGCCGCCCAGGACGGTGGCGTGGACGTTCTCCACGGAAACCCGCAGCTCCGCGGCGATAAAGGACCGGAAGCGCGCCGCGTCCAGGACGCCGGCCATGCCAATGACCCGCGACCGGGGAAAGCCGCTCGCCTCGTAGGCCACATGGCACATGGCATCCAGGGGATTGCTGACCACGATGAGGATCGCCTCCGGGGCCTGCCGCGCCACCTCCGTCACGACGGATTTCATGATCCGGGCATTCGTCGCCAGGAGATCATCCCGGCTCATCCCGGGCTTCCGGGGAATCCCTGCCGTGATGATGACGATATCCGCTCCCGCCGCCGCCTCATAGCCGTTCGTCCCCACTACCGCCGCGTCGTGCTTCTCGATGGGCGCCGCCTCCGCCAGATCCAGGGCCTTGCCCTGGGGCACCCCCTCGATCACGTCGATGAGGACCACATCGCCCAAAACCTTCTCCGCCAGCCGCTGGGCCGCCGTCGCCCCCACGTTTCCCGCTCCCACTACCGCTATCTTTCTGTCCATCATCGCCTTCCCCTGCTTTTTCCGGACCTTATGAATCGGAACTTATGACCGTTTCGTGAGCGTCCTTGATATTTCATTTCAATTCTTCTCTTTGCGAGGGCAAATTGTTCCATAAATGCCACCTCATCTTTTATGTGACATCAACTCGGATCACTCCCCGAAGCAGATTGTGTATCTGCAATAATTCATCGTGAAGATCAAGTGAAAATGGGGACGTTCAAAAATCCGGTTTTTCTCGAAAAATGGGGACGGTTTTCATTTCAGGCTCATATTCGATGGGAAAAGTTATCCTCCCGCAAGGAAGATGAACTCGCAAAAAGTCATCATTGAGACGACGAAGTAAAAAGCTCCAGAGGCAAGGCGCGCGAATCCTGAGGAATGAGGCGTACTTGTGCGTACGTCGCAGTGACGAAGGATGAAGCGCAACGCCGCATATGGACTTTTTACGATGTCGTCAAGGAAAATTGCGGCAAAACTGGGACGTCTCCCGGTTTTTCCTTGAACTATCGGCGCCGCTCCGCTATATGCAGCGCATCTTAACGAGGTGATCGGATATGAGTCAGACGGATTTCGAACGCATCTTTCATCCCCGCCGCGTCGCCGTGGCCGGCGTATCGGCGGAGGGTTTCGGTTTCGGCCGGGGGATCTTTCTCTCCCTGCTGGCCATGAATTTCGACGGCGAGTTGCTCCCCGTCAATCCCCGGGGCGGCGAGATCTGCGGCCGGCGGATCTACCGCAGCGTCCAGGAGATTCCCGGCGATATCGATTTCGCCGTCATCTCCGTCGGCGCGGCCCACGTGCCGGAGACCCTGGAACGCTGCCGCCGCAAGGGCGCCGCCGGGGCGGAGATAATCTCGTCAGGATTCCGGGAACTGGGGACGCCGGAGGGCGCCGCCCTGGAAAACGCCGTCATCGATGTGGCCCGTAAGGGCATCCGGGTCATCGGCCCCAACTGTTTCGGCATCTACTGCCCGAAAAGCGGCCTCACCATGCTCCCCGGCCCCGATCTCTCCCGGGAGAGCGGCCCCGTGGCCTTCATCTCCCAGAGCGGCGGCATGGCCATCGATTTCGCCTTTATGGGCCCCTGGCTGGGCGTCAACTTCAGCAAGATGGTGAGCTTCGGCAACGGCGCCGATCTCCGGGAAACGGAACTTCTGGATTACTTCCGCACCGATCCCGAAACAGGGATCATCGCCCTCTACGTGGAAGGCGTGGCCGACGGCGGGGAATTCCTCCGCGCCCTGAAGGCCGCCGCCGCCGTGAAACCGGTCATCGTCTACAAGGGCGGGCTCTCGGAGGCGGGGCAGCGGGCCGTGACGAGCCACACCGCCTCCTTGGGCGGCAGCCGGATCATCTGGGAGGCGGCCCTCCGCCAGGCCGGGGCAATCCAGGTGCACAGCCTCGAAGAGATGGCCCAGGCCTGCCTGGCCTTTTCCCTGCTGCCCCCCCGGCCCTACCGGGGAATCACCGTCGCCGGCGGCGGCGGCGCCCTGGGGGTGGCCGCCTGCGACATGGCCGAAGCCTACGGCCTGTCCCTGCCCCATCTGGAAGGGGAGATCTACGCGGCCGTCCTGGACTGCCTGCCGAAGCCGGGCTCCAGCGCCGCCAACCCCATCGACATCGCCAACCCTTACGTCCCGCCCAAGATGATCAAGGAGGCCCTGCTCCACGCCGCCCGGGACCCCCGGGTGGACCTCCAGATCCAGGCCCCCCTCCTCTATCACTTCAAGGCCCTGAGCGCCATGACGGGCGGCGTATCCTTCCCGGCGATCACCCCTTACGCGGAGCTGGCCGTCGCTGGCCGGGAGGTCGCCGACAGCACCGGCAAGCCCGTGGTGGTGGTCCTTCCCAATCCCCGCCGCCGCGCCGACGACATGGACGTGGAGGAGGTGTTCCGCCAGGCCCGCCAGGCCTTCCTGTCTCGGGGCATCCCCGTCTTCGACGGCCTCGCCGAGGCGATGCGCGCCATCCGCAACGTCGCCGCCTTCGCCAGCCGTTGACCCATCCCCATCCCGGCCTTTTTAAAGAAGATCGCCGCACAAAAAGGCTTGGGCGCTTCCAGCCTGGTCAGAATGTGGGTGCGGGAACGACTGAACAATAAGAGAGATCTTCATATTCCCTATTCGTATCAGGTAGGACGCGGACAGAAGATCGGCCGGACAACAGAGCGGGAAATAAAAAGGGGACAGCGCCGCTATTCTTCTCAAATAGCGGCTTCTGTCCCTTAATGTTCCGTCCTTTTGGTGGACAGGGTGGTGGACCGGGACGGTTCTGATTTCTTCCTGATTTCTTCGCCGTCCCGCCCGCCGGCGTTTTGTTTACTTCACCTTCCGGTTCAGGAAGTAGCCCTCGGGATCGCACACCTCCCGCAACAGCCGCAGGTCTTCCGCCGTGGGCTCCGCCATCTCCTTGAGGTCCTTGGCTACCAGCAGCTCAAAGCTCACCAGGTCCTGGATGTCCTGGGCCGTCTTGCCGGGGAGGACTTCCAGGAGTACCATGCGCCGCGTCTTGGCGTCGAACCCGAAGAGGGCCTGATTGGTGATGACCCGGTACGGGCCGGCACCCATGACGCCCGCCTTCTCCCGGTAGTCCGCCGAGCCGTCGCCGAAGCCGATGCTCGTGAGGAACTCCACCTTCTCGGTGAACCGGCGCTTCTCCAACGCCATGATAATTATGGATTTTTCGCAGTTCGCCGCCATGGCGCCCGCACCGCCGCTGCCGGGGAAGCGGGTCTGGGGGGTGTTATACGTCCCGCCTTCGAAGGTGGAACACACGTTGCCGTACATGTCGATCTGGGCCCCGCCGATGAAGGCGTAGTCCGAATAGCCCCGCTGGGTCAGTTCGAACACCGCGCTCAGGCCTTTCAGGTAGCAGGCCTTGCGGCAGGCCCGGGTATCGCCCACGGACAGGGGCATCCCCATCTCCAGGATGGGGCTCAGGGGTCCCGATTCGAAGATCATCGACAGGTTCGGCGCGTGGGTCAACTGGGCGTGCATGGACGCGATGATGGGCAGACCGGTGCCGACAAAGACTATCTTTTCGTCCTCCAGGACCCGGGAGCCCGTGAAGGCGATCATTTCAAAAGGTGTATATTCAGGCATGTTCAATCCTCCTTGGTGTGTTTGAGATTACATTTATTACGAAAGGATTATCGGCTGGCCGCCGTCCAGGTCGCGGAGCTTCCGCAGCGTCTTGAAGGAGATCTTCTCCAGGAAGTCGTCGTAGGTCTCGCAACCGAAGATGTATTCGTCATAGTATTTCTTCAGGCCGTCCTTCTTGCCGGTCTTCCGGAATTCGTCGCAGAGGCACCGGAACATCTTGATGTGATCCATATCGAACCAGTGGAAGCCGTAAGAGGAGCCGGGATAGGCGCCGTAGGGCTGCTCGATCAGGGCGTCCACGGCGGCGTAGGGGATCTCCGTCAGGTTCGGATAGGTGCGGATGTTTTCGTTCGAGATGATCTGTTCCGTGGTGACGATGCTGTGCGCCGCCGCCATGGTGATCTCCGGGCAGGTGCAGTGGGCGCCGAAGATCCGGCAGTTGCCGTACATGTCCGCCGCCGTCACGTGGACGAGGGCCACGTCGGGATGGCAGGCCGGCACCAGATAGACGTTCTTCCCCGAGAAGGGACAGGAGACCATCTTCCCGCGATTGACGAGCTCCATGTCGGAGCCGCCGTGATCCCGGGTCGGCACGAAGGGGATGCCCATCGCCGCCGCCTTGAAGCGGGCCGACATCCCGTAGTTTGTATAATCGTCAAGCTGGATCATCCCCTTCGACGTCAGGTGCCGCAGCAGCGGGGCGATGCCGATGACCTCGTAGCCCCACCAGGCGAGCTCGACGCGCTTGATCGACACCCGGTCCGGATCGAGGACCATCGCCCCGGCCAGCAACTCCGCGCAAATGGAGTTGGACTGGAAGGACAGGGTGAGATCCCGGGCGCCGTGCCGGATGACCTCGTGCACCGCCGCCACGGGGACGCGGGTGTTGACGAAGCCGCCGATGCCGATGTTGATCCCGTCCTTGACGTATTTGGCCACGGCATCTTTGAGGTTCGTGCGCTTGTCGTGCATGCCCTTGGATTTTGCCGACATGACCCGGCGGGCCTCATCGGGCGAAGGGCCCCACCACTCGAAGGGGGATTCCGCAAGTTGCTGGTCGTACTTAAGACTGGAAACCTTCTTGATCTTGGAACTGACTGCTTTTTTCATGAATTGACCTCCACCTACTCCCATATAGTATTTCAGTCCGTCAAGGCCCTGATATAAGCACAGATGCCGCCGCCGGCCTTAAAAAGCGCGCCGCCGGCCACGGTGCCGCGGCGCGACTCCCCCCGCGGCGGCGCCGGGCGACAATACCCGGCCGCGGCGGCGCCTCTATATGCAATAAGTGCCATAAAGTCAACCGTAAAGGCGCGCCGGCCGTGGCACCGCATGTCGCAGTGACGAAGGAAAAAGCGCAACACCGTATCCGGACTGCTAAGTAAGTCGCACGTAACTAATTGGATTCTTTAGATACGTGTTTGACGGTTTTGGGCCGGTTTCATGGCACAGACTCGACTTACTTCTTTTATACAGGCCCGGCAGTCGGCGGGCTAGGGCGCTTTTTACTTCGTCGTCATCTTTGCTTGACAGGCCACCGCGCTTTACCTATACTCGGCGCCAAAAATCGAGTCGCGAGAGAAAGATGGCCCACCGCATCGAAATCGGCTTCCGGGAAGGCATCCGGGACGCCCTGGGCGAAAAAATCAAACGCCGTATCAACGAGCATCTCCACCTCCCCGTGGATGAGGTGCGGACCGTAGAGGTTTACACCCTGGACGGCGAATTCTCCCGGGAGGAGCTGGAAAGGGCGGCCACCGGTCCCCTGTCCGACGCCGTGATCCAGCACTACGCCATCGACGGCGCCGTGGCCGCCGCCAGGGCGGCGGCCGTGGGGATGACGACCAATATAGAACCCCCGGCGACGGCGAGAGGGACGACAGCCGGGGCGACCGGCGCTGATGCCGCTGCGACCGCGGGAGCCGGGGCGAGGGCTGACGGGGCGAATGCTGCATCCGGGACAGAGGCCAACGCAGAACCCCCGGCGGCAGCGGCAGCCTGGGATTTCGACTGGCTCATCGAGGTAGGCTTCCGGCCCGGCGTCACGGACAACGTGGGCAAGACCGCCCGGGAGGCCATCGCCATCCTTCTGGGCCTACCCGCCGCCGCCCGCCCCTTCCGGGTCCACACCTCCCGGCAGTATCTCCTCCGGGGCGCCCTCAGCCGCGCCGAGGCGGAGCGCGTCGCCTCCCAGCTCCTCGCCAATGAGCTCATCGAACGCTACGAGGTGATCGCCCGGGCCGATTGGGACCCCGTCCGGGGCCTCGCCCCCTATGTCCCCCGGGTCACCGGCACGGAGCGCCCCGCCACGGAGCTGATCGATCTCGACGTCACTGACGACGCCCTCCTGGCCATCAGCAACGAGCGGGTCCTCGCCCTGACCCTGGAGGAGATGCAGATCCTTCGGGATTACTTCCGCGACCCCGCCGTCCAGGCGGAGCGCGCCCGGGCCGGCCTACCCGCCGCCGCCCGGATCACCGACGCGGAGCTGGAATGCCTGGCCCAGACCTGGTCCGAGCACTGCAAGCACAAGATCTTCAACAGCCGCATCGCCTACGACGACGGGACCGGCCGCATCACCGAGATCGACTCCCTCTTCAAGACCTACATCAAGGGTTCGACAGAGCGAATCCGCGCCGAACGCCGCGCCCGGGCCGCTCAGGCTGTCCGGATCGCAGGTGACGCCCCGGCCGCCGCCACAACCGCAGAACCATCTGCCGGCGCAGATACCGGTGCCGCCGGTGATTTCTGCCTCTCCGTCTTCGTGGACAACGCCGGCGTCATCCGCTTCAACGACGACTACAGCCTCGTCTTCAAGGTGGAAACCCACAACTCCCCCTCCGCCCTGGATCCCTACGGCGGCGCCCTCACCGGCATCGTGGGCGTCAACCGCGACCCCTTCGGCACGGGCATGGGTGCCAAGCTGATCTTCAACACCGACGTCTTCTGCTTCGCCCCGCCGGATTACGACCGCCCTCTCCCCAAGCGGATCCTCCATCCCCGGCGGATCTACGAGGGCGTCCGCGAGGGCGTGGAGCACGGCGGCAACAAGAGCGGCATCCCCACCGTCAACGGCTGCCTCGTTTTCGACGAGCGCTACCTCGGCAAGCCCCTGGTCTATTGCGGCACCGGCGGCATCATGCCCGCCCGCCTCCACGGGAAGCCCACCCACACCAAAGAAATCGTCCCCGGCGATCTCATCGTCATGACCGGGGGGCGCATCGGCAAGGACGGCATCCACGGCGCCACCTTCTCCTCCGAGGAGTTGCACGAAGGCTCGCCCGTCACCGCCGTCCAGATCGGCGACCCCATCACCCAGAAGAAGATGACGGATTTCCTCCTCAAGGCCCGGGATCTGGGGCTCTACCGGTGCATCACCGACAACGGCGCCGGCGGTCTATCCTCCTCCGTGGGCGAGACGGCGCAACTCTCCGGCGGCTGCGACCTGGACCTCCGGCGGGCCCCCCTGAAATACCCCGGCCTGAACCCCTGGGAGATCCTCATCTCCGAATCCCAGGAGCGGATGACCCTCGCCGTCGCCCCCGAGCAGCGCGACGCCTTCCTGGCCCTGGCCGCCAAGATGGACGTCGAGGCCACGGTCCTGGGGACCTACACGGATACGGGGATGTTCCACGTCCGCTACGGCAACGAGACCGTCGCCTATCTGGGCATGGATTTCCTCCACGACGGCCTGCCCCAGATGCGGCTCCGGGCCCGGTGGGAGCGGCCCCGCCGCCCCGAACCCGACCTGCCCGTGCCGGCCCCGTCGCCGGCGGCAATGGCAGTTGCGGGAGAAGCCGCGGCAGCGGCGGCTACCGCAACCGTATCAGGGCAGGCGCCGGCATCGCCAGGATCGGCAACAGCCCCCGGCACCGCGCCCAGACCTGAAGCCGCCCCCGCCGACATGGGCGCCGCCCTCCGGCGGATGCTCTCCCGGCTCAACATCTGCAGCAAGGAATCCGTCGTCCGCCAGTACGATCACGAGGTCCAGGGGGGCAGCGTCATCAAGCCCCTCACCGGCGCCGCCAACGACGGCCCCAGCGACGCCGCCGTCATCCGCCCCCTCCTGGACACCTTCGCGGGCATCGTCGTGGCCAACGGCATCTGCCCCCGCTACAGCGACATCGACGCCTACGACATGGCGGCCTGCGCCATCGACGAGGCGGTCCGGAACGCCGTCGCCGTCGGGGCGGATCTCGACCATCTCGCCGGCCTGGACAACTTCTGCTGGTGCGATCCCGTCCAATCGGAAAAGACCCCCGACGGAGAATACAAGCTCGCCCAGCTCGTCCGGGCCAACCAGGCCGTTTACGATTACACCACGGCCTACGGCGTCCCCTGCATCTCCGGGAAGGACAGCATGAAGAACGACTACGCCATCGAGGGGACGAAGATCTCCATCCCACCGACGCTGCTCTTCTCCGTGATCGGCCGGATGGCGGACGTCCGTCGGGCGGTGACCATGGACGCCAAACGGGCCGGGGACATCGTCTATGTGCTGGGGGAAACGAAAAACGAACTGGGGGCCTCGGAGTGGTACGCCCTCCACGGCTGCGTGGGCGACAACTGCCCCCGGGTGGATGCAGTAGCTGCAAAACGGCTGTACGCCGCCCTGCACCGGGCCATCGCGGCGGGCCTCGTGGCCTCGTGCCACGACTGCTCCGACGGCGGGCTGGGCGTTGCCCTGGCGGAAACGGCCTTCGCCGGCGGCCTGGGGATGGACGTGGATCTGCGGCAGGTCCCCCGCCGGGACCTCGACCGGGACGACTACCTCCTCTTCTCCGAGACGGCGAGCCGCTTCGTCGTCACCGTCTCCCCGGAGAATCAGACCGCCTTCGAAACGATAATGGGGGACACTTCCCATATTTCCCCAGCAACGGGGTCAAGCGGAGAACATCAGGAAATCGCACAAACGGCAGCTATGGTTGCGTCGGTCACGTCTACGGGGGAATCGGGACAATTGTCATCTTCTATGGTAAATAATGTAGCAGCGCCTGCCGCACCACTATCATCTTCGCCGCCATCTCCCTCGCATTCCGGGACCGGAAAAATCGGCGCAAATACAGAAGAAACATTAACGGGAATGGAAATTGGGGACACTTCCCCTATCTCTCCCGCCACAGAAGAAACATCAGCGGGAATGGCGCCAGCGCCGGAATCAAGCGAGGAAAGCATTGCCGGCAAGCCGAGTAGCGGGAAAACCGGCACGGAAACAATCCCGCCCCCGGTGGTCTTCGCCGCCGTCGGGGTCGTCACGGCCGCCCCGTTGCTCACCATCCGGGGCCTGGGCGGCGGCATGATCCTCCGGGAGCCCCTGGCGGAATTGAAGGCGGCCTGGCAGCAGCCTTTGCCATGAATATGGGGGAGGGGATAACTATATTCTCAGACTCCCTCTGAGCCTCACTTTGAAGAGTGGGATAACTATATCGGGCAAGTAGGTTATAAAACGGTATGAGCAAGATCGTCAAGAGCATCGTCATCACGGGAAACGGCACGAACTGCGAGGTGGAGATGGCCCACGCCTGCCGCCTCGCCGGGGCCGACGTCGTGGATATCGTCCACATCAGCGAACTCCTCGCCGGGGAGAAGCGCCTCGACGACTACGACTTCCTCAATCTACCCGGGGGCTTTCTCGACGGCGACGACCTCGGCGCCGCCAAGGCCGGGGCGAACCGGATCCGCCACGCCGCCGTCGCCGGCACGGAGGAAAAGCTCTACGATCAGATGACCCGCTTCATCCGGGATGGCAAGCTCATCCTCGGGGTCTGCAACGGCTTCCAGCTTCTCGTAAAACTGGGGCTCCTCCCCGGCTGCGACGGCGATTACCAGACCCAGACCGCCACCCTGACGTACAACGATTCCGGCCGCTTCGAAGACCGCTGGGTCCATCTGGCCGTCAATCCCAGCTCGCCATGCCCATGCATCTTCACCAGAGGGCTCACGCACCTCTACCTTCCCGTGCGCCACGGCGAAGGGAAGTTCATCCCCCGAGACGAGGACATCCGGGCGCGCCTCCATCGGGAGGGTCACGTCGTCCTCCAGTATGGTACGCCACCCGGTGAAACGGCAAATTCCGTCTTTGCCGGCGAAGCCTACATATCAGACGCCGCCGCCGGCCGCATTAGGGGTACCTCCGATATCGCTGTCGGAGCAAGCAATGCCGGTCTGGCTAAGGCCGGTACCGCTTCCAACAATTTCGCCCCCGGCGCCCCCGGCGCCTCCAGCCCCACCATGTCCTACCCGGACAACCCCAACGGTTCCGTGGATGCCATCGCCGGCATCTGCAACGCCACCGGCCGGATCTTCGGCCTCATGCCCCACCCGGAGGCCTTCCTCCACCGGGTCAACCATCCCCGCTGGACCCGCGAGGACCTCCCCGACGACGGCCAGGGCCTCGCCCTCTTCCAAAATGCCGTCGCCTTCCTCCGCGACAACTAGATGACCATCGGCTAGAAACCGATAGGTTCAGCATCCGCATCGAATGAATTCGACATCATAGCGGACGCTTTATCGAACGGTTTATATTGCTCATCCCGCCAGGATTTCGCAGCATCTTGCTTACCCCAAAGGCGAAGGATTTCAACCATCCCGGATGGAGACACCAACCATCGCTTCATAATTGATGACATCGTAAAAAATCAAAAAATGTTCCATTTGGGACGGCATCGTAAAAAGATCCGCAGGCGAGGCGCGCGAATCCTGAGGAATGAGGCGTACTGGGACGTACGTCGCAGTGACGAGGGATGAAGCGCTTTCGAAGCATCCGGACTTTTTACGAT
>JAKQIZ010000129.1 GCA_029561465.1 Deltaproteobacteria bacterium | reverse complement strand
CGCCTCGGCGATGGTGATGTCCTTCTTGTTGAAGGCGTAGGAGCCCGGGGTCTTGACCTCGCCGATGATGTAGAAGTAGTCCGCGCTGGGGATATAGACCACGTCCTTCTCCATGAGGAGGATGTTGGCCTGCTGGTCCTTCCCCTTGAGGAGTCCCTGGAGGTCGAAGGTGATGGCGATCTTCTTCTCGTCGTCCTTCCCCGGATTGAGGGTCCGGATGACCATGCCCTCCTGGGCCTGGGCCTCCTGCTGCTTGGCGTCGGTGGAGCGGGCGATGGACAGGCCTCCGGCCTTGGAGATCCCATCCAGGACCCTCTCCTGGGCCTGGAGGGCGTAAAGGCCGGGGCTCGTCACCGCCCCGAGGACGGAGAACTTCCGGCCTTCGTACTTCGTCACCATGACGGAGACGTGGGCATCGAGGAGATAGTCCTTCGCCGCCAGCTCTTTCGCGATGAGCTTCTCGATCTCCGAGGTGGTCTTCTCCGCCACCTTCAACCGCCCGATCAGGGGGAAGGTGATGAAGCCGTCGGCGGTGACCCGCACGGACTCCCGGGAGAGGTCCTTCTCCTCGTAAACCTGGATGCTCAGGACGTCGTAGCCGCCGATCCGGTAATCGCTGGTCGTGTCCTTACCCTCGGGATATTTCTCAAGATATTCCGCCACGGTATAGGAGGGGCTCTTTTCCAGGATGTCGGAAAGGGCGGCGGCGCCGGGGTCCCGGGGGGCGGCGGTAATAGTCTTCTTGAGTTCCTCCAACTTGGCCTTGTCGCCCTTCTTCAGGTCGATGTTCTTCAGGGCCTTGGACGAATCGCCCGGCTCCGTCACCGTGACGACAGGCCCGCCGGCGCAGGCAATAAGCAGGATCATCGCGCCGACAATAAGAAGAATGATTTCCAGTCGTTTTATTGCTTTTTCGTTTAGGTGTCGCATCTCCTCTTCCCAAAAGTCATGAGGCGCCCCCGTTCCGTGGCGCATCCGCGGCCCCTGGGCATTGCCTCAGCCATCCAGGCCGCCTGCTTTCGAGCGCCCCCGTTTATCTCATTTACGAAAAAATTTCCCCCCCTTTTTTGAAGGGGGGGAAAGATTGATCAGCGTTGATTAATCTTCACTGCGCCATTACTTCGGGCTCGTCGTCGTGGCAAACGAAGAGGTCGAGGACGAGGTGGAGGACGTGGGCAGCGGGATGGTGGTTGCCACGCTCGTCGTGGTGGTTTCCGCCGTCGTCGCGGCGGTGGTAGCCGTCGTGGTGGCCGCCGTGGTCGCCGCCGTGGTTTCCGCCGTCGCGGCTACGGTGGTGGCGATCGTCGTGGCAATGGTGGTCGGCAGCGTCGTCGCCACCGTGGTGACCACCTGCTGCGCCGCTTGCTCGACTTGCTGCGCCTGCTGCTGGACCCGCTGCTCGATCTGCTGGACCTGCTGGACCTGGGCCGCCACCGCGGTCACGTTGCCCACCGCCAGGAGGGTCACGGCCTGCTGGACCCGCTGCTCCGCCTGCCGGGCCGCCTGTTGCTCCTGTCGGACGGCGACTGTCGCCTGCTGGACGACCTTCTGGGCCTCCGCGGCCTTCTGGGTGTCCCCCGCCGCCTGGGCCTTCTGGACCTCCTGGACCGCCGCCTGGCGGATGATCTCCGTCTTGGCGACCTGCTCCTGGATCTTCACGGTGGTAATGGTGGCGGTCACCACCTGGGACGTGGCCTGGGCCTGGGTCTTGACCACCGGATCGGGGTTGGTCTGAACGAGGATCTGGGCGGCCTGCTCAACGACCTGCAGGGCCTCCACCTTTGCCGCCGCGGTGTTGATCGTCTTCTGCTCCTGGGTCAGGGCGGGGTTTTCGTTGGCCTTCTTCGTCTCCACGGTGACGGCGTAGGCCTTCTCCAGGTTCTGGTAAACCTGGCTCTTCTGGGCCGCCGAGACGCCGGGATTCTGGAAGAAGCCCCGGATGACGTTGCCGATGACGGCGGCCTGGCCGCTGTACATGTTGAGCAGCGTCTGCATCCGCTCGGGATTGAAGCCGAAGTCGGCATCCGTCCCTCTCAGGCCGGCGACGGCCGTGGGGGACTGGAGATAATTCTTGGTCTTGGAGGCCCCGGATTTGAACCAGAACTTGCCGGTGTAGCAGGTAAGCCGCCGGGCGTTCTCCTTGGTCTTGAAGATCGTGCCCTTCGTTTCCTTGCGCTCCTGGATCATGGCCTTGGTATAAGGCTGCATCTTGAGGATCGCGCCGTCGTTGAAGGTCACCTGGGCCTCTCCCTCTTTGGTGAGGAGCTGATCGCCGTCGTTCAGCGCCAAGCCGGGAGCGGTGACGTCGGAGACGTTACCCGCCTGATTCACAATCACGGCGCCCTTGACGCTGGTGATCTTGGCGATGGCGGCCTCGGCGCCGCCGGCCGTAAAGGCGATCAGCAAGGCAATCAGGGTCAGGGAGAAGAACGCCAAGGTCGCCTGATGCCTCCGCCGGCCGAACAACTCTTTTACGTGTAACTGTTTTTTCAAGGCAATCATGATTGTCCCTCCCCTTCCCTTAATAAACGATCTTGAGGTTTACACTGATCTGGTTGTCCACATAATCATTTTCTTCATAATTGGAGTTCTTGGTCACGAGGGCATAGCCGACCCCGCAACCCAGCCAGTCCTGAACGGCGTAGTCAAGACCGGTGTTGAAGGTCCAGTTGCTATCCTGCCGCTTCTTGTCGAGGATCACGTTGGTGGGGCTGCCCGTCGGCGGCCGGTTGTAGTCGTTGGCGGCGAAGCTGCCGCCGATCTTGAAGGTGAATTTCGTGAAGAAGTTGTGGCTCAGGTTGAGGCCGATGCCGCTGTCCCAGAAGTTTTCGTTGGTATTGGAGCCGGAGTCGCGGAGGGTTCTCCAGATGCTCAGGCCGAGGATCGTCTTCTCCAGGGGGGTGAAGTTGACGTTCGTTGCGGCGGACCAGGAGTTCACTTCCTCGCGGCGGACGCCGGTGTTGTTGACGTTCACGTATTCGTTGTCGTAACGGCGCCACTGATAACCGAAGTTGACTTCACCGCTGAGCTTGGCCCCGGAATCCCAGGCAAAACCGAACTGGGCGGCGTTGGTCTTGGAATCGGCCTTGGTGACCGTGGGATCGAGGTTGTCGATGTAGGACTTCTGGGTGTACATGTACCGGACGAAGGCCCAGGTGTTGGGCATGACACGGTACTGGAGGCCGGCGCCGAACTGGTTCTGGCCGTAGTTCTGCGCCCAGTCCTTCATGGTGTTGTTGTACTGCTGGATGTAGTAGTTGTAGTAGAGCATGGGGCGGAAATTGCCGCCGATGGTGTAGCCCGTCTTGGCGTTGAATTCGTTGGACCAGCGCTCGGTGAGGGTGCCGACGCCGTACTGGTCGGCGTTACCATAGGGGTCGGTGTTGTAGGAGTAGGTGTCTTTAAGGCCGATGATGATGCCTTCGGGCATCTTGTAGTCGAAGTTCAGGAAACCGCCGTTGTTCTGGAAGTTGTTGTTGGTCTCCGTATTGTACCAGGCCCGGTCCAGGGTCCAGCCGGCGGTGATCCCGCCCCGTTCCGGAATGATGAAGTTGGCCATGATGCCGGGTTTGAGGTGATAGATCATGTCGGAGACGACCTTCTCCTCTCTCATCGTCTTGGCGTTGGCGTAGGTCTTGCCGTTGCCCTTGTAGATGTTGTCGTCATAAGTCATCACGCCTTGGAGGCCCGGGATGATGGTGAGACGGCCGATGTTGATCCTGGGTTCGCCACTCGGCTTTTCCATGACGGTGAAATCCTGGGCCCACGAGAGGCCCACCGTTACCGCCAGGAAGATCAGGGCTGTTGCAACAGCCGAAAATAACTGCTTTTTTCTCATAATAACTCCCTCCAAGACCAAGTTAATTAAGATCACTAAATATCACCACGGACGCAGCTAAAAGGATGTTAAATACCATGTATTCACTGTATTCACTGATAAAATTCTTAAAAAACAACAAATAGATTTACACGGAGCGGGTATGATGCTATTGAAATCGCCCCCGGATGTCAAGAGTTTTTTCATAGTTTTTTGTGCGGGGAGATCATCCAAATAAAGGATCATAGATGCCGACGGCGGTAGAGATGACGAGGTTTCCGGAGCTTACGGTGGTGATTCCGGCCCTGAACGAAGGGGCCACCATTGAAACAATAATAACAGGCTGTCAAAAATATACCGATGATGTGGTGGTGGTGGACGGCCACTCCCGGGACGACACCGTCCGCGTGGCCACGGCACGGGGAACGCGGATCGTCATGGACAACCGCCGGGGCAAGGGCGAGGCCATCAGGTGCGTCATCCCCTACCTGCGGCGGCCCATCACGGTCTTCATCGACGCCGACGGTTCCCACGATCCCGACGACATCCCCGCCCTCATCGCCCCGATCCGGGCGGGCCAGGCCGACCATGTGTCGGGATCCCGGCTCATCGGCGGCTCCAGCGAACTCCATGGCGGCTTCGACGAGTGTTTCCGACTCATGGGCAGCTCGCTAATCACCGCCTGCATCAACCACCGTTTCGGGGTCCGGCTCTCGGAGAGCCAGAACGGCTTCCGGGCGATCCGGACGGAGGTCCTGCGGGACCTGGGGCTGGTGGAGGACATCACCACCATCGAGCAGGAGATGATCATCAAGACCTTGAAGAAGGGCTACCGCATGGGCGAAGTGCCGTCCCACGAGCACAAGCGCAAGGGCGGCGTCTCCAAGATCAGCCTCCGCAAGGTCGCCGTCCGCTACGTCTGGACGATGGTCAAGTACCTGTACCTCACCAAATAACGGCCAATTTATATGAAAATGAAGTTAGTTATTTGCTATCGCATTTTCAGGTGAAAGTGCTGCTATTCAATCCTCCGGCGCCGGACGGCCGGGGATTCACCCGGGAGGGGCGCTGCACCCAGGAGGCGGGCGTCTGGGCATCCCAGTGGCCGCCGGTGACCCTGGCGACGGCCGCGGCCTTTCTCGCCGGCGGCGGCCATGAGGTGCACGGCATCGATTTCCCCGCCTTGGGGCTCACCGTCCGGGATCTGGAGGCCCGGATCGCCGCGTGGCGGCCCGACGCCGCCTTCTGGACCACCGGCACGCCCACCCTGGCCCATGACCTGTACATCGCCACCCTCGTGAAGGCGGCGTCCCCGGAGACCCTCACGGCGGTCATGGGGACCCACGTAAGCGTCATGCCCGGGGAAGTACTGGAGAATTCCG
>JAKQIZ010000098.1 GCA_029561465.1 Deltaproteobacteria bacterium | reverse complement strand
ACCGTACGCATAGCTTTTGCGGTTCTCCCCTGTTTGCCGATAACCTTGCCCAGGTCTTCCTTTGCTACCCTCAGTTCGATGACAGACGTCTGCTCGCCGACCACCTCGGATACCTCGACCTGATCGGGGTGATCCACCAATGCCTGCGCCATGTATTTGATCAACTCTTTCATCGCTTTCACCTCCACTGGATTAGTCCGTTAAACCTTTTCAAGATCTCGACTCGAAGAGCCCATTGCCCTGCTTTTAACCCTTTTTCCTCAGAAGCTGAGATACGGTGAGGGTAGGTTTGGCGCCCTTGGACAGCCAATCCTTGATCCGGTCGTCTTTGAGACTTACGCCCTCCATGTCCTTGGCGGGATCATAATACCCCAAAACTTCCAGGAAACGGCCGTCACGCGGCGATTCCGAATCCGCCGCCACAATCCTGTAAAACGGTTTCTTGTGTCCACCCATGCGGGTCAATCTTATTTTTACCGCCATCCTCTTTACCGATCACCTCCTGTTGTTGTTCTTACTGGCATTTTGCCGATCGAAAGATCGAAGCATATATCATATCTTTTTCTTATTTAAAAGGGAAAATTTCCCCGGCGGAGGGCCTTCATTCCCTCCTTGGAAGTCATCTTCTTCATGATCTTCCTCATATCCCCATAGTTCTTCAAGAGGCGGTTGACGTCCTGGACCGTGGTGCCGCTCCCCAGGGCGATGCGCTTCCGCCGCTGGCCATCGATCAGGAGATGGTTCTGGCGCTCCTTTTTGGTCATGGAATCGATGATCGCCGTCACCCGGACCAGTTCCTTCTCATCGGGATCGATCTGCTTGAGGGCCTTGATCTTGTTCATACCCGGAATCATGGAAAAGATGTCCTTCAGGGATCCCATCTTTTTGATCTGCAGCAGTTGATTCCGAAAGTCCTCCAGGGTGAATTCATTTTTCCGGATCTTCTTTTCAAGTTCCCGGGCCTGCTGCTCATCTACCGTGGCCTGGGCCTTTTCCACCAGGGAGATGATGTCTCCCATCCCGAGGATCCGCGTCGCCATGCGATCCGGATGGAAGACTTCCAGGGCCTCCACCTTTTCCCCGACGCCCACGAATTTGATGGGCTTGCCCATGACGGCCTTCAGGGACAAAGCGGCGCCTCCCCGGGCGTCGCCATCCAGCTTGGTCATGATGACGCCGTCGATCCCCAGTCGCTCGTTGAAGGTCGCGGCGACGTTCACGGCCTCCTGGCCGGTCATGGCATCGGCGACAAAGAGGATCTCCGCGGGCTGGACGGCCTCTTTGATGCGGCTCAATTCCGCCATCATCTCCAGGTCGATATGGAGCCGCCCGGCGGTGTCGATGACGAGCGCCTCGTACCCCCGGCTCTTGGCGCCTTCCACGGCTCGGCGGCATATCGTCACGGGATCTTTGACATCTCCCGCATCGAATACCGGCATGGAGGCATCTTTCCCCAGGATCCGCAACTGATCCATGGCGGCGGGACGATAGACGTCCACCGATACCAGCAGGGTCCTCTTTCCCTGCTTCGTGATGTATTTGGCAAGTTTGACGGCGGTGGTCGTCTTGCCGCTCCCCTGGAGGCCCACCAGCATGATCGGCGCGGGGAAACGGCTTCCGAACCGGAGCTGGCTGCTCGTCCCCCCCATCAGTTCCACCAGGCGGTCATGCACGATCTTCACCACCTGCTGCCCAGGACTGATGCTTTCGACGACCTCCTGGCCCAGGGAGCGGGTCTTTACGTCCTCGATAAAACTCTTCACCACCTTGAAATTTACATCCGCTTCCAGAAGGGCCATGCGGATCTCCTTCAGGGCGCCCTGGATGTTCTCTTCATCCAGGCGGCTCCGGCCCTTCAGTTTCTTGAAGACGGCATCGAGTTTTTCGGTAAGATTTTCAAACATAAACCACCTTGTTGGCAACCTGTATCAGTTTCTCTTGATCGCGCAGTTCAAACCTTTGACCTTGCCCGCCATTTCACCGGCGGCTTTCTCCGCCGCCACCCGCGTCTGGTAGCCGTTGACAACCACCCGGTACCATTTGCCCTTGCCGGGGATTTCCGTATCGACGATCTCCGCCCGAAATCCCAGACCGCGGAGCTTATCCTTCAACTGCTGCGCCTTGTCCCGCTCGTGGTATGACACCACCTGGACGGAAAATGTCCCTGCACCCGGTTTCTTTACCTCTTTTCCGCCCTCGGGCGCCGGGGGAGGCGCCGCCGGCGATACGTTCATCGGGTCCGGAGCTGAACCTTTACCGGCGTTCAGGCCTTTTGCCGCCGGGGGAGCTACCGGTGGCGGAGCCACGGTGGCCGGAGCGAGCGGGGGCGGGGGTGGAGGCGCCTTCTCCTCTTCCGCCCCCGGCGGTTTGGCCGGCGCTCCCGGAACCATGATCACCGCCGCCGGGGGCGCCGGCGTCTCCTTTTTCTCCTCCACAAGGAGCCCGTTGCCGGCATCCCCTTGTTTTTTCGTCAGGGTATCAAAGAAGGTGAGCTCCGTAACCTGGCTTTCCTGACCATCGCCATTTCCCTCCGGGGACGCCTTGGCAAAGAACGACCCTATACCGGCAGCGATCCGGCCCGGGATCCCCCTGGCGATCTTTTCCGGATAGGCGTCGATGTCTCTCCCCACCTGCACGCCCAGGAGAAAAGCCATTGTGACCAGGATTCCCATCCCCGCCACCAGGACGAGCAGCCCGATCTTTCCCAATCTCATTTCCCTGAAGCGGGTCTTCTTCTCTGGCTTCATCCTACATCTTGTCCGGTGCGGATACCCCCAGCAATTTCAAATTATTCTTCAAAACAATCTGCAGCGTCTTCATGAGAAAAAGGCGGGCCCGAGACAGCTCCGGGTCTTCCGAAATCACCTTGTGCTTATTGTAATAGCTATGGAAAAGCGCCGCCAGATCGTTGGCGAAAAAGGTCAGCCGATGGGGCTCCAGAGCGGCGGCCGCCCCGGAGACAAGCTCGGGAAAACGGTTCAGGGCCTTGATGAGGGCCATCTCCTCGGGAACGACCAGGAGACCGGCATTTACTTCTTCATAGCGGGGAAGGTCAATGCCCCGTTCGGCGGCCAGACGCAGGATGCTGGCGATCCGGGCATGGGCGTACTGCACGTAATATACCGGATTCTCGTTGGATTGCTGCTTGGCAACCTCCAAATCGAAGTCGAGATGGCTGTCCGTGCGGCGCATGAGGAAGTTATACCGGGCCGCGTCCCTACCCACTTCGTCCACGACCTCCCGGAGGGTGACAAATTCCCCGGAACGGGTGGACATGGCCACGGGCCTACCCCCCCGCAACAGGTTGACCAGTTGGACCAGGACCACGCGCAGGGATTCCGGAGGATAGCCGAGGGCCTGTATGCCCGCCGACATCCGGGGCAGATAGCCGTGATGGTCGGCCCCCCAGATGTCGATCACCCAGGAGAAGCCTCGTTCAAACTTGTTCTTGTGATAGGCGATGTCAGCGGCAAAATAGGTGGGTTCGCCGTTCTGGCGGACGACCACCCGGTCCTTCTCGTCGCCGAAGGCGCTGGTCCGGAACCACCGGGTATCCTCCTCACGGTAGATGTGGCCTCTTTCTTCGAGGCGCTGCAGAAGCTTGGCCACGCCTTCATCCTTATAAAGCTCCCGTTCGCTGAAGTATTCGTCGAAGACCACCCCGAAGGCGGCCAGATCTTCCTTGATGCCCGCCAGGATGACCGCGGCGGCATGGTCGGTAAAGACCGGCACGAGCTCCTCCTCCGGCCGGTCCAGATGCAATTCCCCGTCCCGGGACAAGATCTCTCCGGCAATATCCCGGATATAGTCTCCCTGATAGCAGCTATCGGGAAAAGCCACTTCCCGACCCAGGAGTTCCTGATAACGATACAGCACCGAGCGGCCGAGGTTGAACATCTGGTTACCCGCGTCGTTGATGTAGTATTCGCGGTAAACCTCGTAGCCCGCCGCCTGGAGGATATTGGCCAGCACATCCCCCACCACGGCCCCCCGGGCGTGCCCGATATGGAGCGGCCCCGTGGGATTGGCGCTGACGAACTCCACCTGCACCCGCCGGCCGCCGCCGGCATCCGAACACCCGTAACGATCCGCCGCCGCCTCGATCTCTTTTAGCGCCGCTTTCCAGACATCTTCCCGAAGGAAGAAATTGATGAACCCCGGACCGGCGATTTCGATCTTGGCGAGGATGGTTTTTTCATCCTGGAGCCGGTCGCAGATCATCCGGGCTATTTGCCGGGGATTTTTCTTCAGTTTCGCCGAGAGGATCATCGCCATGTTCGTGGCGTAGTCGCCGTGGACGGGATCGCGGGTCGCCTCCACCTCGACGGGGGGCAGGGACATGGCGCCTACCCGGGCCTCCTCCAGGACCTCCGGCAACGCCCTCTCGATCATTTTCACAATACGGTTCTTCATTACTTCTTTCACCGGAGCGATTGTCCAACCATCAGCGCCCCGCCGGTCCTTCCGGTCCTCGGGCCCCCGGTATCGGGCAACCGCTTCCACTCCTTCCTTTGCAGCGTTTTTCCTTGCCGACGGGCACCTTATATTTTCCCGGCCAGGTAAGTCAAGATTTTTACGAGCCGGAAAAGTTGTAAATATATCAGAAAAGATAGAGGAAATATTTCGTCAAATCCCTGCCCCAGAACAGGTAGAGAACCGCCCCCAGGGAAAGGAAGGGGCCGAAGGGAACGGCATATTTCAAAGACTCGCCACGCCTGATCATGAGGGAAATCCCCACGGCGGCGCCGGTGACGGAGGCGATCATGAGGATGAACAGGAGGGACTGCCAGCCGAGAAAGGCCCCGAACATGGCCATGAGGTTTACATCGCCGCCGCCCATGCCCTCGTTTCCCGTCAGTTGTTCGTAATAGAGGGCAATCAGGTAGAGAATTCCGATCCCCACCATGATCCCCAGAAAAGAATCCAACCAGGGAACGCCCATAATGAAGACGGCAGCCAAAAGAAAGACGGGAATCCCCGGCAGAACAATCTCATGGGGGATGATCTGGTGTTCGATGTCGATGAAGACGATGACGATCAGGGCGGCCAGAAACAGAAATACGGCGGGCAGAGCCAGTGATAAGCCGAACTTGACGTAAGCCGCCAGGGCCAGGGCGGCCGACAGGGCCTCCACCAGGGGATAGCGACCGGAGATCTGCTGCCGGCAATGACGGCAGCGTCCCTTGAGCAGGAAATAACCGACGATCGGGACATTGTCATGCCAGGAAATGCCGCGTCCACACTGGGGGCACCGGGAGGCGGGAAAAACCAGGGACTCCCCCCGGGGGAGGCGATAGATGCAGACATTGAGAAAACTGCCCACGACCGCTCCCAGCAAGATCACGCCGCTGATTCCAAGCCATTCCATAGGGGAAATCAAGTCCTCTCCACTTTTTCGCCGCCAATATCGGCGGGAGTGAATTCAGCGAAGCTGAATACTGTTCTCAATTCAGCGAAGCTGAATACTGTATAAAAAATCGCTCCCCTGGGAAACTCTTCTTAATCGACACCCCCTCCGGGAAAGATGAGGTCGGATGTCCGGGACTGCCCTCAGCCCCGCTTGTTGGCCCCGGTCTGCCGGACCATGTTGCCGGCGTTGAGCAGGGAATCAAAGGTCCCCGCATCGGTCCACCAGCCTTCGAGGACATCCCAGGTGAGTTTCTCCTGGCGGAGGTAGTAGTTGTTCACATCGGTGATCTCCAGTTCCCCCCGTTCCGAAGGTTTCAGGGTCCTGATGAAATCGAAGACCTTGCTGTCGTACATGTAGATCCCGATTACGGCGTAATTCGAGGCCGGGGCGGAGGGTTTCTCGTCGATGCGGACGATCCGGTCGCCCTCGAAAGCGGGGACGCCGAAACGCTGGGGATCCGACACCTCCTTGAGAAGGATCTTCGCCCCTTCCACCTGTTTCCGGAATGAATCCACAGCGGTGCGGATATTTTTCTCGATGATGTTGTCCCCGAGCACCACGACGATCTTATCCTGATCGGCAAAGTATTCAGCGAGGCTCAAGGCCGCAGCGATCCCGCCCTCCCCTTCCTGATAGGCATAGTTCAGATGTTTGAGACCGAATTCCTTGCCATTGCCCAGGAGGCGGAGGAAATCTCCGGCGCTGTTGCCGCCGGTGACGATAAGGATTTCGTCGATGCCCGCATTCACCAGGGTCCGTATGGGGTAATAGATCATGGGCTTGTTATAGATGGGCAGGAGGTGCTTGTTCGTCACCTTGGTCAGGGGAAACATCCGCGTGCCCAGTCCGCCCGCAAGTACGATGCCTTTCATGGAAATCTCCTTTCGCGGCTGAATGTTTCTGTGTCCTATTACAGCTCCCCCCGCCAGGTCAATCACAAAGTGACGGTCCGGAGTCCATTATCACCACGGTAAATTTGTTCTGGCCAAAACAATCTGAAAACAGTGGATTTTTGTTTTCGTTATCAATTAATATCAACTGCTTTTACGGAGAACAAATTTACCCTGCCATTCAACCATTGACACCCCCCACGGCTCTTCGTATAGTGAGAGCCGGAAATAACCGGGATGGAACCGGCGGGCCCGCACCGACGGACAGGCGGGGAGATTCCGGAAAATGAAGAGGGGACTGATGACCGACCCTTTCTTGCGCCCTCCATTGTCGCCGTCGAACAGCAATATCCGGATCGAGGCGGAGCAGGCCGAATCCCCGCCGAATCCCCGGCTCCTGGACTACGTCTGCGCCGTCAACGGCTATCCCCCTCCCGACACCCGGTCCGGCTTCACCTGGGGCGAAATGGATTGCGGCAACGGTTTCCCCCTCCTGATCCTCGCGGCGGCAAATCCGTCGGGGCAATTTTACGGCCTCTCTTTCCATCCCGGCCGCACCGATGACGCGGAAGAACTCCGGACGGCGGCAGGTGTGAATAACCTCCTTTTCACGACCATATCCCCCGCCGAACTCTCTAAACCGGACATGCCACCCTGCGACTACCTCCTCATGCCCGGCGCCTCCCCCTTTCCCGGTCCCGACGCCCGGAGACACATCCTCGCCTTCACCAGGGAACTTCTGAAGCCCGGCGGGACAGTCCTGACCTCCTACCGGACCCCCCATACGGCGCTCCTCATGGAGCCCGTACTCCATTTCCTCCGCGTCGCCGGGGCCGCTCCGAACTCTACCCATCGTTCCGTCGTCGCCGCCGCCAACCGGGACCACAACGTCCTGCGGACGGCGGGTGACAATTCCCTGACCCTGGGCGACCGGAAGGGGAGCGCCTTTGCCGCCCTGAGCACCGCCGCAGGGAACCGTCTCGACCTGAAAGACGCCGGGGACGCCGGGGACGGTGTCTTACCCAAAGATCCGGACGGAAAGGGGGTCGTCATGAAGACGGCCAGCGGCCACCAGTACCTACAGATGAAGGACGAAGGGGAGCAAGGGGAGCTCATCCTTGCCGCCGCCACGCCCCTCCAGGCCTTCGGCGTCGCCGCCCCGGAGGTTCCCATTGTCCAGGAGGACATAAGCAAGTTCAGGATCGGCCGGGCGGTCCACGGCATCGATATGACCACTAACGAAACGGTGAACCGCATTTCCTCCCTTGCCGACAACTCCATCTCCCTGGGCAATCACAGCGCCCTGTCCATGGGGATTATGAACTCCTTCGCCCTCGCCGCCGATATGGGCGTGACCGCCGGTCCCCACGGGCGCAAATACCTCTGGGGGGGATCGGAATTCAGCGCCCGCAAGCTCTCCCGGTTCTGCAGGCAGGAGTATTTCAACGTCAGCAACGATTGCATCATCGGGGCGAACGCGGGAGTTTACCTCGGCGGAGGCATGCTGCCCCCCCAGGCGGCGTCTTATTCGGCCCTTGCCAACGTCTTCTTCCTCAGCGTCGCCGCCACCGCTGCGTCCACCGCCGCGGGCTGCACCGCCGCCACCCTCCATGCCCCGGCGGAGGCCCGGATGGGTATCGCCGGCGGTTCCCTGGCCCTGGCCCTCATCATGGCCAAGGTCCAGGATCGCTATTTCGAAACCGTGAAATACGCCCCCACTAACCAGAGCTACATGAGTTCCCTGATCCTGGGGCGCGAAGGGGCTTGGATGAGCGTCAATCCCACCGGCGGCTTCCTGAATCTCCAGTTGACGGGGGGGATTCTTGCCAGCGACCTGTTGATGGCCGCCGCCGTCAACGTCTCCAAGGCGGGGATCGCCGCGTCGGGGCCCGCCATCGACATCAAGGCGGCGACGGTGGCCGGTCTCCAGGGCGGCACGGGTGTGGTCGTGAAGTCGCCGGGATTATTTGTCGTCCAGGGCGGCGCCGGCCAGGTGAAGGCCGGGGCTTCCAACCTGACCCTTACGCCGGCGATCGTCCAGCTTGCCGGGGGGATCGTGAAGATAGGATAAGATGAAGGTATGTAAACCGGACAACCTGGCCCTCCTGGCAAATCCCTGCCGGATCGAGGGGGGGGCGCTATCTCTCCATCGGGGCCCTGGCCTGCTTTTCCCTGGCGGCGGCGGAACCGTCTGCGCCCCTTCCCGAGGGGGAGCTCTGGAAACTCGCCGCCTCTTATCTGCAACGGGGCGATTTCCTCGATGAGGGCTGGCCGAAACGCCAGGGGGAATTCATCGTCCACGGCGACGCGTGGAACGTGAACATGGCGACGGCGACGGCGGTCCGGGTCGCCGTGGGGGCGCTGCTCAAGGGTCTGACGCCGCAGTTCATCCTGAGGGTCGGCTATGTGGAGGACTACCCCGACCCCGTTTCCCCCCGCCGGCCCGTCGCCAGGTTCGCCGGCGTTTAAGGTCTGAACAGACCCTTAGATGCGCGGGAGGAGGGAGAACAAGGTTCACCTTTCGTTATTGCCATTAAATATCTATATGTTATGCCTTATCGGAAAAATAGAAATTATCGGAATTCCGATAGTTAGCCCTTGAGAAAGAGGCGGCGCCTCGGGGAAGGGATTTTCATGCGCAAGGGGAAAACGGCCACGGGAAAGCAGGGAGACGATCCGGGTTGCCACCGCTGCCGGCATCTCTGTCTTGCTCTGGTCGCCGTTTTCCTGTTCGCCGTTGCGGCTTGTGGGGAGAAGCCCGCCTCTACTCCCGCCGGCGCCGCCGACAAGATCAATGTCCTGCATGATCCGATTCAGGAACCTTATCGGGTTACGGAGACCTTTTCCAGGCAAATAACCGGCGGCAGCGTGAAGATAATTCCCGTTGCCGCCTACCGGATTGCCGGGAAGGTCATGTCCAAACGGAAATACACCCAAGGCTGGGGCGCGGAGATCGCCCCCTTCGATCTGGCCCTGGTATGGGGCACGCTGACGTATCCCCATGTCCGGAAGCTGCTCTCCATAAGGCATGACAACACCCGCATGGCCTGGTTCCGGATAAAGGGCGACGAGCCGCCGGTGGACCATGATTATGCCATGTCCCACGGAGCGAACAATCACCTCATTCCGGCGAATGAAAATATCAGGATGGCCCTCGACAGCCAGGTCAAGGTTCATGACCGGATTGCCCTGGAGGGCTATCTGGTCAATGTCGAGGGCCGCAATCAGGAACAGAAAATTGCCATGAAGACAAGCCTGACCAGGACGGATACGGATCGCGGGGCCTGCGAAATCATCTATGTTACCCGCTTGCAGGTGGGTGACAAGATCTACCAGTGAGGAGGGGGAGATGAAGGAGCAGATCAAAAATTAGAGCCATCATCGGATATTGCCGGAAAGGCGGAGAAGGTATGCCCGGGAAGACGGGATGGAGGCCGCGCATAATCCTCACCATGATGGTGCTGGCGGCGTTGGTGTGCTGCGGCGCGGCCCAAGCGGAACCGCCGACGGCGGATCGGTCCATCGTCAAAACCCTTTCCGTTGAAGGCCGGCTCCGCAACACCTTCCGGAGCAATACCTCCTTTGAGTTCGGAGATCCGAAGGTCCCCGGTCACACCCCCCTGAGCCGCCTGGAGTTTCCCTTGAACGCCTGGTGGGCCGGCGTCGGGGCCAGGGGCGGGACCTCACGGTTATCTATGGGCATCGAGGTTCTAAGGAGCGTCACCGGCGAGGCCAGCGGCTACCAAAAGGACTCCGACTGGGAAGACGATGCGGACCGCCATTCCCTGACCACTTACTCCGAGTCCAACTGCCGCCTCGAACCCAGCTACGTGGTGACCGGCGATATCGATCTCAAGATCGGCGACTGGTTAGGCCTTCCTTCCCCCTTCGACCTGCGTCCCGTCGCAGGGATTCGCTGGCAGCGCTTTGTCATGATTACCCACGACGGGACCCAGTGGTATCCCGCATCCGGGGGTGCTCAGCCTGCCGAAGAGCTGGCCGGCGACTCCCTCCGCTTCGAGCAGATCTACTGGCATTATTACCTGGGGCTGCGGACTGCCTGGGACATGGGCCACCGGGGTTTCCTCCCCCCCATTGTCCTTTTTCTCCAAGGTGATTGGGCAATGGTGGAGGGGATCAATGAGGACTGGCATATTCTGCGGGCAGGCAGACGCATCACCCGGGAAAGGACCCGCGGCGACGCCTGGCACATCCTGGGAGGAATGAAAATCGGCCTTGCCAAAAACCTCCATGCCAAGATCGAGGCGGATTATCTGCGCCTCCAGACGACGGGCAGCCACAATATGACCAATCCCCTCTTCAATACCGACTATAGTTTCGAGTACGGCGTAAAGGTATGGTCGGAACAGATGGGCGTAACGATGAGCATGGAATGGGCATTCAAATGAAATATCCTTGACCGGAGGAAAATCTTTGCCTATATTGCCGTTGATCTCGCTGCTCCCTTTGTTTTCAGGGAGATTGACGAATCGCCGGGGGGAGGTGGAAAGACAGGCCGGGGAGCTGCAGCGGGCGGCCAGTTGCTTGGCGCCGCCTTCGCGTTTCTGGGCGAGGTCTTTCCGGGCAGGGGCGATACGCCGGAAAGTCTCCGCATGGCCGAGGTCTTCCGGGAGCAGCTTTCCCAGTGTCTGGAAAGGAGCGCCGATGGCAGTCTCCGAATGACCGTCACCCTGCCCGACGAAGCGGCGCTGAACAATCTGGCCCATTCCCTGGCGAGGATCGCCGCCGGAGGGCATTGAGAGAAGCAGGATCGCTCCCCTATGGAATCCATAACCTTTAGCATTGCCAATGAACTCGCCGCCGTCCCCGTGGTTCAGGCCGCGACGGCGGTGTATTGCCGCGCCGCCGGGGCGGGCGAAGACGCCGTTGCCCAGACGGAGCTGGTCATCGAGGAGGTCCTGGCCGCCATCGTGGCGCACGAATACCTGCCGGGACAAAAGGCGCAGATCTCCCTGACCCTTTCCCTTGCCGACGCTGTCCTGACGCTGCTCGTTCGTTTCCAGGGCATCCCCCTCGACGTCGAGCAATTGCTGCGGTGGGAAAAGGCGTCGCCGTTGGAGATCATCGTCGGCGAAGACGACGGCGTGAACCTCCGCCTGATCAACTGGTTTAGCGACGAGATCGAGTATCGCAACCGGGGCTGGCAGGGACAGGAGATCCAGATCCGGCGACGTCTCTCCGGGGCGGCGGGGAGAGGGGCGGCGGCTCGGGAAGGAACCCACCGTGAGGAAACCGGACGTGCGGCGCCCCGGCAGGAGAAAACCGGACGGGAGAAATTGCCTGCCGCCGCGCCGCCGCGGATCGGCGTCCGGCGGATGCGCCCCGACGAGGCGGCGGCGGTCTCCCGGCTTGCCTATTTTTCTTACGGCTATACCTATTTCAACGAGTATCTCTACTCGCCCGAGGAGGTCCGAAAGCGCAACGAGGACGGACATCTAATCAGCTATGTGGCCGTCAACGAGGAGGACGGGGCCATCCTGGGCCATCTGGCCACGATTCCCGACGATTTGTCGGGCATGATGGAATTGGGGGCCGGTTTCGTAAATCCCCGCTACCGGCAAAGCGGCGCCTTCCAACGCCTCGCCGACACCATCTCTGCCGATTTGCGGAAACAGGGCGATCCCGGAACCTTCGGGACCGCCGTTACCTCCCATCCCTACAGCCAGCGGACCGTTATCCCCCTAGGGTGGAAGGAGACGGCCCTCTTCGTCTCCCGGCTCCGGTCCTTGAACTTTCAGGCTATCACGGACCGGGAAGACGCCCGGGAGTCTCTGATGTACATGATCCAGATGTTCGATCCACCGCCCCGGCGGCCCTATTGCGCCCCGGAACGTCACCGCGCCATGATCGCCGCCATCGCCGCAAATGCCGGCCTGGCCGTTTCCTTTACGTCCTGCGCCGCCGGTCCGATGTCGGCAGCCGGCCTGCGGCAATCCGGGGCCGGTGATCCGGGTGAGCCGGGTGAGCCGGGCGATCCCGATGGGCGGGGCGATCCGGGCGAGATCTCTGAGATAGAGGAAAAGACCGATGCCAACCGGACGGCCCATATCGTCCTGCGCCGCTATGGCCAAGACGGCATTTCCCGGCTCCGGGCGGTGGTGCGCCGCCACTGCCTGGACCGCCAGGAGACCCTCTACCTCTATCTCCCCCTCTTCGATCCGGCAACGGCGCATTTTTGTCCCCGCTGCGAGGAGCTGGGGTTCTTTTTTGCCGGCCTCAAGCCGGGACCCGAAGGCGCGGACTGGCTGGTCCTCCAGTACCTGAACAACCAGCGGTATGACTACGGGCTTCTCCAGGCGGCGACCTCCTTCGGGCGGGAAATCATCGAATATGTCCGGAACTGCGATCCCGTTGGAGGCGCTTTCATACATTCTTCACATAGATGATCAGGCGCGGGCGTTGCCTTAGGTCAACGTCGGGCGGATTTCGAGAATATTTAGAAAGAACAAAAGGCGCTGGTGCAATAAAAAGGCGCTGCGGCGTATAAAAATGGAGGCGAAAAAGACAATGAAAATCAGCAGGATCAATCAATGGGCGATCGGCATGGCAGTCCTGATGGCAATAACCATGTCTTCCCTGGCGACGGCACAGGAAATCAAGGTGGGCGCCGGTGCGGCGGGAACAGAAGACATATTCAACAAAATCAAGGAACCCTTCGAGAAATCCACGGGGATGAAACTGATCCTCATTTCGAACGGGCCCGTAGAGGCGTTCAAAGAGCTGGACAAGGGCCTCCTGGACGTAGCTGTTGGGGGGGTGACATTCCCGGATTGGATAGAGATGATGGAAAAGGAAGGATATAATGTTCCCGACAAGAGCATTTACCCATACCGGGTGATCGGCAAAGATACGGTAAAGGTAATCGTAAACAAAGAAAATAGGGTCAAGAAGCTTTCCAGGGATCAGTTGAAGGATATCTTTTCCGGCAAAACGGTCAATTGGAAAGATGTAGGCGGCAAGGACATGCCCGTTGTCGTAGTCTGGGGAAGCAAGATTCCGGGAACGAATGCGGTTTTCCGGAAACAGATCATGGAAGGCGCGACCTTTACCGGAAATGTCCGGGCATCAACCACCGCAGCGGAGATTAAAAAGATCGTCGCCTCGATTTCCGGGGGCGTCGGCTTGGGACCGGCGGCGATTGCGGATGCAACGGTTTCCGCGCCTGAAATTCCCGAGATAGGAAGGCCGATTACGGCAATCACCAAAGGCGCGCCTTCGCCCAGAGTTATGAAGCTTTATGACTTCATTCGCGGTGCGGGTCAGAAGCATCTGGCCAAATAGGCAATAGAAAACGGATTGATAAGACATTGCTTTTGATGGTTTGGAGTATATGGGGGATGTATTTGCCTGTCAAGGGATATTTCCATCGGAAAATCAGGGTTGGCTATACGGTATGTGGGTCGGCGGCGGTCCTTCAGTCGCCGGTGGCTTTATT
>JAKQIZ010000045.1 GCA_029561465.1 Deltaproteobacteria bacterium | reverse complement strand
CAGGATGGCGCAGGCCGCGTACTGCCGCTCCGGCAGGGTCAACACCTTCCGGGAATAGAGATTCCCGGTGATGAATTTCGAAAATTCGTTGGCCAGATCCTTGTCGAACTCCCGCCACATCAAATAGGGGGGGTCCATCTTGACCCCTTTTCCGAATAGGGTTTTGGCCGTTTCCTGGGTTCTTTTAACGATCTCGTCGGACATAATAAAACTGCTCCTCTCTCGTTTTATAGTTTTTTACTGCGCTTATTTGGCGATATAGATGTCGCGGTCCCGGTCCTGAAAATAGAGGTGGCGGTACCGACCCCTTTCCATGCGGGCAAAGAAGGCCTCCCCCTCCTGCCGGCAGACGGGGCAGCTTTGGCCGGGAACGATGATGGCAAAGACGCGCCGGCCCGTGTCGGCGAAGGAGTCGATCATCACCAGGCCGCCGCAGTCGTCACAGACCCGGACCGTTTCTTCCTGCTGTTCCGAGATGCCGTCCGTGTCGTAGTAGATGTGTTTGTTCCGTTTCACATAGCCGGCGCTGCCGACCAGAGGTTTTTTCATCTCCCGGCGTTTCTTCCAGAGTTGCATAACCTCCTCGGCGGTGCGCTCGATGTGCCGGGTGATCTGGTCGCTCTGCCGCAGGGCCTCGGCGTGATAGTCCGGCTCCCGGACAGCGCTGTAATCCAGACCCGCCATGGCCAGGATGATCCCCACGTTTACGTAGGGGAGGGCCTTCTCGATGGAATATCCCCCTTCCAGGACCGCGATGTCCGGCGCCAGGATCTCGTTGAGCCGGGCGTAGCCCTGGGCGGAAAAGCGCATGTTGGTGATGGGGTCCGTGTAGTGATTGTCCTGCCCCGCGGAGTTGATGACGAGATCCGGCTTGTATTCCGCGAGGATGGGCATGATCACCTTTTCCAGGACGTAGAGGAATCCTTCGTCGGAGGTCCGGGGCGGTAGGGGGATGTTGACCGTCATCCCCAGGGCGTTGGGTCCCCCGAACTCATCGGTGAATCCCGATCCCGGATAGAGGGTCCGACCGTCCTGATGAATGGAGATGCACAGCGTGTTGGGATCATGCCAGTAGATCTCCTGGGTCCCGTCGCCGTGATGGCAGTCCGTATCGACGATAGCGATCCGTTTGGGTCCGTAATGCTTCCGGATGTATTCCACCATGATCGCCTCGATGTTGACGTTGCAGAAGCCCCGGGCGCCGTGGACGACCCGCATGGCATGATGTCCCGGCGGCCGGACCAAGGCGAAGGCGTTGTCCACTTCCCCGGAAAGGACCTTTTCCGCCGCCGTGATGGCCCCCCCCGCCGAGATGAGGTGGGATTCCGTGATGACGCTCTTTGCCTCGGGGACGCAGATGTGGATCCGGTCGATGTCCGCCACCGTGGCCAGGCCGGGCTTGAATTCGCTGATGTTGTCGAAATCGAGGAGGCCCTCTTCAAAGACCTGGTCCTGGGTATAGAGGAGCCTTTCCTCCCGCTCCGGATGGGTGGGTGAGATGGCCCAGTCGAAGGCGGGGAAAAAGATCAGCCCGGTGCGGCGCCGTTTGTTGTCCGTAGATGCCATTATTTTTTCCTCACAGGGACTGTCCCCGGGTGAAGCCGGAGATCAGCCCCGGCTTGAGTTGAACCTTGACCCGGATATTCTTTCCCGCCATGTACATATCCCGGACCAT
>JAKQIZ010000028.1 GCA_029561465.1 Deltaproteobacteria bacterium | reverse complement strand
AAGATGTCTCCTCCCGGGGCGACGCGGTTCTGGAAGGTGAAAAGGGACGGCTTGTTCATTACCACCAGGTGATCCGGTTCCGACGCGATGGGGGAGGCGATCTCTTCGTCCGATACGGCCACGGTGCAGTTGGCCGTACCGCCCCGCACCTCGACACCGTAGGAGGGCAGGTAGGTGACGTGGCAGCCCCCGCTCATCGCCGCATGGGCGTAAACGTAGCCCATCATCAACACTCCCTGGCCGCCGAAACCGGCGAAGATGGTCTTCTTGATCATAACGTTCGCACCTAAGCTTTCGTATCCTTGATGACCCCCAGTAGGTACTCTTTCGCCATCACTTCCGTCACCCACTTGCAGGCGTCCACGGGGGCCATCTTCCAGTTGGTCGGGCATTGGGAGAGGATTTCCACCAGGGAGAACCCTATGCCGTCCATCTGGTACTGGAAGGCCTTCTTGATCGCCCTTTTGGCCTTCACGATGTTTCCCGGGCTGTTGACGGCGCAGCGCTCGATGTACCGGGTTCCCGGGAGTTGGCCGAGGATCTCGCTCAAATGGATCGGATGTCCGTCCAGGAGGGCCGACCGGCCCGGCGGCGTGGTGGTGGAGACCTGCCCCAGGAGGGTCGTGGGGGCCATCTGGCCGCCCGTCATGCCGTAAACGGCGTTGTTGATAAAGATCACGGTGATGTTCTCGCCGCGGTTGGCGGCGTGCATGGTTTCCGCCGTGCCGATGGCCGCCAGATCACCGTCGCCCTGATAGGAAAAGATGATCCGGTCGGGGAGGACGCGCTTCATCCCCGTGGCGACGGCACACCCCCGACCATGGGGGGCCTCCAGCATATCGATGTCGAAGTAGTTGTAAGCGATGACGGCGCAGCCGGCGGGGGGGATGCCGATGGCGCGGTCCTGGATCTTCAACTCGTCGATGGCTTCGGCGATGAGGCGGTGGGTGATGCTGTGGCCGCAGCCGGCACAGTAGTGAAAAACGGCTTTCTTAAGTGATTTAGGGCGGCTGAATACGTTTTTCATATCATTTCTTCCGGAACTGATAGGCGATGACCTTGGCAAGTTCCACCGGTGTGGGGATGACGCCGCCGGGCCGGCCGTAGAACTGGACCTTGGCCATATTGCCCAGGGCCAGTTGGACATCTTCCAGCATCTGCCCGGTGTTCATCTCGAAGACGAGAAAATTGTCCACCCGGGCGGCGAAGGCCTGGAGGACCGCGACGGGGAAGGGCCACAGGGTGATGGGCCGGATGAGCCCCACGGGCAGTCCCAACTCCCGACTCCGTTTGATGGCGCCCTTGGCGATCCGGGCGGCGGTGCCGTAGGCGACGATGAGAATCTCCGCGTCGTCGGTCCAGAAGGTCTCGAAACGGACCTCCTTCGAGGCGATGACCTGGTATTTGCGGTAGAGCTTCCAGTTGTGCTCCTCCATGCGGATGGCATCGAGGATCAGGGCTCGGATGAACTTGCTCTTCCCCCGGCCCATGCCCTTGAGGACGTAGCATTCGGGATACTGGCGGGGCGGTGGGGTGTTGAATTCCACGGGCTCCATCATCTGGCCCATCATCCCGTCGGCGAGGATGATCACGGGATTGCGGTAACGGTCCGCCAGTTCGAAGGCGTCCATGGTGAGGTCGGCCAGCTCCTGGACGGAGGCGGGGGCAAGGACGATGGTGCGGTAATCGCCGTGGCCGCCGCCGCGGGTGGCCTGGAAGTAGTCTCCCTGGGAGGGGAGGATGTTGCCCAGCCCGGGTCCGCCGCGCATCATGTTGACGATGACCGCCGGCAGTTCGTCGGCGGCGAGGGACGAGATGCCCTCCTGCTTCAGGGAGATCCCCGGACTGGAGGACGACGTCATGGCCCGGGCGCCGGCGGCGGAGGCCCCGAGTACCATATTGATGGCGGCGATTTCGCTCTCCGCCTGGATGAAGGTCCCGCCCTTGGCACGGCGCATGTTGTCGGCCATGTACTCCGTCAGTTCGTTCTGGGGGGTGATGGGGTAGCCGGCATAGAAGCGGCATCCGGCCCGGATCGCCGCCTCGCCGATGACGCGGTTGCCCTGCATGAGGATTCTATTCACGGTACACCTCGATGGCGACTTCGGGACAGACCAGGGCGCAGAGGGCGCAGCCGTTGCAATCGGCGTCTTCCTTCAACTCGATGGGATGGAAACCCTTGGAATTCAGCTCGGCGGCGGGATGGAGGTTTTGATTTTTACAGACCGTCGTGCACAGGAGGCATTCTTTGCAGAACTCCCCGTCGATTTTTATCGTTCCCTTCAATGCTATGGACTCGCTTGATAGTTGATATTGGACAATATGGACAAAGCTTCTTACCCAATTTCCGGCCAAAGTCAAGCTTAAATTTGAAAAAATCAAAGCCTGGCGACTTGAAATCCCTCCAGTTTGATGGCCACGGAGCGCTGCATCAGTTCGATGGTGATGACGAACAGCTCCTTTTCCATGTCGGTTCCCACCACCAGACCCTCGATCCCCTGGAAGGGGCCGTCGATGATCTTGGCATATTCCCCCACCTTGGGGTACTGGAACTGCTGGACCTCCACCCGGGAAGCGACGATGCGCATGATGGCGTCGATCTTGGCGTCGGGGACGGGGATGGGCTCCGAACCGTAAGGCTTCCCCAGGATGCGCACCACGCCGAAGGTCTTCAGGACATCCAGCTTCGTCTCGTTGTCCGCGGTTTTCATGGCCACGAAGATATACCCGGGAAACATGGGGATCATGATCTTCTTGCGGCGGTCCTTCCGCCGGCTCCAGACCTCGATCTTGGGGAGGAATACCTGGAAGGACTTCTGCGTCAGACCGATGTATACCCGGTCTTCGTGACGGCTTCTCGTATGGACGGCATACCATGCCATAAACTTCATCCTTTCCTTGGTTTCGGACCCTGCCTTGGCGGTCGGCCGGGGCTTTTAGCGCCTGGTTTTAACCCCGCTCCGTTTCCGAAGATTTATAGTGCGGGGTTTCAATCCCCCCCGGTTCCCAAAGACGAGAGGAGCCGCTCAGTAACAGTAGGGAGAGGGAAGGTCCTTCACCGTGATCAGCCCCGGCTTGGCGTCTAGCACCGCCGGGATGGAGTTGACCAGAACGGCCGCCGTGGCCTGGTCGCCGGCGACGCCACCCTCGATCCTCAGCTTGATATCCGGAGTGCCCACGATCTGAATGGCGTCGTGGGGGTCGGGGGCGCCGACATACATCCGGAGCTCCAGGGTCAGTATCTCTTTCCCGTCTTTGATGCCCTTGGCGAGATGTTCGATCCCCGCCACGTCTCCCGGTTTGATCTCGAAATATTCCGTCCGGATGGGATGGGCGGCGATTACCGGGGCCACGGACTCCTCCACGAAGTCCACGGGCCGACTGAGTTTGTCGATGATCAGATGGAGGGATTCCCGGAGCCCCACATGCCCCAGGGCCTGTTTGTCTATTTCCCGCTGGAACTCCGCCACGGTCATGCCCGTGCCGATCTTCTTCTGCAGGGCGTAGCGCCGGGTGGCGGCGTCCACAACGCGCTGGACGTGGATTTCCCGCACTTCCTGGCAGACGCCGGTGAGAAACAGCGGCAGGGCGTCCATGACGAAGCCGGGATTGACCCCCGTCCCCAGGACGGTGACCCGTTTTTCCATCGCCAGCAGATGGATCCGTTCCGCCATGATCGCGTTTTCCGCCGAAGGGAAGAGCAGTTCTTCACTGGCGGAGACGATGTTGATCTTTTTTTCGAGGATATCCTCGAACTGCTGGTAGATGGACGGGATCCT
>JAKQIZ010000019.1 GCA_029561465.1 Deltaproteobacteria bacterium | reverse complement strand
GTCGAAACCGGTAATGAGCAGCGAAGTCGGATAAAATGTTTTGAGCGCCTGCGTTCGCCTGGGCCAGCCCAACGTGGTAAACGGCCACAGAGCGGAGCTGAACCACGTATCCAGAACATCTTCGTCTTGTTTCAACGACGCGCCGTCGCAGACCGGACACTTGTCGGGATCGACCGTCGAGACAATCACCTTGCCGCAGCCTCCGCAATACCAGACCGGGATGCGGTGCCCCCACCACAACTGCCGCGAGATGCACCAGTCGCGGATATTGTTCATCCAGTCAAAATACGTGGCCTCCCAAGAGGAAGGCACAATGCGCGTTTTCTTTTTCGTGACGGCGGCAATGGCCTTGGCGGCCAGCGGTTTGATCTTGACAAACCACTGTTTGGACACCATCGGCTCGATGTCCGTTTTGCAGCGGTAGCACTGGCCGACATTATGCGCGTAAGGCTCGGTGCCGACCATATAGCCGCCCTTTTCCAGATCGGCGATGACGCTGGCGCGCGCCTCGTAGCGGTCCTGTCCCTTGTATTTTCCACCGTGTTCGTTAATGATCCCCTCTCCGTCGATGACCGAGATAATCTCCAGATGGTGGCGCTGGGCCATGGCAAAGTCATTGGGGTCGGAACCGGGAGTGATCTTCACGGCGCCGGATCCGAAATCCATCGTCACGTAATCGTCGGCGATGATTGGAATTTCCTTGTTCATCAACGGCAGAATGACTTTTTTCCCGATCTTGTCCCGGTAGCGCGGATCATCGGGGTGCACCGCCACGGCGGTGTCGCCCAGCATGGTCTCCGGCCGCGTCGTGGCGACAACGATTTCGCCCGTGCCGTCGGCAAACGGGTAGCGAATGTTCCACAGATTGCTCTGGTCGGGTTTGAATTCCACCTCCAGGTCGGAAATCGCGGTGTGGCAGCGCGGACACCAGTTGACGATGTAGTCGCCCTGATAAATCATATCTTCGTTGTAAAGCCTGACAAACACCTCCCGGACCGCCTGGGAAAGTCCCTCGTCCATGGTAAAGCGCTCGCGGTCCCAGTCGCAGGAGCAGCCCAGCCTTTTGAGCTGATTGATGATGACGCCGCCGTATTTTTCCTTCCATTCCCAGACGCGGGCGATAAATTTTTCGCGGCCGAGATCGTGCCGGGAGAGCCCCTCCTTGCGCAACTGCTGCTCCACCACGTTTTGCGTGGCGATGCCCGCGTGGTCCATTCCCGGCATCCACAGGGTGTTGTATCCCTGCATTCTCTTGAAGCGGATGATGATGTCCTGGAGGGTATTGTTGAGCGCATGGCCCATGTGCAGCATTCCGGTCACATTGGGAGGCGGAATGACAATGGAAAACGCGGGAGATTCGGATTTGTCCTCTGCGGCAAAAAACTTATTTTTCAGCCAGTAGTCATACAGTCTTTTTTCGGCATCGGCCGGTTCAAACGCCTTGCCCAACTCTTTCATCGCCATGGAAATATTGCTCTCCTGTCTAGGGATCATCAAAAAGGGTTTGCGCCCTTTTTTCGACGGTCATTTTCCGGCCGTCCGTCCTCATTAAAATTTGAGGCGGGACAAACCCCTTCCCGCCTCCTCAATGTTTCAAAACCATCATTGTTTTAATCGAATTTCAGTTCTTCCTTGATTTTGCGGATGATCAAAAGAGCGTCCGCTCCGGGCACGGGTTTGAGCGGCGCAAATTCGCCGGTCGTAATATCCGTGGCTTCCATGATGCCCCGGGAGGTCACCACCATGACGGCGTTGAAGTAGGGCAGGTCGTTCCGCAGGTCCGGGAAGGTGGAGGTGCCGCCGATAAACTTGGTGGCCAGGCTGTTGTCCCCGGTGACCTTGATGAGGATGTCCTCGACCATCAGGGCGTAGGCGGCCCGGTTGACGGACTCGTCGGGATGGAAATTACCGTCGGGGTAATTCTCCAGCCCCCGGACGCCGAGCTGCAGGATGCCTTCGATATCCATCTTCAGGGGATGGATGGCGATGTCGTTGGCCGAGGCTACCCCCCGGCTCGGCGACTGGGCCCGGGCGGGATCCTTGAAAGAGGTGTCGAAGTCTTTCGGGGTTCGTTTCTTGTAGAGGACATCGATCTTCAACTCTTCCATAAACAGCGCCGCCGCGTCGGCCCGGCTCAGTTTTTCCACCAGGGCGATCTTCTTGCCCGTAATCGTGCCGGGCATGGCCCGCTGAATATCCTGGACGAGTTTCCACTGTCCGTCGGCCTCCGCGGTATATTCAGACTGGATCTCCAAGACCTTGGCGAACATCTGGCCGGCCTTGGGGAAATCCAGGGCGGTCTTGTAGCAGAGGCCCATGAAGTAATGGGCGGCGGCGGACTTCGCGTTGATGGCCACGGCGTGGTCGAACTCATCTTTGGATTTGTCGAGCCAGGTGGTATCCTGGGAGCAGTCGGTGCCGATCTTGGCGCAGGTGGCCTTGCTCATGGTGTTGACCCGGATGTAGCCGATGTGGATGAAGAGCTTCTCGTCCTTCGTGTCGGCGTATGCCCAAGCCTTGTCCAGGGCGGCGAAGGCCCCGGTGAAATCGTTCTGATAGGCCTTGACGAGGGCCCGGCCGGTGAAGGCCCGGGAAAACTTCGGGGCCAACTGGATGGCCCGGTCGAACTCGCCCTGGGCCTGGGGATACTGGCCCTGATCCAGGAGTTTTATGCCCGTGGATACGTGATGATCGGGGGTGTCCATTTCTCCCACCGGCTTGACCGCCTTCGGCCCGCAGGAGATCGTCAGGAAAACCGCCGCCAGGATGGCGACGAAGACGAACAATCGCCGGCAGCCGTTCACTCGCTTCATATCCCTTCTCCTTTCACCTGAAAAACATCCTCATTTTATGGGATCGGATTGATGCCCCCATCCTTCCCCCGGTGCGGCGGGGATCAAGGGGCATGGATCTTCCCTTCCTTTCCCCCGGCAACGTCAAGCCGTCCAGGGTGTTCGAGTCCGTGGCGTCTCCACCATATAGGGGGAGCGTTTTTTTATGTCAAGCAATTTCCCAATGCCCCGTTGTTGAAAACATTCATAAATATATGTAAATTCCCTCTTCTCCCCTCGCCTCGTCCCCCCGGGGAGGGAAGGAAATGCCTTACCGGCAGGTGGGGAGGCTCACGGGGCGAGGAATTCCTTGATGAGGGCCGCGATGCGGTCCTCCTCGCCCCGGCCGTGCCACCGCATGTCCGGCTCCCCGCGGAACCAGGTGAGCTGTCGCTTTGCGTAATGCCGGGTGTCCCGGATCATCATTTCCCGGGCCTCGGCCAGGGAGCAGCGCCCCTCCAGATAGGCGCGGATGTGCTTGTAGCCCAGGGACTGGAGTGCCTTGATCTCCCCGGAGTATCCCCGGGCCATAATCGCCCGGGTTTCGTCCACGAGACCGGCGGCAAGCATGGCATCGGCCCGGCGGGCAATAAGTTCAAAAAGTTCTTCCCGCCCGGCCTGGAGGCCGATTCGGAGCAACTTGTAACGATTTTCCCCGAAGCGGTGGGCGGCCTGACCGGCGGTGATGGAACAGCCGGTGGCTTTTAGGTACTCCAGGGCCCGGATGACCCGCACCGTATCGTTGACCGCAATGGCGCCCGCCGCCGCCGGGTCCCGATGGCGCAGGAGGTCGTGGAGGTGCTCCCGGCCCCTGCGAGCGGCCAGATCCCGGTAATGATTCCTCAACGCCCCGTCGGCGCCCGGACCCGGCAGGAGCCCCCCGAGCAGGACCCGAATGTACAGGCCCGTGCCGCCGACGACAAAGATGTTCTTCCCCCGTCCGTGCAGGGCGGCGATAACCTGCCGCGCCTCGTCACGGAACCGGGCGGCGTGGTATTCTTCGTAGGGATCGACGCAATCGAGGAGATGGTGCGGGACCAGGCGCCGTTCCGCCGCGGTGGGCTTGGCCGTGCCGATGTCCAGGTAGCGATAGACCTGCATCGAATCGGCGCTGATGATCTCGGCGGCAAACTCTTTGGCCAGGGC
>JAKQIZ010000017.1 GCA_029561465.1 Deltaproteobacteria bacterium | reverse complement strand
AAAACCGGTGCCGCCGCCGGACTTGTGGATCAGGGCGGTATATTTTACGGCATCGAAGATCTCTTCCATGGAGTCCCCCACCGGGAGGACGAAACAGGCCGACAACTGCCCCAGCTCCCGGCCGGCATTCATCAGGGTGGGAGAATTGGGAAGGAATTCCAGGTCGGCCATGATGCGATAGAACTTCTCCACCAGCTTCCCTGTATCAGCCTGGGGGCTGAATATCCGTTCCGCCGCGGCAATGCTCTCCGCCACTCTCCTGAACATGTGGGCCGGCGTTTCGAGGACGCGGCCGTCCGTGTGCCTCCTTAGGTAGCGTCTTTCCAGGACGGTAATGGCATTTTTGGTCAGGCAGGGGATGGCGGACGGGGAAGTCTTCTTTTTCATTTCATTTGTCTCCTCGCTTCATAAATAATGAAAATGATTTTTTAAATACAATATCTAGTATGAGGTGCCCTACTTGCCACAACATATTGATGATGTCAACAAGATAATTTACCGTTGAAGTAAGAATAGCAGCTTTTGTCCGTTCCGCAAAATATCGTTTGACATTCCCGGTCAAGGAGATTAGAGAGAACCATCTATATTATTTTCCTGCTGATTTGGGTCAAGAGAAAATCAGAGCATCCTGTCTGCAAGGTGTGGAACAAGGAAGGCCACCGTGCTCCGCAGAGTCCGGTGGTTTTTTATATGCCATCAATGCCGATGGATGGCGGCTCTGCCGGGCATGGCGACGGGTCAAAAGGGGAAGCAAGGAGGAAGAAAGCATGGTAAAAAAGCTTTACATCGGCAACCTGGCGGAGGGTGTTACTGAAGATGATTTAATGGCCAATTTCAGTGAGATCGGCAAGGTGGTTTCTCTGGCGATAATTCGGGACAAGATCACCGGTCTGAGCCGGGGATTTGGATTCGTGGAGATGGCAACGGAAGCGCAGGCCCAGGAAGCCATCCAAACATTCAACGGCGGCGAACTGCTCGGCAGGACAATCCGGGTCGATGAGGCCAAACCGAAGGGAGATCAGGACGAACGGCCCCGGGGAACGGGCAGCAGGCACGGCGGTTTCAGCAGCCAAGCGCCTCGACGCGGCGGCGGCCCCCGGCGGAGTGGCGGTGGGGGGCGGGAAGGACGCCAGTTCTGATCCTGCTTCCGCGGCGTAAACGTCCGGATTGACAAAACGTCACAGGTCAGCTAATCGTGGCCGGGAAAGAGAAAAGAAGGAATATTCCGACCCCTATGATGCCTCCGCGAAAACGCCGGCCGTTTTCTTTGCCCTTCCGGGCGATCTTCATCTTTCTTTTCCTTTGTTTAAACATCATTGCACCTTCCATGACCGGAGCCGAAGAGCCGCGGCCGCTTCGGATCGGTCTGGTATTGAGCGGCGGCGGTGCCCGGGGGATTGCCCATATCGGGGTGCTGAAGGTCCTGGAGGAAATGCGGGTGCCCATCCATTGTATCGCGGGGACCAGCATGGGGGCCATAGTCGGCGGACTCTACGCGGCGGGTTCCTCCCCGGAGGAGTTGGAAAAACTTGTAACCGGCATCCCTTGGCATGAGGCCTTCACGGATAAGCAGACGGTGGATAAACTCTCCTTCCGCCGCAAGCAGGACTCCATGGATTATAAAATCGACTTTAACCTCGGGGTCCGAAACGGCCGCCTGGCCACCTCCCGAGGCCTGGTCCAGGGACAGAATCTGAATATCCTCCTGAAGAAACTCCTGCTGCACACCGCGGACATCAAGGATTTCGATCACCTCAAGATTCCCTTTCGGGCTGTGGCGGCGGACATCGAAACCGGTGACACCGTTGTTCTGGGTAAGGGAGATCTGGCGGAGGCACTCCGGGCGAGCATGTCCATTCCGGGGATCTTCGTACCCATGGAGATCAACGGACGGATGCTCGTGGACGGCGGAATCGCCAACAACCTTCCGGTAAGCGTGGCTCGCGCCATGGGGGCCGACATCATCATCGTCGTCGATATCGGCACCCCCCTCAGGACCAGGGAGGGGCTCAATTCCACTGCCAGTATCACCGCCCAGGTCATGACCATCCTCATCCAGAGAAATGTCCAGGCCCAACTAAGGACCCTGAAGCCGGATGACATCCTCATCCAGCCCGATCTCGGCCCGCTGGGAACCACGGATTTTTCTAAAACCGAAACGGCTATGAAGATCGGCGCGGCGGCGGTGGGCAAAATGAAGGAACGCCTTGCCGGTCTTTCCATTGCCCCGGAAAAATTCCAGGTTTATCTGGCCCATCAGCGGCGGCAGCCCTCCGAGCCGCCGGTCATTGATTACGTGAAGGTGGAATTCAAATCAGCGTCCCCCGCCCAGGCATCTCCCCTTCCGTCGGTTAAAACCGGCAGCGAAGGAAAGGAGATCGACCTGGGAAGCAAACTGGCACACTTGCCGGGTGTCAAGACGAGGGCGGAAAACCGTACCAAGATTTCTCCCCGGGTACTCGAGGCCCAGATCGAAACCAAGGCGGGGGAAAAACTGAACATAGAAACCCTCGAAAAGGATATAACCCGCCTTTATGGTCTGGACACCTTTGAACGGGTCGATTTTCATCTCGAAAGGAGAAGGAACAAAACCGGCCTGGTTTTCAATCCCATTGAAAAATCGTGGGGTCCCACTTACATGCGCTTCAACATCAGTCTGGCGGACAATTTCAAAGGCTCCAGTTCCTATACCGTCGGCACGCGGATTACCCAGACCGAGATCAACACCTTGGGCGCCGAATGGCGGAATGAATTGCAGATCGGCGAAACGACACGCTTGTTTTCGGAATTTTACCAGCCCATTGATTACTCCACGCATTATTTTTTCGCCCCCCGGCTCGAATACCGGGAATGGAATGCCTACATCTACAGCCCGGAATATACAGCGGATATCATGGCTAAATATCGGCTCAAGGAATTTTCAGGGGGTCTGGATCTTGGTCGGCAGTTTGGCAACTGGGGGGAGTTGCGCCTGGGCATCCGCCGCGGCTACGGCGCCTACCGGGTCAATGTCGGGGCCGCCGACCTGCCCACGGACAGTTTCAATATCGGCGGTTTCTTTTCATCTTTGACCTACGACACCATGGACAACTTCAATTTTCCCCAGCGGGGCTTAAGCGCCAACGTGACCAGCCAGTTCAATCTCCCGGAAATGGGTTCCGACTACAAGGTCGCCGGGATCAATGCCAACATCCAGGGCGCCAAGACCTGGGGACGCCTGACCTTCATCCCTGGAATCATCTACGGTGGCACCCTGGACGGCGACAGCAAGATTCAGGATTCGTACAGTATTGGCGGGTTCTTGAATCTCTCCGGGTACCTGACCGATGAGCTGTCGGGTCAGGAGGTGGGCCTGGCGCGGATCGTCTGCTTCCGGAATATGGGGGCCGCCGGCCTCGGCGATTTTCGCACCACCCTTTATCTGGGCTTCTCCGTGGAAGCAGGCAAGGCCTGGCAGAAACGGAGCGACATCACTCTGGGTTCTCTTATTTACGCCGGCAGCGCCTTCATCGGGGCGGACACCTTCATCGGGCCGGCCTATATTGCTTACGGGTTCGCCGAGGGAGGACACCAAACCCTGGGTCTGTTTATCGGGCAACGTTTCTGATGAATTGATCGAGCCGCTCCCGCATACCAGGGAATTTGGGATTACAGGTCAGACGACGCAGGGTGAAGGACTGGAGATTGGCGTCGGATATCTCTCCCTGCCAAATCGTGTCGTCATTCCGGCAAATCCCTCTTTTTTCTCGATCGGCTCCGTAATGGAGGCAGCTTTTGTATCCTCCCCGCAGACCGTAATGGGGATCATCGCAAGGCATCGGCAGGGCGACATGGGAGAAATCCAGTATCCGCAGCTCCGGCAGATAACTCCCCTCGCAATAAATCGTTCCTGATCCGGCACATATCTCCGGCCGCGGATCTCGCGCATACAGGATCACGACGTTATGTTCCGAGGTTGTGTAACGCCGAAAAACCTCTTGGGCCCGCCCGGCGTCGACGGTGACATCTTCCGCGGATAAGGCAGCGAATACGGGGACTTCAATACGTTTACCCGCAGCGAGAAGCCTGTCTATCTCCCCGGTAAGAAGGTAGATCTGATAGGCGGCATTCACCGCAAAGGTTTCATACTTCGCGTAATCCACATCGTCCCGGATGTCGCCGACCCAGTCCCTCACACTCCGGAGCGCCCCGGCCAACGCCACACGCCGGTCTTTCACCCCCAGGGCCGGAGAAATGAGAATCAATCCCTTTATGTCTTCACCGCTCAAGACGGACAGCACGCCCAGGGCGGCGCCGGTGGAAAAGCCGCCTAGGTAGAGTTCCTCAACCTCTCCCTTCATGCCGTCGATCCCATATTGCACGGCCCGTCTCCATTCCTGCCAGTGCACCTCCAGCAGGTCTCCGGGAGCCGTCCCATGCCCGGGGAGGAGGATCGTCCGGACGAGAAAACCGCGGTTCCGGAGGTGGCGGGCCAGGGGTTGCAGCATATACGGCGAGTCGGAGAGTCCGTGGACGAGAAGGGCGCCCCGGCGGTGTTTCCCGTCCTTCCCTAGCGGGAAAAGGTTGGTGTCCGGCGCGAGTTCAAAGGGCAGGTTGGCGTTGAGGACCATTTCCCGGTTGCCGTCATTAATATCCACCCGGGCTCGGAGCATCATTGCCCGGGTCTGTTTGATATAGTCAGCGAAAGGCATGCCGTCTTTTCCGGCGAAGACGGTATTGAGTCCCGAGGGCTGGAGGCGTGGCGGCCCGGCGGCACAGCCGGACAACAAGCATCCCACGACAAAGGTGATCATGATTATCGCCCGGGCACAACCAGACGCAGCGCATATCTCTATCTTCATCTCAGGTATTGCCTCCTTGAAATCATTCTGATTACGACCGCGATCACTCCTAGCTCCCCAATGTCGCACCTGATTTATTTATAGCCCAGTTCCGCCATCCGGTCAAGGGCGTCGCCCCGGTCTCTCCAATCCCCGGGCATAATAATCCTTGCCATCCGGTATCGGATGAGATTATGATTCGCACAAAATTAGCTCATAAACGTTCCGCGGCACTAAGAGACCGCCGACAGAGAGAAGAGAGCCCTATGGAGGACACAGAAAACCTTACAAAAACCATACCTTCGTCACCGGTACCCGAGGCGGAGGGAAGCGATGCCGGCGGCGGAGCGGATTCGCTGACTTCGGAAAGGCGACAAAGCACCCGTCGCCGCCGTCCCTCTAGGAAGGGGAAAAAACGGCCCGAAGCTATCGACGCCGGCGCTGTTCCCGAACCCGCACCGGTTACCGACGATTCCTGGGATCCCAGACAGTTCAAGGTTCCTGCCGCTCCCGGCAAAACCAGGTTTCAAGATTTCGATCTGCCGGCACCGCTTCTCCACACCATCAGCGATCTTGGGTTCCAGTACTGCACCCCCATCCAAGCGGAAATCCTCCCCAGCGCCCTCTCCGGCAAGGATGCCAGCGGCCGGGCGCAAACCGGCACCGGCAAGACCGCCGCCTTTCTCATCGCCATCATTACCCGGTTGATCAACCATCCCCACACGGAAGAGCGTCCGTTCGGCACGCCCCGGGCCCTGATTCTTGCTCCGACCCGGGAGTTGGCCCTCCAGATCTCCGCCGAGGCCCGCCAGCTTGCCAAGTATTGCGGAATAAGAATCGTTTCTGTTTTCGGCGGCATGGATTATGAAAAGCAGCGCCACCAGCTTGCCGCCGGGCCGGCCGATATCATCGTGGCCACGCCGGGCCGGCTCTTGGACTTCCAGCGCCGCGGTGACGTGGTGCTCAAGAAGATCGAGGTCCTCGTCATCGACGAAGCGGACCGAATGCTCGATATGGGGTTCATCCCCGACGTCCGGATGATCATCCATAGCACCCCTCCCAAGGAAAAGCGCCAGACCCTCATGTTCAGCGCCACCCTCACGGGGACGATCATCCGCCTTGCCTCCTCCTGGACTGTGGATCCCGTCATGGTGGAGATAGAGCCGGAGCAGGTGGCCGTGGATACAGTGGAGCAGATCGTCTATATCGTTACGGAGGAGCAGAAATTCGATCTCCTGCATAATATAATCGTCCGGCAGGATCTGGAAAGAGTCCTGGTCTTCTGCAACCGCCGCGATGAGGTAAGGCGCCTCGCCGAACGTCTGACCCGCTACGGTGTCAACTGTTCCGAACTTTCCGGCGACATCCCGCAGAAAAGCCGGATCCGCCGTCTCGAAGATTTCAAGAGCGGCAAGATCAGGGTCCTGGTGGCCACGGACGTGGCTGGCCGAGGCATCCATATCGAGAGCATGGATCATGTCATAAATTTCACCCTGCCCCACGATCCGGAAGACTATGTCCACCGTATCGGGCGCACCGGCCGGGCGGGACAGAGCGGGACGGCGGTGAGCTTCGCCGACGAGGGAGACGCCTTTTACATCGCCCCCATCGAGGAGTTCATGGGCCGGAGGCTTCCTTGCATTGAGCCGGACGAGGAGATGCTGGTCAAACCGGAAGCCCTATATCCGGAAAAGAAAGTCCGTCCCCGAAGCACCCGCCGCCCCGGCGGCGGAAAGTCCCGGCCCCGCCCCCGGCGTCCTCACTTCTGATGCCGGTTCGGATGAGATGAAGGGAAAACTTGTATTTGGGTAAATATCCGCAAGCTATGGCCGCAAATTGCCTCGCATACGGTGAAGTTCTTTGAACACAAACGGAAAAGCCGCGGACAATAATTGGAACCCCCGCCGGTTTGCACCGCTGGCGGGGTTTTTTATGTTTTCGGCAGTCGTCGTCCCGATGATTCGGGCCGCGCTAACCGCGGACATTCACGATGACCAGGGTGTCGCCGACATCCACGGCATCGCCGGGTTCGACAAGGATGTCGGCCACTTTCCCGTCCACTTCACAGATGACGTGGTGGTGCATCTTCATCGCCTCCAGATCCACCAGGACGTCTCCCACCATCACCTCGTCGCCTACCTCGACAGGGATATCCGTCACCTTTCCCTTGATGGAAGACTTGACAATCCCCTCTTTCTTGAGTTCTTCAATCTCCTGGGCGGTCAGGATGCGTTTGTTCATCCACCAGCCGGGCTGGCGGTCTTTCTTGCGCTCTTCCCCCGACCGTCCTTCCATTCCTTCATGGGGGGCCAGCATCAGTTTGTAAAGTGCATCGTCTAAAACGAAATGTTCCATATCGGGATATTTGAACAACTCGGGGTGCTCATCCAGGTAACCGGTATGGAAGCGGCGGTGGCGGAAATCGTCTTCGTCGCAGATGGCCATATACAGGGGAATCGTGGTTTTCGGCCAGACGATGTTGAAATCCTTCAGGGCCCGCTGGAGGCGACTTACCGTTTGTTCCCATTCGTAGCCCCAGACGATGAGTTTGGCCAGGAGGGAATCGTAAACGGTGGGGACGAGGTAGCCCTTGTAAGCGTTGCCGTCAATGCGAATGCCCGGTCCTCCGGGCGGATGATAGATCTCGATAAGTTTCCCGCCTTCGGGAAGAAAGTTGTTTTTCGGATCCTCGGCGTTGATGCGCACCTCCACGGCTATGCCGTGTAGGCGCACGTCCTCCTGAAGGATCTGCAGTGGTCTCCCTTCGGCGATCCGGATCTGTTCCTGCACCAGATCCTCGCCGGTGATCATCTCGGTGACCGTATGCTCCACCTGGAGGCGGGTATTCACCTCCATGAACCAGAATTCATTGGTCCGGGAATCGACGAGGAACTCCACGGTGCCGGCGCTCACGTAACCAGCCGCCCGGGCCGCCCGCACCGCCGCCGCGTGGACGGCTTCGAGAACCGGCGCGGGCAGATCCGCCGGGGCGATCTCCAGCAATTTCTGGTGCCGTCGTTGGATGGAACAATCCCGGGTTCCCAAGTGGATAACATGTCCGTACTGGTCAGCCAGGATCTGGACCTCTATGTGGCGCGGTTTTTCGATATATTTTTCCACATACAGCCGATCGTCATGGAAGGCGGCGATCGCTTCGGACCGCGCCGCGGGGATATTGAGCTTTAGTTCCTGCTCGTTATTGATCCGCCTCACCCCCCGGCCGCCACCGCCAGCCGTTGCCTTGAGGATGATGGGATATCCGACGTTCCGTCCAAAAGCGGCGGCCGCCTCCACCCCTTCCTGGCCCACCGGCAGACTGTCAGTTCCCGGAACCACGGGGATGCTGGCCGCGATCATCATCTCCCGCGCCAGGACCTTGTTGCCCAGAGCGCGAATCACCTCCGGGGGAGGACCGATGAAGACGATGCCCTCCCGGTGACAGGCCTCGGCAAAATCTGCGTTTTCCGCCAGGAATCCGTACCCGGGATGGATGGCGTCGGCACCGGTATTCACTGCGGCCCGGATGATCCTTTCGATATCCAGGTAGCCCCGGTTCGGTTCGTTGCCGATCTGGACGACCCGGTCGGCAAAGCGGTGGAAATAGGCGTCACTGTCCGGTTTTTCATAGATGGCGATCGCTTCGAGGTTCATGTCCCGCACCGTGCGGATGATCCGCAGGGCGATCTCCCCCCGGTTGGCAATTAAAATCCTTTTGATTTTCTTCATGTCCCTTTTCTCTCTGGCCGACCTTTTTGTTGTCGGTGTTTAACCCAGTTTCCAATCGCTGTCAACAACAAGGGAATTTGCCTATTTCAATAAATCCTGATAGAGTACTTCCATTTGAGGAAAAGGAGGAACAAGCTAATGATCGGCAACATTCACATAATCGGCGCCGGGGCCGTCGGGGCGGCCTATGGGGCGCTCCTGCACGATATGGACCCGCGATGCGTTTCCTTCGTCGCCTCCGGCGAGCGCCGGGAACGGCTCCGTAAGGAAGGTATCGTAGTCAACGGCAAGGAATATTTGATCCCCGTCCTCGATAGCGGGGAGATTCATCCCGCCGCGAAACTACTGCTCGTGGCCGTCAAGCATTATCACCTCGACCAGGCCATCGCCGAAATGAAAAACAGCATCGGTCCCGAAACCATCGTCATGTCCCTGATGAACGGCATCGACAGCGAAGAACGGATCGGCGCCGTTTACGGGCCGGAGAAGCTTCTCTACGCGTTAGTGATAGGCATCGATGCCCTGCGCCAGGGCAACCGGGTGACATATACCAATCAGGGGAAGATCTTCTTCGGGGAAAAGAAAGCGGGGACGCCTTCCCACCGGGTGGGGCGGGTTGGGGAGCTCTTCGACCGGGCCGGGATAAATTATGTTGCGCCCGAAGACATCATGAGAGATATTTGGTGGAAGTTCATGATCAACGTGGGGATCAACCAGGCCTCGGCCGTCACCGGGGGAAACTACGGCGTCTTTCAGCAGGCCGGTCCGGAGCGGGAGTTGATGGATGCGGCCATGGGAGAGGTCATCGCCCTGGCCCGGAAGCTGGGCATCCCCCTGGACTCCGACGACGTGGAAAGATGGTATGCCGTTCTGGCCTCCCTCGGCCCGGGGGGGAAGACCTCCATGCTCCAGGATGTGGAGGCCGGTAGGAAGACGGAGGTGGAGATGCTCTCCGGGGTGGTCATGGCCTTAGGGCGAAAGCACGGCGTGGCGGTCCCGGTGAATGAACGTCTTTACCGACAGATTAGCGAACTGGAGAAGAAAAAGGGTAAAAGGTGAAGGCGCCCGGGTTTTGCAAAGGTTTACATAGCCGTCGCGGGGCTTGATAAAAGAAATGTTTATCAGCCCCCTCCCCCGCGGAATCGGGGGCGGTATCGTTCAATCCTATCTTCTGTCCTGAACCCGCTTGACCGCGCCGCTTTCGATAAGATCCTGGAGGGTCTGGAGCAACGCCCGCTCCTGAGCATCGATCTTGTTGTCCTCGCTGGCGATGTGGAGTATTTTTTCATACTCCAAAACCGTGATCTCGTGATCCTCGATCGCTTTGTCAATCATCTTCTTCAATTTTTCCGCCGAACTGCTCAATGCCATCTTCAATCCTCCCGGTTAGTTTATCCTGTTTGCCGCCGATTTATATTAAGGTCGGTCATTTGTCAAGAACGACCATTCTTTCAAAAGCATCGATCAGGCGTCCCGTTGTTCGTTCTCCCGGTCTCCCGCATCTGTATCGGGGGATGACGGCGGCACCGGCGGGCTTTCAGACTTATCCAATTCACTGGGATCCTCCGCCACCGGTCTCATCTTCGGCGCCGGTCCACCCCGGCCGTCCTCCCCGTCATTCGGAATCTCAGCGTAGAGACTATCCAAATCCCCGGCCTCCGCCTCCCTCCCCTCCGACACGTTACCCTCGGGTAACCTCACCTCCGGTAACCTCCCCATCTCCTCCGGATCCATCTCCGCGATCCAGAGGGGGTGGCGGCGACGGGCGTAGTCGAGGCGCACCGTCCCGGTGAAGATCCCCCGGAACATCGGTCGGTTCGGCTTTATAACCAAGGCGCCGATATGAGCCGCCAAGGCCAAGATGAAGAGAACGAAGAAGACATTGTGGATCCAGGTCGCCCAGAGCACCAGGGTCAGGGGCATGTCGGGGGCGTAAAGGTTCTTGTAGGTCTTGACGAGCCCCGACAGGATCAGCATGGCAATGATGACGGCCATGCCCACGTAGGCGAGGCGCTGCTCCGGCAGATACTTGTGAAACAGCGGTTCTTCCCCCTTGCCGAAGAAGCTCTTGAGCACCAGAATCGACGTCTTGATGTCCTCCGGTTGGGGCAGCATGCCCCGTTCACCGCGGATGCCGTGATAAAGTAAATGGAACACCGAGGCGGTGATAAAGATCACCGAGGCGGCATAATGGATATAGAGGGCCTTGATGAAATCCCCGGACCAGCCGAGACCGGGCAGGGAGGTTATGTAGTAACGGTTCGCCATGGGCAGCTCGAACATTCCCGTCGCCAGGAGGACGAGCCCGGAAATGGCGATCGCCCAGTGCTCCACGATCTCGACGATGCCGTGGCGGACTACGAGTCCTTTTTCCGGCAAGATCCTGTCACTCATGGTCTTTTTCCCCTCCTTTCCGGCGGTCCTTTCTCCGGGAAAGAGAAAGGAAGGCCCCGACCACCCCAGCGGCGATTCCATAGAGCGGCGCCTGCAGCACCGCCTTGCCTATGCGATCCGTCTCCGCCATCCGTCTCTGTTCTGCCTTCATGTCCGGCCGTCCCGGCTGTTTCTTCATCGTCGCGTTTAATGCGGCAATCGGAACGGGGGAGATATAAAGGGTGGCTGTCCCGCCATTTTCCTTCTTCCCATAGATATAGCCGCCCATCGCCTTGGCCTGTTCCTCCCCCTGAGCGAAGATCTGTCGGCGGGGACCGATGAGCATGGCCTGGCGTGGGCAGGCCTCGATGCATCCGGGAAGTTTACCCGTCGCCAGCCGCTCCCGGCAGAGGTCACACTTGTACATGACGCCGTTGCCCGCCAGATTGGGCAAAATGTGGAGGTAGATCCCCACGCCGGACTGCCGCTGGGGAATCTCCCAGGGACAGACGGACTTACACTTGGCGCCGCCGAAACAGAGGTCCGGGTCGATAACCACCGCGCCGTTTTCATGCTTGTGGTTCGCCGAAAAAGGACAGATAGTGGCGCAGGCGGGATTATCGCAGTGCATGCATCGTCGCGGCACGAAGACGGTCCGCGGTCGGCCCTCGACCTCGACCTCAGCCCGGTGGACATAGATGAAGTTATAGGGCGTCAGACGGTCGAACACCTCCCGACGCCGAGACCAGTCCTCCACCGCCTTCCGTGGCCAGGGCACGGGAATCGGCTCATGAATCGGGGGGATTTTGTCTTTGTTGATCTCCTTGCAGACGGCCACGCAGGCCGGGATCGCCCGGTCCGCACAACCGTCGCAAAGGCTCAGGTCGATCAGGGTCGCCAGGCGTCCTTCCCCGGCGGCGATCGCCCTGCCGGGCCGGGACATTCCGGCCCCCGCCGAGGCGATGCCCGCCGCCACCTTAAGAAACGACCGGCGGTTCAGGCCGCTTTTCCGTTCTTCATTCATCTCCATCCTCCTTCAAGCGAGATCCATGTAGCGGGTCAGGATCTTCCGAAAGTCGGCCAAGGCCTCTTCCGGCTCTTGCCGGGCCTTTTGCAGACACTCCTCCAGATACGCCTCAACAATGGCGGCACCCGCCCTCTTCATCGCCGCCGTCACCGCCGCCACTTGGATCAGGATGTCCTCACATCGCCCTTCGTTGGCCACCATATTCTGGAGGCCCCGCAACTGACCCTCGATCCGCTTGAAACGATCCATTATACGCTTGCGTTTGCCTTCCATGTTATACCCCTTGGGGGTATGTTAGGCACTAACCCCACTCCTGTCAATGGCTTTTTTTCATACCCCTCCTTGACAAGCCCGGGATCGTGATTATATTGGCGGCGTGATTTTATTAGTTGAAATTTCAATAATTTATTACATACACAAAGAAATAAATTTTTCATAATGGGAGGTATGGCCTATGAACATTAGACCGCTGCACGATCAAGTACTCGTTATCCGTCAGGAAAGCGAACAGAAGACCGCCGGAGGCATCATCATTCCCGACACGGCCAAGGAAAAGCCGATCGAAGGAAGGCTGGTCGCCGTAGGTCCCGGCAAGATGAACAAGGACGGGAAGCGCATCCCCATAGAGGTCAAGGAAGGCGAGCGGGTCCTGTTCGGACGTTATGCCGGTACAGAAATCAAGATCGATGGTGTGGAACATCTAATGATGAGAGTGGACGACATTCTCGGCGTTTTGGAATCATAACAGGAGGGGGAAAGCATGGCAGCAAAAGAGATCAAATACGATACCCTGGCCCGGGAGCGGATCATGAAGGGTGTGGATACCCTGGCGGATGCCGTCAAAGTCACCCTGGGACCCCGGGGACGCAACGTAGTCATCGAAAAGAAGTGGGGTGCACCCACGGTCACCAAGGACGGCGTTACCGTCGCCAAGGAGATCGAATTGGAAAACAAGTTTGAAAACATGGGGGCTCAGATGGTGAAGGAAGTAGCCTCCCGTACCTCCGACCTAGCCGGCGACGGCACCACCACCGCCACCATCCTGGCCCAGGCGATCTACCGCGAGGGATCGAAGCTCGTAGCCGCGGGCATGAACCCCATGTCTCTGAAACGCGGCATCGATAAAGGCGTGGTGATGGTCACGGAAGAGTTGAAAAATATCTCCAAGACCGTCAAAGATAAAAAGGAGATAACCCAGGTCGGCGCCATCTCGGCGAATAACGATTTCAGCATCGGCGAGATCATCTCCGAGGCCATGGACAAGGTGGGCAAGGAGGGAGTCATCACCATTCAGGATGCGAAAGGCATGGAAACCACTCTGGAAATCGTGGAAGGTATGCAGTTCGACCGGGGCTACATATCTCCCTATTTCGTCACTGACCCCAACAAGATGGAAGTCCGTCTGGAAGATCCCTACCTGCTCCTCAACGAAAAGAAGATCAGTTCCATGAAGGACCTGGTTCCCATTCTCGAACAGGTCGCCCGGACGGGGAAACCCCTCCTGATCATCGCTGAAGACCTCGAAGGAGAGGCCCTGGCAACCCTGGTTGTCAACAAGCTCCGGGGCACCATCAAATGCGCCGCAGTCAAGGCCCCCGGATTCGGTGACCGACGCAAGGCCATGCTGGAAGATATCGCCGTCCTCACCGGCGGCAAAGTGGCATCCGAAGACATCGGCGTAAAGCTGGAAAACCTTACCCTCGCCGATCTCGGCCAGTGCAAGCAGTTAACGATCGACAAGGACAACACCACCATTGTGGACGGCGCCGGCAAGAGCGCCGATATCCAGACCCGGGTCAAGCAGATCCGCGCCCAGATGGGGGAAACCACTTCCGACTACGATCGGGAAAAGCTTCAGGAACGGCTCGCCAAGATTGTGGGCGGCGTGGCCATCATCAAGGTGGGGGCGGCCACGGAAATAGAAATGAAGGAAAAGAAGGCTCGGGTGGAAGACGCCCTGAACGCGACGCGGGCCGCTGTTGAAGAAGGCGTGGTTCCCGGGGGTGGCGTCGCCCTCCTCCGGAGTCTGAAGGCCCTGGAAAAGGTCAGTCTCCCCGAAGACGAGCAGTATGGACTCAACATCATCAAGCGAGCCCTTGAAGAGCCCCTCCGCCAGATCGCCACCAATGCCGGTTTCGAAGGCTCCATCGTGATGGAAAAGGTCAAGGAAGGAAAGAACGACTACGGATTCGATGCCGACAAGGGCGAATATACAAACCTAATGAAGGCCGGGATCATCGATCCCACCAAGGTGGCGCGTCTGGCCCTCCAGAATGCCTCCTCCGTATCCTCTCTACTGTTGACGACGGAGGCCATGGTCGCCGAGGCTCCCAAGAAGAAGGCCCCGCCGATGCCCCCGATGCCCCCCGGCGGTATGGGTGGTATGGGCGGTATGGGCGGCATGGACGATTACGATTATTGATCGGGACGGGATCATATCCTGACCCGGCGGAACCGGGGCCAAAATATCCGGCCGGAAGATGCATCGATATTTTGGCCCGGATTCGAAAAGATGTCCGAAAACAGCAGCGGCTGGAGATCAAAATCTCCAGCCGCTTTTTTCTTCCGCCGGGACGGGCGGTATCGCTCTTCATCCCTACAGCTCCCTCCCCGTCAGGGGGGGCCGGGGCGGGGATGGGTTTATACGCCGCCATACAAGCTCATGCCCCATCCATCCGAACTTCCCCCCGTAAGGCAAGAGACAAACGGAACAGATCCAAAACGGGCTCATCAGCCGCGCCGTTCACTTTTTGGCGTACTGGGCCTCGATATGTTCCTTGAATCTGTCAACGACTACCCGGCGTTTCAGTTTCATCGTCTGGGTCAAAAGGCCGTTTTCCAGGGTGAAATTCTCCGTCAGGAAGACGAACTTTTTGGGGATCTCATAACCACCGTATTTCTTCTTCAGAAGTTCCGTAATCCCGTTGCTGATCAGGGAGCGGATTTCCTCCCGTTCCATGAGGGCATCCATATCCTTGGGTAGCTGATTCTTCTCCGCGTATGCCTCTACGGCGGCAAAGTCGGGTACCACCAGGCAGATCGTGTACGGTCTGTTCTCTCCGTAGATCACGGCGTTCTGCACATAGGGGTGGAGGCAGATGTCCTCCTCCATGGCGGCGGGAAAGACAAATTTGCCGTTTTCCAGCTTGAACTGCTCCTTGATCCGGCCGGTGATGTAGAGATAGCCGTCCTGGTCGAGACGTCCCCGATCGCCGGTGCGAATCCCGCCGTCACCGGTCATGACCTCCCGGGTCTGCTCAGGCTTGTTGTGATACCCCTTCATCACGTTGGGTCCGTAAACGACGATCTCGCCGTCCGTGGCCCCTTCTTGAACCACCGAGGAATCGATGACGATCTTGACCTTGTCGATAGCCTGGCCCACGGTGCCCAGCCGGTAGGCATAAGAGGCGTTCATGGCAATGGCCGGCGAGGTTTCCGTCATCCCGTAACAGTCGTAAATGGGAATACCTATGTCGAAGAAGAACTGGGCAATATCGGGGTTCATGGCGGCGCTGCCGCTCATGCAGCCCATAAGGCGCCCGCCCATCTTTTCCCGGACCTTCGCGAAGACCACCTTGTCGGCGATCTTGAATTTCAGATTGGTGAGGAAACAGGACTTGCCTTGCGCCGCCAGCTCCCGCCGTTTCTGCGCCGCGGCGACCCCCATGTCGAAGAGGGTCTTGGCCAGCCCGCCCGTTTCCTCCATCTTCTTCTGGAGGCCGTCATAGATGCGGTTGAAGACCCGGGGGACAGCGACAAGCCAGTTCGGCTTCACCAGGGCCAGATCCGCGGCCACGGTGGCCGCACTTTCGGCCAGCCCCATGGAGGCCCCCAGCCTGATGATGGCGTGCAGTTCCGCCGTCTGTCCGTAAGAGTGGGCCCAGGGCAGGATGGCCAGGGTGCGCGCCGTCTCATTCAGTTCCGGATATTTCTTGATGCCCGCCAGGCTGTTGCTGGTCAGATTGGCATGGGAAAGGAGAACTCCTTTCGGATCCCCCGTCGTCCCGGAGGTGTAGATAAGCCCGGCAATGTCGTCCGGTTGGGGACGTAGTGACGCCACCGGTTTGGACTCCCCCCATTTCTCCACCGCGGCCATGCTGCCGTCTCCGGTGCTCTCGATGATAAAGATCTTTTCCAAAGAAGAAATATCCTTGGTAAAATCTTTGACTTTTTCGAAAATCTCCGGTTTGGAAACAAAGAGGATCTTGATCCCGCTGTCCTTGACGATGTACTTCCAGACATGGAGAAGCTCCGCCTCGTACATGGGGACGAAGCGCCCCCCCAGTCCGTAGGTGGCAAAGGAGGCGACGGCCCATTCGACGCGGTTGTTGGCTATGATTCCGACCGCGTCACCTTTGGTCACCTCCAGTTGCGCCAAGCCGCCGCGGAGGTTGTCCACCCGCTTGCCGAATTCCCGATAGGTAATCCACTCGTAAACGCCCTGCCTGTTCTTGGTGCCAAACAGGAGATTGTCGGGATACTTGGCAAGGCTCTCCTCCAGCAACGCCACCAGGTTGTCCGGTTTGTCCAATTGATAAATGTGCATACTGCCTCCTTGGAAAAAGAATTCCCCCTCCTTCTTCCATCTGTATTTTATCCGATTAGTTTTTTTATTTCAAATATATTTATCCTCAAACTGCATGCAGTAGACAAGAAGACATCGTAAAAAGTCAAAAAATGTCCCATTTGGGACGGCATCGTAAAAAGATCCGCAGGCAAGGCGCGCGAATCCTGAGGAATGAGGCGTACTTGGACGTACGTCGCAGTGACGAGGGATGAAGCGCAACGAAGCATCCGGACTTTTTACGATGCCGTCAGACAAGACTGCAATTCAAAAAGAGATTCACTCCGGTAATTAATCTTTGACTTTCCCGGACAGGTTGTCTTATATTTGCTTGGATAAGCAAGCGGGAGTTGGCTACGGGTTATGGCTTTATCCGGACAATGCGCAACGGAATATTTTTAATCCCGAAGGCGACATTGCTTTTCCCAGCCTTGGGCTTACGTTTAATATCTTCGTCATGAGCGGATCGCAAAGCAAGGAGGCATCATATGTTATTTAAACGATTAGCATTTATAGCTTTATTCGTCATCCCGGCCCTGCTTGTCGCCGGCTGTTGCGCCAGCAGGGGACAGACGTCGTTGGAAGGTGAAGCGAAGACCGTCTTCAGGCTTGCCTCGATGACGCCCATGGAACATACCTACAATCAGGGGGCGGTCCGGTTCGCCCAACTGGTCAGGGAAAGGAGCCGGGGGCGCATCGAGATTGCCGTTTATCCCAATGGAGAGTTGGCCAAGGGGGAACGGGAATTACTGGAAGCCATTCAGGAGGGAAGTATAGACTTTTACGTAGGTTCCACAGGCCCCCTCAGCGGCTTCAGTCCGTCCATGGGCATCCTGGATCTGCCCTTTCTGTTCCGTGACTACAGCCACGCGGACCAGGTACTGGACGGTTCGGTCGGCAACAGGCTCCTGACGGATCTCGAGAAGGCCAATCTCAAGGGTCTGGCCTTCTGGGAAAACGGCTTCCGCAACCTGACCAACTCGAAAAGGGCCGTAAAAACACCGGGCGATGCCAGGGGGCTGAAGATCCGCACCATGGAAAACAAGCTGCATTTGGCCGCCTGGAAGGCCGTCGGCGTTCAGCCCATACCGATGGCCTATGGCGAACTCTACGGCGCCCTGCAACGAAAGGAAATCGACGGCCAGGAAAATCCCGTCGCCGTCATCTACACCGGCAAATTCAACGAGGTACAGCGCTACCTCTCCCTGACCCAGCATGTCTATTCCCCGGCCCTTCTGATCGTCAGCCCTAAAACCTGGCTGAACCTTGGCAAGGAAGACCAGGATATGCTCATAAAAACCGCCCGGGAAGTGGCCCCCTATCAGCGGCGATTGGGAAGGGAAAGCGAGGAGAAGCAGATCGCGGCTCTGGCCGCCGCCGGCATGACGGTAAGCAAAGATATCGACAAGGCTGCCTGGTACCGGGTCATGGAAGCGGCCATGGGAGATTTTATCAGGTCATTCGGCAAGGATCAGGTGGCGGCGATCATCAATGCCGGTGAAGGCGGAGCAAGATAAGCTCCACCGGCAACTTCGCACTCCCGATCCGTTTCCGATCCCGGGATGAAATCCCACCGGGATGGTTGCCGTAAAGAAGTCCCGGTCCAGATCATCAATGCATCGGGAGTTGTGAACTTATGACCTTTAACACATCCATCGTCCATTCCCGTTCCAAGAAGATATTTCTAACATTTTTTGCTTTGGCATCCCTGCTCCCCATTCTCATCGCCATTTTCATCATGCGCCAGTACGTGCTTCCCTTCCTGTCCGCCGAAGATGCGGAGCGTTTGAGGTTTATCCTCCAACTCGGCGCGAGTACCATGCTATTTTTCCCGCTGTTGAGCTTTTTTCTCATGTTCCGGTGGCTTAATTCCCTCGAGAATGTCACGACGGAAATCGTCTCCAAGACCCAGGCCGTGGCCAGCAGGGAAGAGGAGTTCGCAGGCCAGAAGATCGACAAAACCAATGACTATGCCGACCCCGTGGCCCCGCCGCAGCCGGAGGAAAATGAAATCCAGAGTCTCATCCGTTCTTTCAATACCATCTTCCAGACCGCGGCCGACCAGCTTGCCGAACGCAACCACATCAAGGATCTGCTCGCCCGATTGATCGGGGTGTCCGCCAACCTTACCTCGGAGTTGGATTTCGACCGGCTGTTTCCCCTCATCATCGGCAACGTGACCCAGGCCATGGAGGCGGAAAGGACCAGCCTCTACGTCGTGGATTGGGACCGCCGGGAGCTTTGGACGATGGTCGCCGAAGGGGTGCAACAGATCCGGCTGCCGCTGGGGCAGGGCATCAGTGGCCGGGTCGCGGCAACGGGAGAAATCATCAACGTGCCGGATGCATGGGAATTGCCCTATTTTGACCGCTCCTTCGATGAGAGAAATAATTTCCGGACCCGTTCCGTCCTTTGCCAGCCAATCCGGGGGCGATTCGGCAAGACGATCGGCGTGGTGCAGGTAATCAACAAACAGGGAAAGGATCGTTTCGAGGAGGAGGATGAAACTTTCCTGAAGGGATTGGTTTCCCAGGTGGGCATCGCCCTGGAAAACTCCCTGCTGGTTGATGAGATGAAACTTTCTTTCGAGGCCTCGATCAAAACCCTCTCCGCCACCGTCGATTCCCGCCATCCAATGACCGCGGGACATTCCGAACGGGTCACGGAATACGCCCAGATGATCGCCAAGGTGATGAAGCTGGGCAAGGAAGAGCAGGAGGCCATCAAATACGCCGCCATCCTTCACGATATCGGCAAGATCGGGATCCGGGACGAGATCCTGCTGAAGGAGGGACGGTTTACCCCGGAGGATTGGGAGGAAATGAAGACCCATCCCCGGAAGACCAAGACCATCCTGGAGCAGTTCCATTTCCCCCGGCACCTGCGCAACGTTCCGGAAATCGCCTGCCGGCACCACGAACGAATCGACGGCACCGGCTACACCGACGGCCTCACGGGCGATCAGATACCCCTCGGGGCCAAGATTATCGCCGTCGCCGACGTCTTCGACGCCCTGACATCAAAGCGCGACTATCCCAAATACACCCCGGAAGATACCCTCGACGCCGCCCCGATACCGCTTTCCGAGGTGATCGAACTGATGAAATCCCAGGCGGGGAGTCATTTCGATCTTCGGGTAATGAATGCCTTCCTGAATTGTCTTCCCGAAGCCCTGCTACGCCACCGGGGGGATCACTTTCCCACCGCCTATGTGGACGATGTACTCAAGACGCTGCAAACGCCTTCTCAGCCCGCGGCGGCGTCTCATTGATCCGTTGACGTTTCAGGTGTAACGAGGGCAAAAGCAATATAGGAGCCGTCATGGGTTAGGCTGATATCGACGTCGGTCTGCCGGCCAGCGAGAAATACCTGGGGCGGCCCCCCATAACCATAAGAAGTCCTGGCCCGGCGGATTTCCAGGTAATACGGGGAAGTCCGGAAAATATCGGCCAGATGATGAACTGCGGCCCGCCGTACCGCGGCGGACGGTTCAATGCACATCCCGCGACTTTCCATCACAACATGAATCGTCCTGTCAGGGGTGGCGGTATCTTCACATCCCCGGCGCCCCAACGCAAGACAGTGAATCCATTGTTCGGAAATTGTGAATTCCAAAGGCATGGATCCCACCGGAGTGGCGATCAAACCGGATTTACGAGGGGAAGCAGCCACTGTCTCTCCCGAGTACAAAACCACGGTCTGCTCCTGCTTTCGATCCTCCCCCGTTCCTTTTTCGCCATCCAGCCCCATGATGGGATAATCGTCGGGAAGCGAAGACAGCCCCGCCGCGGGGAGATCCATCTCATACTTGACAACCATGTATTCTTTTGGGATGAATCCCGATCCCGGTTTCAGCTTTACCGCCGCCTTGAATGCCGACTCTTTGGCGGCCCAGAACGCCCAGAGCGTTACATCGGGACGCGGTGAAGCATCAATCCGCCGTTCTTCCGCTGCCGTGAAGACCCGGCCGCGGAAGCGCCGGTCCCGAAGCTTTCCCTGGTTGTACGGATCGGTCAAATCCACAATGTCGTTGCCGACGACCAGCAAAATATTCCTCCTCCATTTGCGCCAGGTGGGAAACAATCTGTCCCGCCAGCTCCCGCTGTCCTCGAAGCCCCTCCTTTACCGGTCGCCGGGGTTCAAAGACATCGATGGTGATGGTAAATGACTCCCCCCTGGCCGGAAGATCACTGTAAGCATCCTGACGATCTCCCCGGAGATAGACACAGAGCACCCGGCATGACGGGTGGTCCTGGAGAAAGCGTCCGATGCCGTAAGAGAAATTCTCCTGATCGATCCTGCCCGCACGGGAACGCCCCCCCTCCGGGAAGATCATCAACACCCGATTATTTTGCAGAACCCAGTTGCATTTCCCCAGGGTTGTTTGCATCTCCTCCCTGTCCCCGCCCCGGCTGACCGGAATGCACTTGGCCAGATAGCAGAGCAGCCCTTTCCAGAGCTGTTTCTGGAAATTGGCCCTTTCGGGGAGGTTCCAGGGAAGGGCGCGAAATTCTTTGAAATGAGAGCTCAGGGACATGAGGCCATAGGTCAGGAGCATGGAATCGATGAGGGTCAGGTGATTTCCACAGATCAGCCAGGGGCCGGGGTGTCTGCGCCGCAACTCCGCCCAGTGACGACGTGTGGCATCCAAATCCCGGAGACGGTATCCCCGGCATCGTAAAAAAAGAAAATAGAGGGGGCCGACGACCGCTACAGTGAGCAATCCCATGGCCTCCTGCCGCCATAGATTATAATGAACTCCAGCCACCGTACTCATCATTCAGCTTGCAGCATTGCTATCGTCTCTTATCATCCAATCAACGGCACCATCGTACCCCCATTATCCGAGCTTGTTCTTGATGAGATTCACGGCATCGCCGATAGTGCGAATCTTGTCGGCCTCGTCGTCTTCGATGGTGATCCCGAAGACGTCTTCGCATTTGATGATGACATCCACCAGACGTGCCGAATTCACCTTAAGGTCATCGAGGATGTGGGTGGCCATGGTCGCCGTATCCAAACCTGCTTTGTCCTTGGCATAGATCCTCAAGATATCGATCATTTCCTTGAATATTTCCTTCTCTTCCATATTCCTCTCCTTACATTTTTTATGATTTATTCCCGGCAGCGGCTAAACCGCCGCCGTCTATTATCCCCCGAGCCAATTGCCGAAGTGCCGCAATCGCCCTTCCGTCATTCCGTGTTTGATACGTAATACATAAAAATCAATTAGTTCCGGTCTCCGCGCCCTATCATGCCCCCTCCCAGCTCCTGAAGATCAGGCAACTGTTCACATCGCCGAAACCGAAGCCCGCCTTGGCGATGACGCGTAAATCCGGCATGTCCAGCGCCTGCTGGGGGATGCTGTCCCCAAAGGCCTCGATCTCGGGATGGACATCCTCACTGTTGACCGAAGGATGGAGAAAGCCGCCGTAGAGCTGCAATATCACGGCGACTGACTCGATAGCCCCCGCCGCCCCCAGACAATGGCCGATCATGGATTTGGTGGAATTTATGAACGGAAAATCCGCCGGGGTTCGATTTAGGGCCGCGGCCCAGTTCTTCACCTCCACGGGATCGGCATAGGTAGCCGTCAGGTGGCCGTTGATCGCCTGAATCTCGTGGGGCGAAACAGCGGCGTCGGCCATGGCCTGATGGATGCACCGGCGGACCCCCTCCGGATTGGGGGCCGTCATGGAACCGCCCCGGCGCTGGCCGCCGCAGTTCACCGCCCCGCCGGCCACCTCGGCATAGATCCGCGCCCCCCGCCTTTGGGCTGTCTCCAGGTCCTCCAGGACCAGAACGGCGCCCCCGGCGCCGGGAACAAAACCGGCGGCACTGGCGCTCAGGGGGCGGGAGGCCCGCTCCGGATCGTCATTGAACTTCCGGCAGATCACCCGCATGGCGTCGAAGCCGGACCAAATATAGGGCGAGGCGCCTTCGGAGCCCCCGGCGAGCATCCGCTTCGCCAGACCCGCCCGGATCCGCCAAGCCGCTTCGATGATCGCCTCGTTGCCCGTGGAGCAGGCCGAGGAGTTGGATGTCACCCGGTTGCCCAGGGCCAGGAGGCCGGCGATGCGGGCGCTGGTTCCGCTGTTCATCACCTGTTCCACAATCCGGCTGCCCATGCGGCGGACTTTGCCGTCATTGACCATGGGCACTACCGTCCGGGCGATGGTGTCCATCCCGCCGATGCCGGAACCGATAATCACCCCGGTATCCCAATCCACGTCCTCACCGTCCCCTTCGGGAACCTCAAAACCGGCGTCACGCCAGGCATCGATGGCGGATACGGAGGCGTATCCGATATTGTCGTTGATGGACATGAGCTTTTCGTGATCGAAATAGCTCCGGCGCACCGCATCGAAATTTTCCGGAATGCCGCCTACCTGACAAGCGAAGTTGAGCGCCTCCAGCTCCTTGATATGGCGGATCCCCGAACGTCCCGCTCTTAGGGCGGTTGTAAAGTCGTCCAATCCGTGGGCATTCGGGGCGGTCACTCCCATACCGGTAACCACCACTCTCTTGTTCATAACCAAAATACGCTCCTATCTGCTTTTCGCAATTCGCAAGGGATACGGTCTCTTACCATCCCGATCATCACCCGTCCGGAACATGCGGCCTCTATTTACTTACCCTTCATTCACAACCGGCTGACCTATCAATCCCCGCCCCCGCCAAGATCCCCCGGCATACAATTTGCCCGTTTTTCCGCTCTCCCGTTACGGCGGATTTCAGGCTGCCCCGGCGGAAATAGATCGTACGGCCCCGAAAGACAATTTCCTCTCCGGGGGCCACGATATCCAGGAACTCCACTTCTTCGGCCAGGGTGAACAGGGTGGTGATCTTCCTCAAGTCCCTGAGGGCCGCCCCGGACTTGAGCAGCGAAAGATAGAGGCCCTGAGCCACCACCCCCGTCTGGGCCATGGCCTCGATAAGGATCACCCCGGGGGTCACCGGCTGGCCGGGGAAGTGTCCCCGGTAGAAATACTCTTCCCGGCGGAAACGATAGGAGCCCACGATCCCCGCTTCGTCCAGTTCCCGGATCTCCTCGATGAAGCGAAAGGGTGGCTGCTGGGGCACCGCCGCCAGGATTGTCTCCCGCATCGTCTGATCAGCCGCCATAGAGGCCTCCGTTGACATGGATGACCGAACCGGTGATGTAGGTGCCGGCCGTGGCGAGAAAGGTCACGACCTCCGCCACCTCTTCCGGGCGTCCCATGCGCTGCAGGGGGATATTGGCCATGATCCGCTCCCGAGCCACCTCAGGCAGGGAAGCCGTCATCGCCGTATCGATGAAGCCGGGGGCCACGGCATTGACAAGGATATTACGACCGGAAAGCTCTTTGGCCAGGGATTTGGTAAAGGCATCCAGGGCGGCTTTTTCCATGGTGTAGGGGATCTGGCCGCCGTTACCGGTATGGCCAACGACACTGGATATAGTGATGATCCTTCCGGAATTCCTTCGGAGCATGAACTGACGTAGGACCCGCTTCGTCAAATACCAAACCCCTCTGGCAAGGAGGCGCTGGGCATCGAACTGTTCCAGACGCATAGCGTTGATGTCGGCGTTGAGGGAAACACCGGCATTATGGACCAGGACGTCCAGACGTCCGGTGGCTGACTTTAGTTGTTCCACCAGGGCGTCTATATCCTCGCTGCGGGTCAGATCCCCCGGCAGGAGCAGACCTTCCCCCGTCTCGGCCAGCACGGCCCGCGCCCCTTCTTCACTCCGGTGGTAATGGATGCCTACCAGAAATCCTGTCGCCGCCAGGGAGCGGACACAGGCGGCGCCGATTCCCGTGCCTCCCCCGGTTACGAGGGCGACTCTTTTATCTTCCATTGCTTCTCTGCCCTTTCATTCCGGTCGAAATCGACAACCGGTTATCCATGTTCTCCAGAGATCGCCAATGCATATTCTCTCATCCCATCCGCCGGAAAAGGCATGTTCCTCACGTCTGCATCGTGGCCGGAGGCAGCCAGGGATAGTCGCCATAGACAATACCACGGAACAGGCCGGTCCGGGCCTGATGGACCTCGGCAATAAGCTCGCCGTCTACCGAAATGGCGCCGTCGCCGATGATGACGCTGGCCCCGGATTCAGCAAGGGCGGTAAATCTCCGGATCGCTATCTCGTAACGGACGACACGGTGATAAGGCCGCACCTGTCCCGTGAAATTCACGCCCTCGCAGCCCAGGGCCCGTCCGGCCCCCAGGCCGCCCCGCCAGACCCCGTAGAAGCCCTGGAGCTGCCAGATGGCATCCACTCCCAGACATCCCGGCTGGACCGGATCGCCGGGCATGTGGCACTGGAAATACCAGGCGTCGATCTGGATATCTTTCTCCGCCACGATTCTTCCCCGCTTTCCGTCCGCCTCCAGAATCAGGATGCGGTCGATCATCAGGAATGGCGGGGCCGGCAGGCGGGCATCGAAACCGGCGGGGGGATCGGTCACGAGCTTTCCATACGAAAATGCGATCAACTCGGGTAGATCGAAGTCACTTTTCTCCATAAACTTCTGATAAGGCAACATCATCCTGCTCTGTCCTCAATGCCTGTGGCCACTTAGAGCCTTCCCGGTCGCGAACGAAGATTTCAACACTCGCCGGCCTGCCAGACCAGCGTCGCCCACGTCAGGCCCGCGCCGACCAGCGCCATGATCAGCACATCCCCCGGCCGGAGATCCTTTTGACGCTGGCTCATAACGGCGGGGGCGCCGGAACTTCCCGTGTTGCCGAAAAGGGCCACATTACGCCAGTGGCAGTCATCGGATATCGCTGAACGTTCACAGACGGTATTCAGCACACTGAGGTTCGCCTGATGGCCGATAAAGACCAGACGTCGGCCGTTGCCGCCGGCGGCAACTTCTCCCTCAGCCGTCAGCACCATGGTCTCACCCGACCCGCTATCCGCATCGACCCGCTTTTCCACCCGGTCTGCCGCCCCTTTCAAACCTGAACGGCATGCGTTTGGTGAAGACAGGCCACTCTTCCAGCGCTCCCGATGGATCCGGACGGCTTCGGTCATCTTGCGGATGGCGAAACCCTGGACGGCATTTCCTTCCTGGTGAAAATATCCCATCCGGGGAATGACTGCCTTCTGCCAGGCTGACGGTTGCGAGGCGCAGTGGCAGTCCATGAGCCGCAACCTTGCCGGTTCCTTTGCCGAAACAACCGCGGCGGCGCTCCCATCCCCGAAAAGGACGGCTGTATTGCGATCCGCATAATCGACACAGCGCGTGAGATTCTCCGGGTTGACGACGAGGATGAAGGATGGCAGAGTTTCCGGCCTCATCCGATCCAGAAAAGACAATTGGACGCCAAAGGTGGCGCAGGCGGCGTTGATATCCAGGCAGGGCGCCTCGATACCCAGTTCCGCCGCCACGGTTGCTGCCTCGGAGGGGGTGACATGGTCGGGAGCGGAGCTGCCGGAAATGACCAAACCGACGTCCGCCGCGGCAATCCCCGCCTGGCGCATGGCCTGACGGGCCGCCGCCGCTCCGGTCTCGGCATTGTTGTAACGGCTTGCCTCGGAGGCCCCCCGGGGATCCTGATTCTTTGTCTCCCGAATGTAGTCAAGCTCCAGGGAGGTGCGCCGCTCCCGGATCCCCACCCGCTCCAGAACCCATTCGTCACTCGTCCCGATGTCCAGGTCCGCCAGGAAGCGGTTGGTGATGACGTTTTCCGGATGAAAATGTCCCAAACCGTGGAGATAAAGCATGGTCAACAGATCTCCCGACCGATGATCATGTTCTGCACCTCCCGCACCCCCTCGTATATATCGATGATATGGGCATCCCGGGCCAGCTTGGCTATCTCATATTCGTTCATGAATCCGTAGCCGCCATGGAGATGGAGCCCTTCATTGGCGCAGAAAATGGCCGCCTCGGCGGCGGCGTTCTTGGCCAGGGAGGCGTATAACCCCCGGTCCGATCCTTTCTCATCCAGGGTGACAGCGGCCTTTATGAGGGCGAGCTTAGCCAGTTCCACCTTTTTCCACATCGCCGTCAGCGTTTCCCGGGCCACCGGGAGGTCGCAGATTCGCTGGCCGAACTGCCGACGTTCCCGGGTATAGTCGATGGTCACCGCCAGGGCCCGGCGGGCCAGACCGACTCCGATGGCCGCCACCATGGGGCGGGCATAATCGAGGACGTCGATTATGTACTGAAATCCCCGGCGCCGGTCGCCGATGATCTGTTCCGGGGTAACAACCACTTCTTCAAAGGTGACCGCCGCGGTATTGGATAAGCGCTGTCCCAGCTTGTCCTCGGGCTTGCCCACAGCGATACACCCCCCGGCCGGCAGGAAGATTTCCCTCCCCGTCGGAAAGCCCCCGGCAATAGCTTCCAGCGCGGGAGGTGGAACGGGAACGATGACACAAGCCATGAAATTCCCCGCTGGCTTGCCTACCTTACAGAAAACGGTGAACTGGGAGGCGAAGGACGCGTTGGTTATGAAGCACTTGGTGCCGTTGAGCAGATATGATCCATCCTCCCGCCGGACCATGAACGTGGTCATGGCGCTGTTGTCCGAACCTGCCCCCGGTTCCGTTAGACAAAAGGATGCCAGCAGGGGTTCTTCCACAAAGGGACGCAAAAAGGCCTCCTGCTGGGAAGGTATGCCGTGTTGGGCGATGACGGCATTGGCCAGGTCATTGCACATGGCGGAGGTGGCGATCCCGGAATCTCCATAAGCGAGTTCCTCGATGATCAGGGCGGAGGACAGGGCATCCAACTCGAAGCCTTTGATCACTGCCGGGATGCTCAGGTTGAGGATTCCCAGTTCCCAGGCCCGGCGAACTACGGAGAAGGGGAAAGCGTGCTTTCTCTCAACCTCCAGGAGACCGGGAAGGATCTCCGTTTTCACGAATCTCCGCACCGTTTCTACATACATGCCTTGCGTTGCCGACAAATTTAAATCCATGGCTCAGTTGCTCCCGAAAATCCGCGCCGCTCCGGAAAGGGTGACCACGGAGAGGCAGTTGACCCCCAGGGTCTTGAAGAAATCTCGCAATGGCCGACCCGGGCCTATCTCATAGATTGTGTCGGCTTCGGCGGCGATGAGTTCCATGTTCTCCCGCCAGCGGACCCGGCTTCCCAACTGATAGGTAAGGTAACAGAAGAGATCTTCGGGGTAGCGGGTATGGAAACGGCCCGTGTAATTGGACGTCACCGCTACCGCCTTCCGAGCGTCCACATCATCACGGATACCTTTGAGAACATTGGAAAACTCCCGTTCCACGGGACGCATGAACCGGCTGTGGAACGGGGCGCTGACGTTGAGGGGAACGAAGCGGCAGGCGGCATCCGCACCCAGGATGTCGGTGATCCGCGCCGCCGCGTCGGGCAGAGCTCCGGTATGGCCGCTGATGACGATCTGGCGGTTCGAATTGACATTGGCGATGTCCACCGGCAGGTCCGTCAGGACTTCCTCCAACTCCTCGGCATCGAGATCATCGGCAATAACCGCCGCCATGCCTCCCAGCCCCGGCGGCACGGCTTCCTGCATGAGGCGCCCCCGGGCATGCACGACCCGTACGGTGTCACCCAGCGGCATGACCCCGGCCGCCACCAGGGCGGAGAACTCCCCAAGGCTGTGGCCGCCAAAGTATGTGGGGGATAGTCCGAACCGTTCTTGCAGCCCCCGGAACATGGCGATTTCCGTGGTTAGGAGGCAAGGCTGGGTATATTCCGTTCGGTCCAGACGATCATCGGTTCCGAAACAGATCGCGCCGACATCCCATCCCAGGGCGTCGGCAGCCTCTTCATAAGTATGACGGCAGATACTCAGTTCTTCGCAGAAGTCCCTTCCCATTCCCGGCCTTTGAGCCCCCTGACCAGGAAATACGACGGCAACGCTTTTCGTGGCAATCGACATGAGATTCTCTCCTTTGGAAAGTTAGGTCATCCGTCCCGTAGCAGCATTCGTACCAAGACATCCGGCACGGATCGAACAGCGGGCATCTATTTGTAAGTATTTATTTTAATTATGAAGAAGTTTCTTATGGCTTTTTGCTGAATGGCGGCTGGAAAATGAAAACCGGATAATCATCTTTGCGGTGCGAAATGTCGTTCGCAACAGTTGGGACCACAGGCCTTTACTGACGGTTATCCTGCCGGGGGAGGATCGATGATCCGTCATGTCCCTATTGCTCCCGGAGCCGGGCGTCTCGATCTACGGGGAGGCTGGCGTCTCCGGAGCGACTTTGATGATATACTTGTCCTCTCCCTGAAGCCAGGTTTGTTCGGCGCCGTAAGATCGCCGCGGTTTCAAATCCAGAACAATCCGGAACATATTCAGCGGATGGTCATGCTTCGCCCCCCTGATCTTGACCACGCTGCCGCCGCTAACATCCATCTGCAACGTCCGGCACCCCTGGAAACGGCCTGCGGGGAAATCGAGGACGATTCGCGGCGTCGGTCCTTCCAATCCGCTTACCTTGGGGGCCGGACATCCCGTCATGTTGATGACGACGGAATCGGCGTGGTTTTCTTGTTTCTCCAATTTTATTTCCTTGATGAGACAACCTTCCGCACCCACGGTCCCGACCGTTCCCGCTGTCGCCATCGTCAGGGCGGCATTAAACAAGACGATTTTCCTGAGGCGCCTCCCGGTTGTTCTATCGGGATATTTTTCGATCATTGGATATCCTTCCCCACGATTTTTATATTCTTCCGGCCTATAAAAAAACGCCGTGGCGGTGTCAATATGAATGTTTGCATCCTTCTGAAGATACGACAGGTCCGGATGCGGCGGGGATAAGAACGGCCGCCTTCCGCAAGGAAAGGCGGCCGTTTGATCGACGGGTCAAATAATCGTTACATCACCCCGAAGCCGATGAGGAGGGCAAAACCACTCAGCACCAGCCCGGCCCAGAGTAAAGTCATGGTGGTATAGCCCATGATGTCCTTGGCGGACAGTCCCGCCAGACCCAGGAGCGGCAGGGCCCAGAAGGGCTGGATCATGTTGGTCCACTGGTCGCCCCAGGCCACCATCATGGCCGATTTCACGGCATCGATATTCATCATCTTCGCCGCCTCGATGGTGATGGGGCCCTGGACGGCCCACTGACCGCCGCCGGAGGGGACGAAGAGGTTGACCACCCCGGCCCCCCAGAACTGGAACATGTAGAAGGTCTCCGGCGTGGAGACGGCGACGAACCAGCCGGCAATGACCTTGGCCAGGCCGGTGCCGATGAGGATCCCCATGATGCCGCCGTAGAGGGGGAACTGCAGGGCGATCCCGCCGGCGGAACGGATGGCGATGTTCATAGCGCTCACATAGTTGATCGGCTTGCCGTGGAGGATAACACCGGCGATAAAGAAGATGAAGATGACGATGTTGAGGTTGAGGTCGAGGCCCTTGCTGGAGAAGTGGAGGAAAAGATAGAAGATGCCCATGGCGGCGAAGATCATGTTGACCGCATAGCTGTGGTCGATACGCTCCGCCAGGGTGGGACTGGCCGGTTTCTCCACTTTAACCGTCTGGTCCTCCATCTCCTTGAGACGATCCGGGGAGATGCTGATCGTTTCCTCCTCCTTCGGATGAATCAGATAAAAGAGGACGGGAAGGCCCAGGATGATGATCGCCGCCGGGATCAGGTTCCAGGGGGCAAAGATCGTGTCGGCCACGGGAACCACCAGACCAGTGGTTTTCTCGATGAGGTTCTGAGGATGTTTAGGAGTGGCGATCAGCAGACCGATGGAACTGGAGAAACCCATATGCCAGCAGATGAAGCCGCTGTAGGCCGCCCCGATGAGGACGGGAAAGTCGGCCTTTTTCGTCCGCCGGGCCACCTCGAGAGCCAGGAGCCCCGCGAAGATCAGGCCGAAGCCCCAGTTGATCCAGGAGCCGACCCCTCCGACGAAGGCGACGATCATCGCCCCCTTGACGGGGGTGTCCGCCTTTGTCGCTACCCAGTCGAGGACCTTCTTCATGGGCGGCGTCAGGGCCAGGATATATCCCGTCACCAGGACCAGGATCATCTGCATGGCAAAGGCAATGATCCCATAAAATCCACCGCCCCAGGTGGTGATCACCTTCATGATGTCCGCCGGCGTGAAGATCAGGGCCAGGATCGCCGAAATGAACGTGAGCAGGATGGCGAACAAGTAGGCGTCGGGAAGATAATGACGCATTAAATAGGTGAAAAACGACGCAAGCTTCCTTAACATGACAACACCTCCTTCTTAAAAAATGATCAGTGATGAAAATAAAAAAAATCCGCCGTCACCCTATGACGCGGATTTTCTGGACCTCATCCTCATAACCCCTCCCGCAGGCGTTAATGATCGGAGAAGACAATACAAGCTAAATTTTTGGCGACTCTACAGGAAACCGGCGAAAAAATCAATCTTCAATTGACCTTATTTCCACCCCCAGCCACAAAAAATCGGTATGCTATGAGCCAATTCCTCTTGATTTTTTCCCACCACCATGGGCTTGCCGCTTCTCCATATTATGGTCTTCTGGGGGCTTTCCTGCTGTTCGGCCTGGAACCTCTCAAAGGATTTTACCAACGCACCAAATTCATCCCCCATACTGCTCGTCGATCCACTTTTGGTACTCTCCCGAGCGGACCCGGTCCGTCCAGTCCCGGTTCTCCACGTACCAGGAGACGGTTTTCCGCAGGCCCGTGGCAAAAGACTCTTGGGGCTGCCAGCCCAGTTCCTGCTGGAGCTTGGAGAAGTCGATGGCGTACCGCCGGTCGTGCCCCGGCCGGTCCTTGACATAGGTGATGAGGTCCCGGCGGGAACGGCCGTTATCCCGAGGCCGGATCTCGTCGATGATGTCGAGGATCATCCCGACGATGGCGATATTTTCCATCTCCGAGGCCCCGCCCACATTGTAGGTCTCCCCCCGGCGCCCCCGGTTCATGATCGTCCAGATGGCGTCGCAGTGGTCCGTAACGTAAAGCCAGTCCCGGACGTTCTTACCGTCTCCGTAAATGGGCAGGGGCTTCTCCTCCAGGGCGTTCAGGACCATCAGGGGGATGAGCTTCTCGGGAAACTGGTAGGGGCCGTAATTGTTGGAGCAGTTGGACAGGGTGGTGGGCAGGCCGAAGGTCTCGTGATAGGCCCGGACCAGATGGTCGGAAGCCGCCTTCGATGCCGAGTAGGGGCTGTTGGGGCGATAGGGGGTCTCCTCGGTGAAGAGCCCCGTGGGACCCAGGCTCCCGTAAACCTCGTCGGTGCTGATGTGGTGGAAGATCCTGAAGGAGTCGCCCCGGCTCCGGGCAATCTCCAGGAGGTTGAAGGTCCCGACGATGTTGCTGAAGATGAAGCTGTCGGGGCGCTTGATGGAACGGTCCACGTGGGACTCGGCGGCAAAATGGCTGACGGCGTCGATTCCGTAATCGTTAAAGATATTCTTCATCGTTTCGAGATCGCAGATGTCGGCGCGGATAAACACATAGCGTCCCGGATCGGTCGCCGCCACTCCTTTCAGGTTATCCGGGTTGCCGGCATAGGTGAGGGCATCGACGTTGACGATCCGTCCGTGAAAATCCTCCCGCGCCAAAAGATAATGAATGAAATTGCTGCCGATGAAACCGCAGCCGCCGGTTACCAAAAGGTTTTTAATACCGATTGCCATATTTGTTGTTACTCCTCACTTCAAAAATCCCTGGATGATGCGGTTGACCGCCTCGTCGTAGGTCAGCCCCAGGCTCATGAGTTTCATGAGCTGGTCGCTGGCGATCTTGCCGATGGAGGCCTCGTGGGTGAGGGCGGCATCGGGATGACGGGCCTTGAGGGACGGCACCGTCTCGTTCCGGCCGCTGTCCATGATGATGGCGTCGCATTCGATGTGGCCGAAACAGGGGGCCAGGGCATCCAGGGTGGCGTAGAAATCCTGCTGGGAATCGCCCTTGATGACGGAGCGGGAGATCATGTTCGCCCGGCTCCCCGCCCCTTCCAGGGTGATGTTGTTGGTGGAGACGGCCTTCTGGCTTCCTTCCGTAAGGACCCGCTCGGTGATCAGCAGCAGGCTGTCGGGTCCCAGGACCGCCTCGTTGACCCGGTTTGCCTCATCGACACCACCGATCTGGGTAAGTTCCATCTCCGCCGTCGCCCCGGCGTCGAGAAAGACCTTCGTCGTGGGATTCAGGGAGCGCCGCCCTCTACCGGGGCCCCGGGCGTAATGTTTCTCCACATACTTGACCTTCGCCTTCGGGCCGATCCGGAATTCATGAATCCCGGCGTGGCCTTCCGGCTCCAGACCGCCGCAATGGATGCCGCAGCCGGCGATGATGGTCACGTCGGAATCCGCGCCGATGATGAAGTTGTTGTAAACGACGTCATAAAGGCCCGCCTGACTGAGGATGACGGGGATATGAACGGACTCGTTCACCGTCCCCGGCTTGATGGTGACGGTGATCCCCTGGCCGTCGGCATGGGATTCGATGTCGATATTGGCCGAAACCTCCCGCTTGAGCAACCGGCCGTTCTTC
>JAKQIZ010000016.1 GCA_029561465.1 Deltaproteobacteria bacterium | reverse complement strand
ATCGGCCGGCTCTACCAGGAGGCCTGGCTGAAACGGAAAGAGGTGTGAAAACAAACCGACCTGTTTCATAAAAGACACGTCTTTTAAAGATCTGTGTCCCCATAAGAAAACCCCCTGATGAACCGGTCTTCAGGGGGTTTTTGCTTTCGGAGTCCCCTACATCATCTCCCTATGAACTTTGCCTCTCTCTTGTCAAAAAAAGCCCGGAGTCCCTCCTGGTAATCATCATCAGCGACGACCCGATTGATAAGACCGATCTCCAGGGCTTGGGAAGGGATATGAATATCGCATTGGTCGGCTTTCCATGACGCTGTTCCGAAGTTCATGATTTTTCCTCCGGCGTCGTCTCGACGCCATCAGCCCTTGATGCAGCCCACGGCCCGAAGGCGGGCCACATTCCGGGCGAGTCCCGCCCGGTGGACCACTGCGACCACCTCCTCCAGGTTCTTGTAGGCCCCCGGGATCTCCTCACTCAGGGTGCCACGACCGCTGGCCATGACCGTTACCCCCAGTTCCGCCATTTCCCGGACTATCGCCCGTCCCTTGCTGGCCTTTATGGCCTGGCTCCGGCTCATGACCCGACCGGCGCCATGGCAGGCGCTGGCAAAGGTCTCCTCGAAGGCCCGCTGCATCCCCGCCAGGACATAGGAACCGGCGCCCATGTTACCCGGGATGAGGACGGGTTGGCCAACCCCGCTATATGCCGGGGGAAGCGCCGGATGGCCGGGCGGCAGGGCACGGGTAGCCCCTTTGCGGTGGACGCAGAGTTGCCTTTCCCGGCCGCCTATGGAGAAGGTTTCGAGTTTGGCGATATTGTGGCAGACATCATACAGGAGTCGCATCCCCACCTCCCGGGGACTCTTTTTCAATGTCTTTTCAAAGGTTTCCCTGGTCCAGTGCATGAGGAGTTGACGGTTGGCCCAGGCATAGTTGGCCGCCGCCGCCATGGCGGCGTAGTAATCTTGGCCGCGGCGATCCCGCAGGAAGGAGCAGGCCAACTGTCGATCCGGAAGTGAAAAGCCTAACTCATTCACATGCTTGACCATCCTGGACAGGTAGTCGTCGCAGACCTGGTATCCCAGGCCCCGGGAACCACTGTGGATCATCACCACGACCTGATGGAGTTCCAGGCCGAAGGCCGCGGCCGCTTGCGGATCGAAGATCTCCTCCACCACCTCGATCTCCAGAAAATGATTCCCCGACCCCAGGGTGCCCAACTGCTCCCGGCCCCGTTCCAGGGCCCGGTCGCTTACCTGTTCCGGGTCGGCCCCGGCCATGCGGCCGCCGTCCTCAGTGGTTTCCAGGTCCGCGGGGGTCCCGTATCCCTGGCGAACCGCCCAGGCCGCCCCTTCTTCGAGGACCTTTTTCTCTTCTTTAACGGACAGTTTCAAATCACCCTTCGAACCGACGCCGGAAGGGATATTTTGAAAGAGGGCTGTCACGAGTTCCCGCAAGCTTCCTCGTATTTCTTCATAGGCAAGGCGGGTCGTCATGAGGCGGCAGCCGCAGTTGATGTCGTAACCCACCCCACCGGGGGAAATTATCCCGTTCTCCACATCGAAGGCCGCCACCCCGCCAATGGGGAAGCCATATCCCCAGTGGACGTCCGGCATGGCCAGGGAATAATTGACGATTCCCGGCAGATGGGCCACGTTGGCCACCTGTTTTTGACTTTCGTCGCTCCCCATGTCCCTGAGGAGGCGCTCGCTGCTGTAAATGATCCCAGGGACCCGCATCCCCCCGGACTGGGGCACCTCCCAACGGCAATCATCGATCTTCTTCAGCATCTCCATCACCCCCAAGGTTGTTTTCACCCGCTAAACAACTTCCCCTAGAGCAGTTGCGGTCCGGGGTTTCTTGTGCCTGCCGTTCATGTCCATGTCAATATGTTGCGGTACGGAGAAGGGATAAAGCGGACATTCCTGGCACCGGGGCTGCTTTCGACAATAGTTTTTACCGGTATAAACGATCAGGGCATGGTATTGATTGAACAAAGCGGCATCCGCGGGAAGGCGATCCATAAAGAGGCGCTGGATTTCCCCGTAGGAAGACCGGGTGGCGACAATGCCATGACGGCTCAGGATACGACGGGTGTACGCGTCCACGACAAAGACCGGTTTACCACCGGCATACAGGAGGATGCTGTCCGCCGTTTCGGCGCCGATGCCTTTGATCCCCAGCAATTTTTGCCGCAGCATCGGGACATCCTCGGAAAACATGACCTCCAAGGACCCACGGAACTCATCGCGAAGAAAGATAAAAAAGGCCTTGAGGCGCCGGGCTTTGACATTGTAATACCCGGACGGACGGATCAACCCGGCAAGCTCACACTCCGGAATTTCCACCAACGCCGCCACCGAAAGAAGGGCATGCCGCCTGAGGGCGGCAATGGCCTTCTCGACATTTTTCCAGGCCGTATTCTGGGTCAGGATTGCCCCGACAATGACTTCCAGAGGAGAATCGCCGGGCCACCAGTGAAGGTTTCCGAAGTGATCGTCCAGGATTCGATAAGTGTCGTCAAGCCATCGCGCCTTATCCACGACAGGATACCTTCCCGGTGCTTGTGTTTATCCGTCCACCCATGGCGGCGGCAGAATACGGTTTCCACCCCGGCCCGACCCTACCGCCGTGCCGGCATAAAGCGATCTTCAGCAGACCGGGACCCGCTATCACACAACTATGGGAGAACAGACAAAACTCGCTTCGACAAAGGCTTGTAAGCCTCCCCTTTATTTGCGCAGCGCGACGAAGAAGGTGGCCTGTCCCCTCTTGATGAGGAGCATCACGCTTCCACTGGCCGCCTTCTTGTTCACCTCCCGTAGATAATCCTTTACCGAGGAGATCTTGACCTTGTTCACCTGCAGAATAACATCCTGGGGTTGAATACCCACTTCATCGGCTGGACTGCCCGGCTGGACGCGCATGACGATCACGCCCGTCTTTTTCGGGATTCCCAGATAACGGGCGATTTCCGGGGTGATGTCACCAACGGCCAGTCCATAATGCTCGTATCCGCCCCGACTGGATCGGGCAGTCTCCGGCCGATCCCGACGTTCCGCCACGGTAACCTGAAAATTCATCGCCCGCCCGTCCCGGAGGACCGAAATGCTGACCTTGTCGCCCACGTGGAAGGAGGAGATCAGCAAAAGCAGTTCGTGCGTGTCTTTGATCTTCTTGCCGTTGATGGCCGTAACGATGTCCCCCGGCCGCAATCCCGCCAGATCCGCCGGATCGCCCTTGAAGACCTCGGTAATGATGGCGCCCCGACGGTCTTTAAGCTGGAGGGAGCGGGCCATGTCCTCGGTAATATCCTGGACCGTAACTCCCATCCATCCGCGGGTTACCTTACCCTTGGCCTTGAGGTCGGGAAGGACATTATTCGCCATGGCGATGGGAATGGCAAAGCCTATTCCCTGGCCCTGGGCCACGATAGCGGTATTGATGCCGATCACCTTACCCTCCATATTGAAGAGGGGGCCGCCGCTGTTGCCGGGATTGATGGAGGCGTCCGTCTGGATGAAATTGTCGTAAGGTCCGGCCCCGATGACCCGTCCTTTGGCGCTGACGATGCCG
>JAKQIZ010000180.1 GCA_029561465.1 Deltaproteobacteria bacterium | reverse complement strand
GTCGTTCGTCTTTTTCGTCTGCGCTTCGATGGCGGCATCGTTTCCGTTTTGATCGGCAACGACAGCCGTGATTCTGGCGGTCACGGCTTTGGTCTTGCAGATCACCTCGGGAAATACCGGGCAGTGGCCGGTGAAGGTCTTGGCCTTTTCCCGGTTCTTTTCTTCCTGTTCCTGCCGAGCCAGGAGCTTCCCCGTCTCCCGCTGGAGGGCAGCGTAGTCTTCCTTCAGGCTCTGGATCTCTTTCCCGACGGCAAGGCGCTCTTTTTCCAGATCGTCGAGTCGGGTTTCGATTTCCTCCGGATCGGCATCTCTCAGGAGCGTCTCCAGACGTTCCAATTCCTGGGCGATGGTTGCCAGTTCCCGCTCGATCTGCCTGCGTTCCCCCTCCGCCATGCCCTTCGTCTCGCCGATAGCGACATGGAGTGAGGACAGTTCTTCGCGTTTCCCGTTGAGGCTTGTCTCCAGTTGTTCCCTGGTCAGTCCCCTGGGAAGCCGGGGAGAATCGCCCATGATCTTCAGTTCCCGCCGGGCGATCCGTCGTTCCTCGTAGGCCTGGTCGTAGGCCTCTTCCAGCGTAGCCGGCGAGGCAAGCATCCCCAGGAGGTCCTCAGCCGGGGTGATGTCGTGCTTCGCGAACATCTCCGGTCGTGCCTTCAGCCAGGCGGCCAGGTGACGGGCCATGTTGCTCCCGTCCACCTTCAGATCCGGCAACAGCTCGAAGAGGATCCGTTTCTTCTCATCGGGGTGGAGGCTGAGGAAGCCGGTTGTCTCCAGGAGGGCCCCAAGGGTCTCCCTGTTCGTCTTCAGTCCCTGGAACAATGCCTCGGGATCGGTGCTCTCTTTGGCGCTGGCGTACTGGGTTAGATCGTAATGCTCCAAACGACCGGGGACACCGTTTTGGGAAAGGGAGACAGAGACGGCGAACTCCGCCGCGTCATGGCGCACCAGGGGACGCCGGTCGCTGCCGCCGCCGTTCTGGCCATTAACCCGGCCGGTCAGGGCCAGGGCGATGGCCTGGGCAATCGTGGTTTTCCCCGAGGCGTTCTCGCCGAAGATCAGATTGACGGGTTTCGTGAACCGGATGTTCATATCCTCGAAACACTTGAAATCCTGTAAGGTGATCCTTTCAATCTTCATGGTGATTCTCCTTCCATCAGAGTCCCCGTCTCCCCTTTCCAAGAGGGGTCTTTATGCTGAATCCCTTTTGGCAAAGGAGAGACGAGGGGTTTGAATTTGGTTTAAAACAGATCGAACCCGCCGGCGGCCGAGGCGGCTCCCGGGACTGCCTGGACCGGGATCGAGGCCGGTCTGCCGGCGCCTCGCGTTGAAACCGGTGCCGCTTCCGTTCCCACTGCGTTCAAGGAGGGAGCACTCATGGATGCTGAACCTCCCGCGCCCTGGCCATTGCCGCCGAAACCCTCCAGCACGGTCCTGAACTCCTTCAGGCGCGCGGGCCGCTTGAGGGAATCGAGGAGCTTCGCCTGTTCGGCGATCTGCTCCGGCGACATTTCCGTCATGGAGGCGATGCCGTAGCGCTTGTAGCAGTAGCGTTTGTAGCCCTCCCGCGGCAGGTCGAGAGCGCCGATCCGGGCAAAGAGGGTCTTCAGGCCGTCGGTCATCCCGGCGGGCATATCCGGTTTCGCTTCACCCTGCATGGGTGCAACAGAACCTTCCCCCGTCTCATCGGTTTGCCGTGCCAGCTGTGTCGATGCCGCTTTCTGCTGCAATGCCGTCGCCTCCGTCTTCGTCATCGCAGCGGCCTTGCCCCGGTTTTCCTGGGACTCTTCCTTCATCTGCCCGGTAAGCGGCTTCTCCTGGGCAACCGCTCCCGGTGACGCCTGCCCGTTGTTCTCCAGCCAGGCGAGGAGCGTCTTTCCCGTTTCGACGGTGGGCACAAAGTACTGGCCGTCGAACAGGGTCGTCCGGTCCTTGGTGGTCGTGGCGGTGTGTTGCTGATCGAGATCGATAAAGACGGTGAACTCGTACTCCATGCCGTCGCGCTGAATGGGGCTCATCCCGAGCTTCTTGACCTGCTTCTTCCCGTTCTCCTCCACCTGGGCGTATTCCATCTTGCTCCGCATGGTCGCGATGATGTGGCACTTGGACTGGAGCATGGCGTCCACCAGCTCGTTGTGCTTGGGCGTCACCTGCCGCCAAGCACTCCAGGAGTTGCCCGTCTTGTCGGCGATGTGGCCGTGGACATCCAACAGTCCGCCCTGACCCACCCAGGCGTGGGACAGGGAATCGATGATGATCGTCTCGTAGCCCAGATCTTCCGCAGCCCGGATAGTCTCGACGTATTTTTTGGGCTCGAAAGGCGGATGGATGGTGCAGGCATCGTATTCCCCCAGGTGGTCGTAGAGCTCCCCGGATCCCCGTTCCGTGTCGATCATGGCGATCCGCCCGCCCAGACCCAGGGCGATCAGGAGCGCCGAGTAGGTCTTCCCCGATCCCGCGGGACCGGCGATGGCCAGCCTAAGTTTTCCCTTCTTCCTCTCTGCCTTGTGAAACTGTGACATCTTCGTTTCCTCCTTTCCGTGGAAAGGCAAAAATCATGGTTTTTCTGCCTTTGTGGATTTTGCCAATGCATAAAATTCTCTTTCCCGCTTCGTCCTTCCTGACTATTTCCGATTCCTTCAGTTCCATCGCATCACCTCCCTTCACCCCCGGACAGCTCAGATCAGATCCGCTTCCCAGAGGCGAAGGTACGCGGCGTCGCCGAAGTTCCTCACGATCGCGTCTTTGTTCTTCCCGCAGACAGCCGGATAATCGCACCAGTTGCAGTGTGTGCCCGGATTCAGGTAGAACCTCCGATCCATGATGTTTTCATAGACGGCCCGGGCGGTGTTGTAGAGAGCGAGAAAATCGACAATAGTGCGGCAATCCGTCTGCCACTGGATCGTGGGGGTCTTGGTCTTGATGATGTTGACGTAACCGACGGGGATTTCATCGGGCTCGCCGGCGCCGGTTTCCATGATCCGCTGCCGGACCCACCAGGCGTAACAGGTCAGTTCCAGCGCCACCCGGACCTGCCAGGCGTCAGCCTTGCGGGCGCGGGTCTTGATTTCCAGGGGGCGCGGGATGCCGTTCGGCTGATCCACGAGGTCGATGACGCCGACCAGGGGAACCGGCAGGGTGTCGCCGTTTTCGAGATCGATCAGGGGAATGGAAAAATCCCTTTCGATCTCCAGGGGATCGAGGGGGACATCCCGGATGAACAATTGCGCATACCGGAAGGATTCCGTCCGCGCCGCTTCCATATCCTGCCGGTCCTCCGGCGGCTCTTCTTTTTGTATGTACTTCGACCAGAAGCTGTCGAGAACGCTCTGGGCGTCGATGAACTCTTCTTTCTTCCGGGCCAGGTGATGGGCCGCGATGAGGCGGTGGGTTGACCGGCCGATGAGGAGATCCCGGTCCGGCCGGAGTGGGACAATCACCAGATCGTAGTGCAGAAGGTAACTGCGGGGGCAGGCGATATAGCGGTTCAAACGGCTCTTGGAGAGGTAGAATTCTCCTTCGCCGTTGCCACCCTGAAAAGGGTTGCCGTCCGGGAGTGCAAGCGGCTGATGGCCGCCTCCTGTATTCAATGCCTTTGCTGCTTCCTGAATTTGCATGACTGATCCTCCTTTCATTGAGATTCACCCCCCCGGACAGCACCCGATCAGATTCCGTCCTGTTCCAGTTTCTTGAGAAAACGATCCACGGCAGTCTTCCTTTTGATCTTCGGTTTCGGAATTTCGATATTTCTGAGATTTTTCATGGTCTTGGTGTAGCCTTCTTCCACACAGTGGATAATGTCCTCGACCAGGATTTCATTCACCCCGTGGAGGAGAAAGAGGCACTCCAGGTACAGGGCCATGTCGATGAAAGCATCCCTGATGATGCGGGTCG
>JAKQIZ010000175.1 GCA_029561465.1 Deltaproteobacteria bacterium | reverse complement strand
GGTCGTTGAACCGTGCAGGGCGGTGGACGATAAATAAAAAAGGAGGCAAGAGATGAACAAGGGAGATCTGGTAAATGCGGTGGTTTCAGTGGTAGGGAAGAAGAAAACGGCGGAGGAAGCGGTCAACTGTGTTCTGGAAACCATAACCGGGGCCCTGAAGAAGGATGAAGCCGTTACCTTGGTCGGCTTCGGAACCTTCAAGGTCTTTAAAAGAGCAGCCCGCACCGGAAGAAATCCCCAGACCGGCAAGGCCATCAAGATCAAGGCCAAAAAGGTCCCCAAGTTTACCGCGGGGAAAAAGCTTCGCGATGCTGTAGCGGCGGCAAAGAAATAATCGAGCCTTCATATTCAGGAGAAAGCCCCCCCTCCGGATTCGGACTGGGGGCTTTCTCGTTTATAATTATATTGACAGGGCCTCCATTCCCCTTTTATATGTCGTCCAGATATGGCAGTGAGGAGGGAATCATGAATAATATGGGCCGGCTCATCAGGACCATCGCGATCATTGCGCTGTTTTTCTCCGTAATCGCCTGTTCCGGAAAGGAAGCGCCGCCATTGAACGGGCAGGCGGCAGGGGATTTCCGCCCCGAAACCCTCAAGGTGGCCGATACCGCGGAGAATAAGCTCCGGGGGCAGGTCCTCTACGTGCCCATTTATTCCAACATCCCCTATATCGAGAGCAAGAAGTTCGATCTGAGCGCCTTTCTTGCCATCCACAACACCGATCTGAAAAATCCCATCAAGGTCACAAAGGTCCTCTATTTCAACAATGACGGCAAGCTCGTCAAGGAATTCCTCGTTGGGGAACACCCCCTGCCTCCCCTGGGAGCGGTGAATTATTTTATTCCCCAGTCGGACACCAGCGGTACGGGGGCCAATTTCCTGGTGGAGTGGCTGTCCGATGTACCGGTCAGTGAACCGCTGATCGAATCCATCATGTTGAATCTCGAAGGCAATCGGGGCATTTCCTTTTTGAGTCGGGGCAAGGTCATTCGGGAGATGCGCTGAAGCTGCGCCTCATCGTGAGGAGCGGACCGAGCGCGGATTTTCGGTTTCCATGTTTCGATCGACCGTCGCGCTTAAAAACAATCCCTTCCTCATTACCCGCCGTACACGGCCCAGATGGCGGCGTAGATCAGGGCGGGGATCAGGTTGCCGATGCGGATTTTCGCCACGTTGAGGAGGTTGAGCCCGATGGCGACGATGAGCAGCCCCCCTGTGGCGGTGATGGCGCCCAGTACCGCGGGTTGCTGCAGGAAGCTCAGGTGCGCCGCCAGCAGCGTCAGGACGCCCTGGACGCACAGGACGCTCAAGGCGGAAAAGGCGACGCCGATGCCCAAGGTGGAGGCAAAGGCTATGGATGCGACTCCATCGAGGAGGGACTTGATATAAAGGGTCGTCGCATCCCCGGTGGCGCCGTCCTGGATGGAACCTACGATCACCATCGCCCCCGTTACATAGAGAAGTGAAGCGGTTACGAAGCCCTCCACAAAGGTCGATGATTCGGAACGGGCCCTAGCCTTCAGCCATTCCCCCAGCCGGTCGATCCCACTTTCGATTTTGAGCAGCTCTCCCGTTAGGGCGCCCAGCAGCAGGCAGCCGATGGCGGGGATCACGTCCCGTTCCGAAAGGGCCATCTGCAGGCCGATGAGGATGGTGGAGAGACCCAGACACTGCATGAGGATCGTTTTGAGGCCCGGGGGCATGCGCTTTCCCGCTGCCAGACCGATGAGGCTCCCCGCGATGACCGCTCCGGTATTGACGATCGTTCCCTTCAAGAGAAAGCTCCTTTCCCCCGCCAAGGCGGTTTCCTCGCCCCGGCGCTTTGATGATCCTGCGGGGACGGCCGCGCCTGGCGCCGCCGCCGCAAAGGCGGGAACGACCATCGGTCCCGCCATGCTTTGATTAGCTTCGGTTATAGGGAGCACCGTTATCGCCGGCGTCTTCCGCTCCGGATTCCCCACCTCCATCCTCCGGCGCCGGAAGACCCTGGACGTCCCGCAGCCTTCTCTCGATGGCCCGGGAGCGGACAGCGGCCTTTTCGATCGTATTGCCCGCCTCCATGATCTTTTTTCGTGTCTTTTCCAGGATGCCGCCGAAATTGGCAAATTCCGTCTTCACCGCGCCCAGGAGTTCCCATACTTCACTGGAGCGCCTCTCGATGGCAAGCGTGCGGAAGCCCATCTGCAGGCTGTTCAGGAGGGCGGCCAGAGTGGTGGGGCCGGTGATCACGACCCGAAATTCCCGCTGGAGCTGCGCGAAGAGTCCGTCCCGGCGGAGGACTTCGGCGTAGAGGCTCTCCGTGGGCAGGAACATGATGGCGAAATCGGTAGTATGAGGCGGCGCCAGATATTTGTCCCGAATGCTCTTGGCCATGTCCCGGAGCGTCCGTTCCAGTTGCCGGGACGCCTCCTCCACCTGCCCGGGATTTCCCTGCTCCTGAGCCTCCAGGAGCCGCAGATGATCTTCCTGGGGGAACTTGGCATCCAGGGGGAGCCAGACGACCTGTCGGGGATCATCGTGCCGCCCCGGCATCCGCACGGCGAATTCCACCCGGTGGTCGCTGTCCGGTTTGGTGGCCACATTGACGGCGTATTGGTTAGGACTGAGTATCTCTTCCAGGAGGGTGCCCAACCGGATCTCCCCGAAGGTTCCCCGGGTCTTGATGTTGGTAAGGACCTTCTTCAGATCCCCGACGCCGGCGGCCAGGGTCTGCATCTCCCCCAGACCCTTCTGGACCGTTTCCAGGCGTTCGCTCACCAGGCGGAAGGACTCCCCGAGGCGCTTTTCCAGGGTGTCCTGAAGTTTTTCGTCCACCGTGGCGCGGATCGCCTCCAATTGCCGGCGCTGGTCCTCCTGGAGATTGCGTAACTGAAGAGCGACGCTTTCGTTTATCCTGTCGAGCTTCTGGATGCTCTGGACGGCAAGGTCCGTCAATTGCCGGGAGAATATCTCCCACTGGTCCTTCTGCAGGGACATGTTTTCCGCCAGCCGGACCAGGAGCGACTCGCTCACGTCCCGGAGGGACCGGTTCAACTCTTCCCGATCTCTGGGGCCATCCTCCCGGAGGGTCCGCTCCAGCCTTTCCTGGAGCGTTTCCATGCCTTCCAGGCGGTGGTCGATCGCGGCCAGCGGCCGGGACGACGATTTGAACAGCAATGCGACGAGGAGGACCAGAAAGAGGCCGTCGGCGGCGAGAAGGGCATAGAAAAAGACGTCGGTCATCGAGGATTTCCCCCTGGGATTGCCGGCCATGATTGATGACGTGGCGATAAGGTGGGCATCCGGCATGGGCCTTCAACCTTCGCAAAATCCTCAACGTAGCGCCACTACGCCTGCGGTTTTGCTTAATCGGCGCGGCCAAATCCGGCATAAATACGAGCGCGCCCTATCGCAATGTTATTTAAGAACAAACTCTAAATCATGACGGCATCGTAAAAAGTCCGGATGCTTCGTTGCGCTTCATCCCTCGTCACTGCGACGTACGTCCCAGTACGCCTCATTCCTCAGGATTCGCGCGCCTCGCCTGCGGATCTTTTTACGATGCCGTCCCAAATGGAACATT
>JAKQIZ010000152.1 GCA_029561465.1 Deltaproteobacteria bacterium | reverse complement strand
TTTGATTTCCTTGAAGTCAACGATCATTCCGGTTTCCGGATTCGGCGAACCGGCGATCTCGACTTCCACGCGCCACGTGTGGCCGTGAAGGTTTCCGCAGGGGCCAACGTAGTCCGGAAGGAAATGGGCCGCGTCGAATTTGGCGATATAGGTGAGCGTCATCATTTGATCGCCTTCCGGAGTTTAATGACCTCTTGTTTCAATTCGTCAACCCACGCGATGAACGAGGGCGTGACGATGAGGTTGCCGTCCGCGTTGAACCCGAGGGGATTGCGCCGGACGTCCTCGCCCGGGTTGAGAACATCGTAGGAGGGGTAAAGGGAGGGATCGTACTTCGAACATCCCGAACATCCGAAAATGGCAAAAAATACCACCGCCCAAAAAATGAGCGAAAGGATGAGGGGAAGGAAAAGACCGCGCTTTTTAATCGACAGCGAATAATATTTCACGGATGGCCTCCAAATCGCGTTCGGCAAATGCCTTGGCGAGACGTTTCCGGCGTTTCCGATCCTTCTCGGCCGCAATCGCGTCGGCCGCCGATCCGATCAACTCCTTCAATTCCTTTTCGAGCGCGAGGATCGTACTGACGAGTTCCAATAATTTTTCCACGGTTTATCCTCCGATCATTTTCACGAATCGATCCCACGGAAATAATTTCCCCGGGCAATCGGTCGAATTGAATTGGCGATGGGGGAAGACGGCCGAGGGCGGGATGCCGAGCGTTTTCATAATCATCCTCACGCCCATCACTCCGCGAACGAGTTGGGCCTCCGGGATTTCATAATCGGTGAACCGCCCTACGAAACTAAAACCAAAACCGGTTTGATTATGGCCGAGGGTGTGCGCGCCATCCCAATCCCAATCCCGGCCGATAATGATTTCGTATTCCTCGCCCACGAGTTCGCACACGGCGTGGTAGCCGATGTCGGCGTAGTTGAGATGGTCCTTATGCCAATGGCGGATCGAGGCGATGTTGGCGGCCGGTCCGTCGTCTCCGTCCGTGTGATGGATGATGATGTGCGTCTTTCGCATTTGGCCCTCCCTCCCGGCCTTCATGTAATGCCCGCTATAGGACCGCTCGTTGCTCGCCCCAGGTTCACAGTTCATTGCCATGACTGGCCCATCCCTTGTGCGGTTCTCTGCAAAACATTTCCAGTTTTGCGCCATCATACATTGATTCGATTATGTCATATATGGCTTGCGGCTTGCGGCTGTGAACGGGGCCGCGGTCTGCCTCGAAGCAGGAGTCGGGGCGCTCTTTTGGGTGAGGCGTATTGGCCCGCGTTCCGATCAATATCAACTCATGCTTGGATTTTAGGAACCAGCCGCGCCCCCTTCCTTGGTCCTTAATCCAGGCCATATTTGTTTTATACTCATAACCCCACGCGGCCATAACCTTAAGG
>JAKQIZ010000114.1 GCA_029561465.1 Deltaproteobacteria bacterium | reverse complement strand
TTCCCGTGAATTCTCTTGATCTTTTATATTCAGTGTGTTAGTGCACCTTGACATAGCGGCGGTATATTCAAAATTTTAGGGGGTACAGAGTTAATGGTAAACGGTAGTGATGTCAATGAAACATCCCAAACTCAAGAGGTGAAAAGTGAAACGCCCATAAGCAAGGCAGATGAGACAAAGGCGGCGGCGGGCAGGGAAGAAGATATGGGATTCAGAGAGTTGTATGAACAGTCCCTTCAAACCTTGCAGTTAGGAGAAGTCGTCGAGGGAAAGGTTGTCCAGATAAACCCGGACACGATCATGGTCGATGTGGGCTGGAAGACCGAGGGCTACATCCCCGCCAAGGAGTTACGGGACGCAGAGGGCAACGTCAATATCGCCGTCGGCGATTCCGTCGAGGTGCTGGTGGATCGCCGGGACGGAGACGGAAATCTGGTGCTATCGAAAGACAAGGCAGCGCGTCTCAAGATCTGGGACGAAGTCAAATATGCCTGTGAAAATAATACAGTGATGACCGGAACGATCATCGAACGGGTCAAGGGAGGGCTGTCGGTGGATATCGGCATCCCGGCGTTCTTGCCGGGCTCGCAGGTGGATATCCGGCCAATCCGGGATCTCGATCAGTTTGTCGGTCAGCAACTTCCCTTCAATGTAATCAAATACGATCGGAAACGGAACAATGTCGTCCTGTCACGAAGGGCCATTCTGGAAAAGCGGCGTGAGGAGGAGAAACGCGCGACCCTGGAAAATATAGAAGAGGGCAAAATAGTCGAGGGGACGATCAAAAATATCACCGATTACGGAATTTTTATCGATTTAGGCGGCATCGACGGACTCCTCCACATCACCGACATCTCCTGGGGGCGCATTTCCCGCCCATCGGACGGTTTCAACAAGGGGCAGAAGCTGCAGGTGAAGGTCCTTTCCTTCGACCGTGAACGGGAGCGGGTGGCCCTGGGGCTCAAGCAGTTGACGGAAAACCCCTGGGAAACGATCCAGGAAAAATACCCCGTGAATGCCATCATGCCGGGCCGGGTGGTGAATCTTACCGATTATGGCGCCTTTGTGGAGCTCGAACCTGGTGTGGAGGGACTTGTGCACATCTCGGAGATGTTCTGGACGCGGGAGATCCGACATCCCTCCAAGGTCTTGTCACCGGGCCAACAAGTTCAGGTTATGATCCTGGAAGTTAAAAACGAGGAAAAACGTATTTCTCTGGGCCTCAAGCAGACCATGTCCAACCCCTGGGAGACCTTGAAGGAAAAATATCCGGTGGGAACGGTCATCAGGGGCGTGGTTAGAAACATCACCAACTTCGGAGTATTCGTCGGGATAGAAGACGGCATCGACGGCCTGATTCACCTGTCCGACATCTCCTGGACGCAAAAGGTCAAGCATCCCTCTGACGTCTTCAAGAAGGGCCAGGAGATCGAAGCGATGGTCTTGAATGTGGATGTGGAAAACGAAAAGTTTTCCTTGGGGGTGAAGCAGATCGAGAAGAACCCCTGGGAGGAATTTACCACCAAATACGGCGCTGGTGCCGTGGTTTCCGGAAAGGTCACCAACATTACCGACTTCGGCATCTTCGTGGAGATCGAGGAGGGCATCGAAGGCCTGGTACATATCTCGGAGCTGAGTCAAAAGCGGGTAAAATCGGCGTCGGAGATCTTTGCCGTGGGTGACGAGGTCACGGCCACCATCAAGAGTATCGACTCCAAAGGCCGGAAGATCCGCTTGAGCATCAAAGACTACGAAACGGCCGCCGAAGGGCCAGCGGTGCACCAGTATCTCAACAACCGCGAAAACATCGGTTCCAGTCTCGGCAAGGCGCTGGCGGATGCGCGGATTTTGGATTCGGACGGGTAACCGGTAGAGCGCCGTAAAACATGAGAAGACATCCCATCCTTCTGGCCATCATCATCCTCATCATGATGACGATGGTCTTTTCCGCCCTCGTGTTCGGTATCAGCGCCCTGACTGGGAAACGCAAATCCCTGTTGCCAGCCGAACTGGTGGCGGCGATCGTGGTGGAAGGAGTGATTACCGACGGCCGGGAGACCATCGAGGCTTGTGAAGAGGCCGCCCGGGATGATTCCATCCGGGCCGTGATCCTAAGGATCGACAGTCCCGGAGGGGCCGTGGCGCCATCCCAGGAGATCTACGAAGCGGTACGGGAATTGAGAAAAAAGAAAAAAGTGGTTGCCTCCATCGGTTCCGTCGGGGCCTCCGGCGGTTATCTTGTCGCCTGCGGCGCCGAACGTATCGTCGCCAATCCCGGCTCGATCACCGGCAGCATCTCGACGGTCATGCACCTGGTAAATGCCCAGGAACTCATGCACAAGATCGGCGTGAAATCATCGGTGATCAAAAGCGGCAAATACAAAGACATCGGCTCCCCCGCCCGGGAGATGACACCGGAGGAAAGGGCCCTCCTGCAGGGGGTGATCGACGATATGAACGAACATTTTCTGGAGATCATCGTCCGGGAGCGAAAAATGTCCGGAGAGAAGGTGAAGGCCATAGCCGACGGCCGGATCTTTTCCGGACGCCAGGCCAAACAGGTGGGACTGGTGGATGAACTGGGGGACTTCAACCACGCCGTGCAACTGGCGGGCAAACTGGCGGGAATGAAGGAAAAGCCGGAACTAGTCTATACAACCAAGAAAAAGTCGTTTTGGGAGGTCTTGTTTCAAAGCGGCCTCTCGGCCCTGCGGGCGGAATGGCAACGCCAGGATACCGTTCCGGCGGGGGCATACCACCTTTACGAGTAGAAAATCATGACGAAAAGAGAATTGGTGGCCAAGGTGCAGGCCGAGTTTCCCGGTTATCGTGCCAGTGATATTGCCTTCGCCGTCTATCGGATGTTCGACGCCATGAAGGAGGCCCTGGCAAGAGGTGAACGAATCGATGTCCGTGATTTCGGCGCCTTCCTGGTGAAAAACCGCCGGGCACGGCGGGCGAGAAACCCAAAGACGGCGGTCACCCTCGATCTTCAAGAGCGCCGGGTGCCCTTTTTCAAGGTGGGCAAGGAACTAAAGGAACGGGTGGCGGGGCGTAGAGATGTATAATACGATCCTCCTGGAAAAGACATCCGGTTACGCCGTCGTCACCATGAACCGGCCCCGGGAGATGAACGCCCTCTCCCGGGAAATGCGGGCCGAACTGCACGCGGTTCTCAACGAACTGGAAAACGATGATGAGGTAAAGGTGCTGATCATCACGGGGGGGGACTACGTCTTTTCCGCCGGCATGGATATCAAGGAGATGGCGGCCCTTGCCGATGACGAGATTGCCGACTACTTTCATTCCATCCTGAAGTATCTGGGCAAGATCTACACCTATGGAAAGCCGGTGATCGCAGCGGTGGGGGGCATTGCCCTGGGTGGTGGCTTCAATATCGCCACCGTCTGCGATTTAATCATTGCCTCGGAGAGCGCCATATTCGGTCATCCGGAGCTGCGGTTTGGTTTGAATCCCCTCTTCAGCCCCTTGAGAAATCTCGTCGGCATGGCCAAGGCGAAGGAGATAAGCATGCTGGGGGAGCCTATCGGGGCCCGCGAGGCCTTGCGGATCGGTCTGGTCAATAAGGTGGCCACTCCGGAAAGGTTTATGGACGAAGCCGTCGCCATGGCGGAGGGGCTGGCGGCCCGTTCCGGCCGAGTAATCGCCGCGGTCAAGAAGATTTCGGTGATGGCGGAAAAACTCGATAAACAATCATCCCTGGAGATGGAGTTCGAGGTCATGGTCCATCTCTTTTCCAGCCCGGAACGGAAGATACGCATGACCGAGTTTATGACCAAAGAATTTCTCGCCAAGATGAAAAAGGGTTGAAAGACCGCAAAGAAAAGGGGATTCTTTCGCCGCCCGGCCGGCGGGAAAATTCACCGGGCCGTCAAAAATCCCACTCGCTGTCGGGAGAAGCGAAATCCCGCAACTGATCGCGTCTCTTTTTGTGCTGCAGCTTCTTTAAGGCCTTGGCCTCGATCTGCCTGATCCTCTCCCTGGTTACCCCCATCATTTCCCCCACCTCTTCCAATGTGAAGGGACCGAAGTTGCAGGCCACCCAGGTGCAGTTGAAGAAGGCCTCGTTCTTCAGGCGCCACTCGCAGGTCTGATCGTGGCAGACCTCGGTGATTAGATTTCCTTTTTTCTTGCAGCGGTAGGTATTGCTCAAGGGGTCAACGCTCCTTTGTTTATCAACTTTGGATTAAAATGTCGCCTAAACTATTAACGAATAATATGTTTGTCAAGCGGTATTCCGTGGTTCCTCAACGATTTCGCCCCGAATAATCGAGAATGGACACAACTACGGTGATGAGAAAGGCCTGGATGACTAGGAGAATGCCGTCCACCGGCCGGGCGTAGCGGAGGGCGATGGCACTCAGCCCGAGTGTGATGGACAGCAGGTAGATGAACAATACGGCCTTTCTCCGGTCGCCCAGCAAGGCGTAGGTGCGGTGGTGGAGGTGATCCTTGCCGACGTATTCCAGCCACTGTTTCACGTTCTTCACCTTGCCGGTAAGGATCCGCTCCACGGTGATGTAGGTCATATCGAAGATCAGGACCCAGAAGATCAATACCGGCGCAGAAAAGGATGCGATGGGATTGTTGTCCGCCCATTCGCCCACAATAGCCAGGCTCGCCAGGATGAAGCCCAGGAAGATGCTGCCCGTATCGCCGAGGAAGATAACGGCGGGGCGGGTGGGCCGGAAGTTGTACGGCAAAAAGCCGAGACAGCTCCCCAGCATGGCCAGGGCGATCCAGCCCAGGATGTGCTGATTGGTTTGAAAGGCCACGATGGCCAAAAACAGGGAGATGATCCCCCCCAGACCGGCGGCGAGGCCGTCCATGCCGTCTATGAAGTTCATGGCGTTGGTGATGCCGATGATCCACAGCATGGTAAAGATCACGTTCAGGCCGTGGCCCCACCATGTACCTTCGGGAAACAGATTCAGGACAATGCCGTTGCCGATGAGGAACGCGACGGCGAGGATCTGGATGACGAGCTTGGCTCGGGCCCGCAATCCCTTCCAGTCGTCGATCAGGCTGACGACGGCCACCGCACCGCCGGCGTAAAGGATGATCATTATCTCCCTTTCCAGGACCATATTGGCCAAAAGCGCCGCGGAAAAGGCGATGATGATCGCCACGCCGCCCAAAAGCGGCGTGGTCCGTTCATGGATCTTTCTCGCTTCGGGAATGTCGAGGATCGCGAGCCTTTTGGCCAGCCAGCGCATCGGGGGAGTGATGAGGTATGACAAGGATAGGGCGAATAGGAAGATATAGAGCCAGCGCCCCACTTGTCCGAAGAAATATTGCCTCATTTCCGGCAAAAGGAGGGTGATAAAAACAGTCGTCGACGCGGCATAGGACATATAAAAGATCATCTGGGCTTTAGTCCTCATCCGCGGATCTGCCCGCCGCCTCCCGGCAAGTTTCTTCCAGCGCCGCTTCCACGACGGTGATTTCCTCGTCGGAAAGATCTGGATAAAGGGGGATGGAAACGGCATGCCGCCAGATCTTTTCCGTTGTTTCAAACCCCGTCCGCCCCAGATAGCGGTGCAGGGGGCGAAAAACCGGCCGTCGGCAGGCCACGCCCCGCTTCCCCATCGCCGCGATGAAGGCCTCCGCCTCTGCCGACATGCTCATTGTGTCCCCGGCTGTCGCCACCTTTGCCGCCTCCTCCTCCACCATAACTACATAGCGGAAAAAGATATGGTCCCGGTCGTCCCGGCGGCGGGGCGGCTGCAGGCCCAGCGGTTTCATCGCCCGTTCGTCCTGAAGCCGCGACGCCGGACCGAACTCCTTCAGCGTCCGATCGTACCGCTTGGCGATGGCCTTGCGGCGGGCGATGAAGGCGGGGAGTTTGCCCAACTGGCTCAAGGCCAGGGCGGCCTGGATATCCGTGAGCTTGCCGTTGAAGCGCAACGAAAGATCGTCTTTCTCGTCATATTCCCTGAGATCCCTGATCCGTTCGATGAGCCCCCCGTCCCGGGAGACGACCAGGCCCCCTTCACCCGACGCAATCACCTTGGTGGCGTAAAAGGAAAAGACGGCGGCAACACCGAAGCCGCCGGTCGGCCGATCCCGGTAGGTGCCTCCCAGGGATTGGGCGCAGTCTTCGATTACCGGAATATCGAAGGCGAGGAGGGCGTCGAGGTCGGCGGCCTGGCCGAAGAGATGCGGGGCGATAATGGCCCGGGTGCGGTCCGTGATGAGTTTTTCCACGTCGGCGGCGCAGATGTTGAAGGTTTCTCCGTCACAGTCCGCAAGCACCGGCGTGGCGCCGGCGGCGCGGACGGCGTGCCAAAGGGAGGCGCAAACATAGCTTGGAATGACGACCTCGTCGTCCCTGCCGATCCCGAGGGCCAGTAGGGTCAGATGGAGGGCCATTGTACCGGAGCTGACGGCCGCCCCGTGGAAGGGGCGGGCGGGGCTTGGGGGGTCATTTCTCGGACAGTGTATTTCATGTGATTCATTGCCCGAAATTGAGGCCGGGTTCCGTCCCCGTCCGCCCGGAACGGGGAACTTGGCGTTAGTCTCCTCACCCGCCATTAAGCGGACGAAGGCTGCTTCCAGGGCGGCGACCATTTCCCCCTGTACCAGCCGGCCGGATCCCAGGACCTTCAGGACGGCGGTGGCGTCATCATCGCCGAGACAGGGACGGGAGTGGGGAATCATAGGCTCATCCCCATGATCCGAGCCATTGATAAGCGCAGCTTTGATGTGATCATATAATTGCCTGACTCGATCGACGGCGCCCAGACGGGCCGCCGACAACGCGAGACCTGGTTTGAAAAATGGCTTCTCCGCGGCTCAGAAATCTTTTTCGCTTCTGAATGGGTAACGTATAAATGTTATTCATAACAAGGCGTTAAGTTCAATCACGAAACGGCGAAAAACATTGATTCGCCGCTTGCAAACCATTTTTCCGCACGGCTAAAAGATCCGAATATTGATGAACAGCCGCAGGGGCATGAATCCTTCCGCGTACTGGACCCGCCCGGCGATGCCCCGGAACACCGCCGTAGAGCGGGCGATGTCGAGGATGGAGAGACCCTCGATATTCGTCTTGGTTACCTGGGACTTGTGGGCCTTGAGAAGCTGCACCTTTTCGTCCAGGGTATCCTTGATATCCACGAAGACGGTCGGGACGAAGTTTTGCGTCGTCGGCCCCTCGTAGAACAGGACGTTCTTCACATACCGGGTGGCCGAAACGGTCGCCTTGGCCAGGGCGCGGTGGTCCTGATGGGTGTCCTCGTCATAATGGACGAAGGTAAAATGGGGGTCGATGCGGTCCAGAATAACCTCGATATCCTGTACCATTTCATTCATTTTCGGGGAAAGCTCCGTGTCCCGGTATGTACCCCAGATTACCTCCTTAGGCTTGAGAATCCGGGACGCACGCTGTTGTTCCGAGCGCCGCGACCGGGCCGGACCGCCCTTGTGCCCATCCGTCATGACCAGCAGATAGACGTCGTGCCCGTTGCGGATGTATTTGAGCAGCGTCCCGCCGCAGCCGAATTCGATGTCGTCGGGATGGGCGCCGATTGCCAGGATGTTCATCTTCCCCTCCGGATGATTTCCAGGGCCTCCAGGCCCCGATTGTATATTAGGTCCACCACGGACATAAACGGTTCAAAATCGCCCCACAATTGTGGATAAACGGGGTGTCGATATTCCTGAAAGATCACCTCCACGCCGGCATCGCCGTATTTGGCCAGGTCCATGTAGTTGCGGCCGCCACTGCCGGCAAGATAGACGTTGCCCCCAAAATGACGGGTGATGGCGATGAGGCGTTCGTCCGGATCGTCCGGGGAGGGGGGCAGCTCCGAAGCGACGTGAAGCGGCGTGGTCATTCCCAGCAGCGTCGTCAGCTCCCGGACGACGTGGATGTTCAACTCGGCGATGGTTTCCCAGGACCGGGAAAAGATCTCGGCGAAAAATGGTTCCAGGAGTGGCCAGTGGGGCGCTTTCCGGTAATTGGACAGGAGCGCCTGCCGCTGCCTGTGCTGCCACCGTTCCCGGTCGTTGATCCCCACATCGCAGATCAACTGGGGAAATTTGTAGAGCACGGGGACGGTGAGCCATTGGGGCCCCTGCGGGGTCTTGATCCGGTTGCGGTTCTGCCACTCGTTTTTCTTGTACTGGACGTTGTCCAGAAGCACGAAGACATCAGCCCGGTCGATCTTGTCGAAATAGCCGAGCCAGGGCAGATACTGAGGTTGATGAACAGATACGATCATGGCTTTGCTTGCGTGAAAACGATGAATATGGGATTGGCGACGATCTTGCCCATCCCTTCCATATCCATGCGGTAAAATATTTTTTCCCCCGGTTGGAAATATTTGTCTTCGTACTTGAAGGTCAAGGGCAGCGGGCCGCTTGTTTCCGCGATCAGGGAACCGTTACGGATCAGGCGCACCTTGACGGCGGGCGTCCCCGGCGGGGAAGGCGTTACCGATGGGATTGACGATCCCTGCGTCGCTGACGATTCCGGCGGGACGGGTGTTCCCGGCTTGGCTGACGGTTCCGATGTTTCCGGCGACGCCGCGGAGATGCGGATGTGGATGTGGGGGTTCCCGACCATTTTGACTGTTTCGCCCATTACCCCCCGTTGTTCCCCGGCGGCATCGCTTACGGAGAACTCGTCCAGCCGGGGAAAATGGGGAAAATTCCCCTGCCGGGCATACATCCGGCCGTTCCGCATGGCCTGGAGGACCGCGGCCGCGGTCCTTTCCCGGACGAGAAACACCGTTTGATAATTGCCGAATTTCTCGCCGCTTTCTCCTTCCTTGTGATAGTCGGCGGTTCCCACCCCCCAGGGGG
>JAKQIZ010000112.1 GCA_029561465.1 Deltaproteobacteria bacterium | reverse complement strand
TCTTACGCGGCTAAGGCGTATTCGTAGTCGTTTGCGACTATTTTTTTCCTACCTATTTAACGAGGCCTGTAGGAACCTCGGCACGCTGCTACAGCTTCAACTATCCCCGTCGAAACCGTGACGCCCCCATAACGATTATTTCATATTATGAGTTTACAAAAGTTGTTGGATGACAAAGAGCGATTACAAACCTGCTTCTATCTTAATTACCGGATCAGTAAATGTCAAGGCAAAGATGGAATGTTCGGGCGTGGCGGTCGCCAATCATCGAGCCTCCAGGACCTTTTTCTGCATGGCGTCGAAATATGCGTCCGCTTCCTCGAGACTGGCAAAAAGCGTCATCCCCTTCAGCAAATTGACGATCTCGAACACTTTTTCGATCTGGGGCTGCATGTTGATCAAATGGATGCTGCCTCCCTTGCTCCCGATGTCTTTCCTTGTTTTCAGGATGACGCGCAAACCCATGCTGCTTATGTAATCCAGCTCAGACATGTCAAACATGATGGCCTGCGTGTCTGTGACGAGAAGCGGCCGGATTTCTTCCTCGCAATCCGCATAGGTATTGCCGTCCAGGCGACCGCTTAAAGTGACCATGTAGTACCCGGGCTTCCGCTTTTCAATCTTCGTTATCAGCGACATTTCTTCCCTCCTGTATACTTGGCGACAAAGCCTGATCAGTAGTCCCGCCTTCGCATCTCCCGCCGAGCGTCCTTTTCCTTCATGGCCTCCCGCTTGTCGTAGAGTTTTTTGCCCCGGCCGACGCCGATTTCCACCTTTACCTTTCCCCGTTTGAAGTAAAGCTTCAGGGGAACGACGGTCAAGCCCCGCTCCCGGGATTTGCCATAGAGGCGTTTGATTTCCCGGCTATGCAGCAGGAGCTTGCGGGTCCGCAGGGGATCGTGATTATAGCGGTTCCCAAAGGAATACGGACTGATGTGGAGGTCATGGAGAAAGATTTCCCCTTCCCGGACCAGGGCGTAGCTGTCCTTGAGGTTGGCCCGTCCATCCCGCAAAGATTTGACCTCCGTACCCACGAGCACGATGCCCGCTTCATAAGTCTCATCGATGAAGTAGTGGAGGCGCGCCGTCTTGTTCTGGGCGATGATCTTTTCCGCCGCGCTTTCTTTGGCTGCCATAGTCTCTTGACCTTAGATATCGAAACAAATCTAATGTTTATATTCTCCCCCACGCCGACAAACCGGAAGCCCTATTCATAATAGATAGTCGGCCTTCACATGGTGCATGGCCGTCCAGATGTTGTGGCGCAACTGACGGTTATCCTTCTCCAACATGCGGAGCAGTTCCTTGACATAAAGCCGCCGTGAGGTACCGCTGGTGGGGCAGCGATTGGGGACCACGGCCAAGCCCCGTTCCCCGGCATATTTCTTGATGAGCCCCTCCTCAAGATAGGCCAGGGGGCGGATGATGTGCAGCTTCCCCTTGAAGATGGACTGTTTGGGCTTCATCGTGCTTATCTCCCGCCCGTAAAACATATTGATCAACAGGGTTTCAATTATATCGTCCCGGTGATGGGCGAAGGCAATACGGTTGCACCCCCGGGCGGCGGCAATCTCGAAAATCCGGCGGCGGCGGAGACGGGAGCACAGGAAACAGGGATTTTTACGGTTGACCTCGCTATGGGCCACCGGACCGATGTCCGTCTTTTCCAGCACGCAGTCCTCAACCCGGGCCTTGATTTCCTTCTCGATATGGACTGCATCCTTCTCTCCCCCGGCGAAACCAAGATTGACATGGACCGCAGTAAGGGTAAATTCCGGGATGAAGACCATAGGTGAGGCAAGAAGGTCCAGAAGGACCAGACTGTCGGCACCGCCTGAGACTCCGACTAGAACCCGGTCTCCCGCCGTGATCATCCCATAATCGAGAACGGCCTTCTCCAGCCACTTCTTCAGGTGTAGGTGAAGCTTGGTATGTTCTCGCTTCACCACTGCCACACTTTCATTCTTCAAAGATCTCCATGTCGGGTTTGCCCCATCGCACTATTTTCAGTGAAGTTGTTTAATGTCCATAATGGGCCGTTGAAATCTAGTTCAGGCATATTCCCAATACCGGAACATATCAAAAACCACTTGCCATGCCCCTACCTATATCCGGGGTCCCGTCGGAAACAATACACATCATCGACCGCATGACGGGCGATAGCTTCATTCCTTTCCGGCATCTGAACGTGGGTGATGAGCTTATATTAGATCGCCCTTGGGATCAAGACATGTTTTGATCTCCCACCATCATAATTACTTGCAAATTGTCGGTCATTTATGTCATAAGCAACCCACTAAAGCAACTTCTTCTCCGTGAAGAAGATCATCAGGAGGTTCTTTATGACGGAAATCATCAATGTTTATGCCCGCGAGATTCTGGATTCCCGTGGCAATCCCACTGTGGAGGCGGAAGTGACCATCTATTCGGGAATCACCGGTCGGGCCTCTGTACCTTCCGGCGCCTCGACAGGGGAACATGAGATGCTGGAACTCCGGGACGGAAACAAGAAGCGTTACCTGGGAAAAGGGGTCGAAAAGGCGGTGCGCAACGTTATCGATAAAATCGGACCGGAAATCATTGGTATGGACTGTCTCGACCAGCGGGCAATCGACTATGCCCTGATCGCCCTGGACGGCACGGAGAATAAATCGGCCTTGGGCGCGAACGCCATTCTCGGCGTCTCTCTGGCGTGCGCCAAAGCCGCGGCGGCTGCGGTTGACCTACCCCTTTACCGCTACATCGGCGGTGTTGGCGCCAAGGACATCCCCGTCCCCATGATGAACATCATCAACGGCGGTCAGCATGCTGATAACAATGTGGACCTCCAGGAGTTCATGATCATGCCCGCCGGGGCGCGGAATTTCCGGGAAGGACTCCGGATGGCCGCCGAGGTCTTTCACACCCTGAAAACGGTCCTGAAGGGTAAGGGCTTCAACACCGCTGTGGGTGATGAAGGCGGATTCGCACCGAATTTGAAATCCAACGAAGAAGCCCTCATAGTCATCGTGGAGGCGATCCGCAAGGCCAAATACAAACCTGGTAAGGATGTCTTCATCGCCCTCGATCCGGCAGCGAGTTCATTTTATAAAGACGGCGGATACATCCTGGTGGCGGAGAAAAAACCGAAGAAGACAGCGGCGGAGATGGTAGCGTTCTATCAGGATCTGGTCGACCGCTATCCCATCATCTCTATCGAGGACGGCCTGGCGGAAGATGACTGGGAGGGATGGAAGCTGCTGACGGATGCCCTGGGAAAAAAGATTCAGATCGTCGGCGACGACATCTTCGTCACGAACCGCAAGCGCCTGGAAATGGGGATTAAGCAGGGCATTGCCAATTCCATCCTCATCAAGCTCAACCAGATCGGCACCCTCACAGAGACCCTGGAGACGATTCAGATGGCCAAGGAGGCAGGCTATACCACCGTCGTCTCCCATCGTTCTGGTGAAACGGAGGACACGGCCATGGCCGACGTGGCCGTGGCGGCCAACTGCGGCCAGATCAAGAGCGGCTCCCTTTCCCGCAGCGAACGCCTCGCCAAGTACAACCAGTTGCTCCGCATCGAGGAAGAGTTGGGAGACGCCGCCGT
>JAKQIZ010000109.1 GCA_029561465.1 Deltaproteobacteria bacterium | reverse complement strand
GGTCTGATGTTCTCCGGCGTGCCGCCGCGCCTGGACCCCGGTTTTGCTGCCGATCAGGGCCTGGGCCTCCCGGGAAAACTGGGTGAGCCCCTCGTTGGGAATGACGGTCTCCGGCAGGTAGGAACCGGTGGAGGCAATGACCCCTCTTATCATAGCGCTTTCCCTCGCTTCTTGATCAAATGGACCATCGACAGGAAAGGTTTTCTATCACAGCGGAACTATCCTGTCAAAAAACGCTTCATGAGGTCTCTTTAGGGCCGCTGACCAGCACCTTGTCGATCCGGTGCCCGTCCATATCCACGATCTCGAACCGCCAATCGTCCCACTGGAAGCGCTCACCCGTGGTGGGTATCCGTTCCAGATAGGACATGATGAAGCCGCCCAGGGTGTGGAAATCGGCTCTGACCTCCGCCGGCAGTTTCTGGATCTTGAAATGGGCCTTGAAGTCGTCGATGGAGACGGCGCCATCCACAAGCCAGGAACCGTCCTCGCGGCGTACGATGCCGCTTTCCTCTCCCTCGCTCAGGGAGGGGATGTCGCCCACGATCGTTTCGATTACATCGCTGATGGTCACCAGCCCCTGGATGATGCCATATTCATCCACCACCATGGCCATGTGGATAGGAGAGGTCTTGAACTGTTCCAGAACCTGCCAGGCGGAGATCGTCTCGGGAAAATAGAGGGTCTTCCGCAACAGGGGCAGGAGATCGACATTCCCCTTTCCCGGATCGATCTCGTGCTTCAGGAGGTCTTTGAGATGGAGAAAGCCGATGATCTGGTCGAGGCTGCCCCGGCCTACGGGAAAGCAGGTGTGTTCGCCAGTCCGGATGATCTCCAGATTGTAGGCGAAGGGCTTCATGGCATCCAGCCAGAGGATGTCCGGACGGGGCGTCATGAGATCCCGCACGCCCAGATCGTCGATGTGGAAGGCCCGGTGACAGATCTCGTGCTCCATGGCATGAAAGATGCCTGCTTCAGCTCCCTCTTCAAGGAGCACCTTCACCTCTTCCTCCGAAACGGAGCTCTCCGATTTCTTTATGTTCATGACCTTCAGGAAGGCCTCCGTGGAGACATTGAGAATCCAGACCAGGGGGTAGGCGGCGAGGGAAAGGTAATAGACGGGACGGGCGGCCAGGGTGGCGATCCGCTCCGCCTTGAACAGGGCCAGCCGCTTGGGAACCAACTCCCCCAGGACCAGGGAGAGATAGGTGATTGCCAGCACCACGACGGTGAGGCCGAGGGTGTCGCTGTACGGGCGGAGCGCCGGATACTGCTGCAGGTAGGCGCTCAGGGATTTCGCCACGGTTGCGCCGCCGTAGGCCCCGGAGAGGATGCCGACGAGGGTGATGCCGATCTGAATGGTGGAGAGAAAACTCCCCGGTTCTTCGGCTAGGTTCAGGGCCTTCTCCGCCCCGGCATCGCCGTTTTCCGCTTCAACCCGGAGCTTGGCCTTGCGGGAAGAGACCAGGGCGATCTCCGCCATGGAGAAAGCCCCGTTGATCAGGACCAGAATCAGCAGAATAATAAGTTCTGCAGGGAGAGAAGACATGACTTGCGATTTCCGGAATTCAAACGATATTTGCGATCAATATAGGCGGCTTTTGTTATGGAGTCAAGGAAAGACTCCCGCCGGACTCCGCATCGAAAAAATGTACTATCAGGAATGGTGGCCTTTCCGCTTTGTCGCCGCTTTTTCGGGAGGCGGTTCTTGGGATGGCGAGAGGGACCTCAATAACGAAGGAACAGAATGGGGAGAAAATAGAGGACCGCCAGGAGAATGACCCCGGTGCAAAAGGCGTCGAGAGACCTTTCCAGCCCCGGAATTATCCGCTCCCAGTCATAGTCCCGGAGCCGCCGGAGCCATCTCGCCGGGGAAAGACCGGCCCGGAGACGACGATCGTTCCGCGCGGCGGCGGGGAAGCCGTATATGTCATCTGCGTAAGCGCGTAGTTTCATGACTGATATTCTGCCTTTCTCAAATTGTTCCTTCGAGGTGATTAATGTTCGTCAATTTTAGAGGTGATACTTTCTGATCACCGCCGTTACCACACCCCCCATGAGAAGTTCCGCTTTCGGGATGATGGGGGGATAGTTGGGATTGGCTGCCTCGAGGCGGACCTGTTTCCCTTGTTTGCGGAAATATTTCATCGTCCATTCGCCGTCCACTTGGGCAACGACGACGTCTCCGTTTCTCGGCTCCCGTCCCTTCTCGACGATAACGAGGTCTCCCTCGCGAATGCCCTCGCCGATCATGGAGTCGCCGCTGACCTGGAGGAGGAAGGAGGATTCCGGCTTGGTCACCAGGTATTCATCGAAGGAGATGATGTCCCGGAGTTCCTCTTCGGCGGGGGAGGGAAAGCCGGCGGCCACTTCCCCCACCATGGGAATCCCCCGGGCCCGGCTCCCCGGCGTCAGGTAGCCCTTGTCGTCCTTTTCCAGCAGGCCGTTTTCCAGCAGCTTGTTGATCCAGAAGTGGACAACGCTTTTGGAGCGGACCCCCAGGAGCGGAAGCATCTCCGCGTAACTGGGCATCCGCCGGTGCCGGCGGCGGAAGTTATCGATGGCCTCGGCCACGCTGGGGACGGTTCTCTTCGCTTTCATGGCCCCACCATATAGAACATTCGTTCTATTGTCAAGGGTTTTTTTCGGTATTTGCCTCATGACAGACCCGGTCTTTGCCCTGCCTCTTGGCCCGGTACATGAGGCGGTCAACGCGCTTAACAAAGGCCTTCGGGTCTTCGTGGGGTCGGTATTGGGCGATGCCGATGCTTACCGTCATCCGGATGCTTTTGCCGGGTGCCGGGGCAAAGGTTTCTTTTTTGAATTCCCTGCGGATTCTTTCCGCGGTAATGATGCCGTCGCTGCCTTTGGTTGATGGCAGCAGGACGGTAAATTCCTCGCCGCCGTAACGGTACGCGGAATCCGTTTTGCGAAGGTATCTCTTGATCAACTGGCCGAGCCCGCTGATTACCCGGTCCCCCTCGACATGACCGTAAGTGTCGTTGAAGGCCTTGAAATTGTCGATATCGAGCAGGATGAGGCTCAGCGGTTCTCCGTAGCGGTTGACGCGATCGGTCTCCATTTGCATTTGGGTGTAAAAATAGCGGGAATTGTAGAGCTGGGAGAGGCTGTCGATGATGCTTAGTTCACGATATCTTCTTTCACTTTCCCGGAGTTTTTCTTCCGCCCGTTTTCTCTGTGTTATATCGAGGAAGGTGACCACGGCCCCGGACACCCCGCCGGCGACGATCTGGGGATAGGAAAAATATTCCACGGGGAAACTGCTGCCGTCGGCCTTCCACAATACCTCATCATCGACCTGCACCCCTTTGCCCTCTCTGAATGCCTGGTAGATGCGGCAATCTTTCACCGCCATCGGCGTTCCGTTCGGATAGGAATGATGAATGAGGTCGTGCATGTTTTTTCCCAGCAACTGGCCTATGTCCTGATATCCCAGGATCCGCAGGCAGGCCTGATTGGCAAAGGTGCAGTTTCCCTGAAGATCGATGCCGTAGATCGCCTCGGCCGTGGAATTCAGGAGCAGGCGCACCTGCGCTTCCGATGCCTTTAGCTTTTCATTCGCCTCCTTATGGTCGATGACCCTCCCCAGATACTCTGCGATCGCATCGATCAGTTTCCGCTCCTCCTCGAGGAACGGTCCATTCCCGTCGCCGGACACATCGTTTCGATAGCAGACCTCCAAGGTGCCCACGGACTCACCTTGCCGGATGATGTGGGCCGCCATTCTCCAGTTCGTTTCCTGAAAATTCCCCGTCCGGAATTCCCGCTTCCGCCAAATGATGCGTGCGCAGGCAGATTCGGAATAATGTAAGCCGCCGGGGATCAAATCGACGCTTTTCCGCAATACGTCCTCAACGGCATCGGTTTTTTCCACGATCTCGGCAAGGGAATAGAGACATGTCAATTCCTTGTTGCTTTCCTTCAGCTTATCCTCCGCTGTCCGTCGCTGCGCCACTTCCCTCTCCAGGCGCTCCTTCGCAGTGTTCAGTTCCCCGGTGCGTTCCCGGACCCGGTCCTCCAAACTATCTTTGCTTATCCGCAACTGCGAGGACATCTCATTGAACGCCCCGGCAAGCTCCCGCAATTCCCCGCCGGCGGGCTCCGGGATCTCCTCGCCGAGATGGTGGGAACTGGCCGCGATTGCTTTTGCCTTGTCGCGGAGCATGGCGATTGGTAGAACCAGGAAACGGCGATAGATAAAGCTGTGAACGACAAAGAGGATACCGAGGATTGCCGTGAGCAGCAGCGTAATCCGCACGAAGGTTTTGTTCATGCCCTCGTAGGTGGCGGCGAGAGGTATGCGCAGGGATATGGCGCTCACCAAGTCGCCTGCCTTCCGGTTGAAGCTCCGCTCGGAACCATAATGCTTGAGAAGATCGGCGGGGGCGTTGCCGGGGGTGCTGTGACAGCGCAGGCAGGACTCTTCCATCGATTCGCCCCGCCTCATGACCGCTAAATACGGCTTGCCGTCTATGGTCCGCACTTCCGAACGTGAATCCAGCGTCCGGTCGTTTTTCAAGGCCGCCAAAAAGGCCCGCTCGTAATCGTCGGCCTCGTTTTCGGGACTCCGGGCATCCACCGCGGCGTCCTTGAGATAATATCCGGCCGAGTTGAGTTCCAGGAAGTATTTATGGATACCCCGGATCGCATAGGTGGAGGACATCCAGGAAGGATCGAAATATTCGGGGGAGCGAAAAGGTGCGGTCCATTCAAAAAGTCGGGGCTTCAAAACATGGGAAAAATAGGTGTGGGTGGCCAGGTTGCGGTCGAGGAGAATGCGGGCCTTTGCCTCCGCTTCAATCAAGGCCTGCTGTTTCATGCCCTGGTTGACGAGCAGGATGAGCATGGCGGTGATGATGAGAAACAGGATACCGAGGGTGGCGGTAATGATATTGGATAGTTTGAGATCGGCGAGTTTTTTCATGCAACTGTCTTTTTAACTGTAAAGCTGGTCCATCATATCGAGCATCGGTCCAGCCGCCTTCATGTCCACGATCTTGATCGGGTTTTGATTTTCCTCCCCCAGTTCCTTCCGGAAAGCCGCCAACTTGTCTTGGTCGGGGCAATAACCGGAGCCGCCCAGGGTGGTACAGGCGTAAGAGGCCCAAATCCCCGCTTCCGCCATGGCGACGCGAAAATCTTCGAAAGAAAAGGAGGCGCGTCCCGCCAGTGCCGAGGCGAGGCCGGCGGCAAAGGCATCGCCCGCCCCGGTGGCGTCCCGGACCCGTTCCGGAGGCAGCAGGGCCTGGCCGTAAACGAGCCCGTCCTTGCCGTCGCCATGGACGCCCAGGGCGCCGAAACGACCCATGCTGATTACGGCGTTGATCCGTCGTTCCCGGAACCAGGCGATGATTTTACGGAGGGAGGGGAGACGGCCCGCCGTTTTCATGAGGTTCTTGTACTCCCAGATATTCATTTGCATGACCGAGGTCTTGCGGATGGCATCCTCCCAGAATGCGATGCCCAGCTCGATCTGACTGTGACCGAGATTGAGAAAAACTGGCGCCTTGTCCTGCCAGTAATCGATGATGAAACGGGTGCACTCACCGGGAACATGGGGATAGTCGTTGCTCTTGTCGCTGTAGATATGGCCGACGATCACTCCTCCCGGTACGATGCCGAGCCCGTGCTCGATGTCATGAAAACGTTTTTCCAGGTGCTTCCGGAAGTCTTTACCCTCGACGAATTTTTCCGAAAATACCGTCGTTTGTCCCTGATTGACCAGGAGCGTAGAACGGGGGGTGGCGAGGCGGGAGACAAAAAACCTTCCGGGGGAGAGGAACTTTGCCAGTTCCGGCCGGTCGGTGATCTTGCCGGCAGCGATGGCGACGCTGTCCCGGATCAATCTGCCCCGGCCGTCGTTGCCCACGGGCAGGATAGGCAGTACCGGGTGTCCGGCGGCAAGGAGACGAAGGGTGTAATTCAGGCCGCTGCCCCCGAGGCTTTCCTCCTGCTGGACGATCTGCTTGCGTCCGATCTGCAGGGGGGCGTCACAGCGGACAATACTCTCGATGGCTCCGCTGCCGATGGCGATTACCGGCGCCGGCGGTTCCGGTCGCGGCGGCATTGATTTTTCCGACATTTTTGTTGAGCGGCGTGACAAAGTCATTCCCGTCCCTCTTAAGTAATTTCACTCAAGTTACTACAGGATAAGGCACCCCAGGGGGCATGGGTCGCTATTCAGGCGAACAAACATCCTGACGGCCCGGCGGTGCGCCGTCTTCCTTTCATCCTCAACGGTTCCGGCGCTCCGTAATTCCTCTTATCCGGTCAAATCATCGATCTCGATGTTCCGACTTTTGATTCGGTCCGCCTGAGCCAGGAGATTTGCCGCCGCCTCCCGATCCAGAACATAGATCATCTCCCCGCCCCGGTCGGCCAGAACCTTCCCGTAGGAAATGGGCACCTGTTCGTTGACGTCGCCCAACAGGGAGGCGGCCACCGGTTCCGCCTTGCGTTTGCCGTTGGCGAGCAGCAACACCGATTTGGCTTCATAGACCAGCTCCGCACCCATGGAGACGGCGAAACGGGGACTCTCCTCCCGGTGCGGGAAGTGCCCATCAGCCACGGCGTTGTCGATGGTGTTGTCATCCAGTTGGACGAGGAGCATGCGATTGCCGGCAAAGGGAATACCCGCCTCGTGGAAGGCCACGTGGCCCCGGCCGCCCACGCCGATGACGTGGAGGTCTATGCCGCCGGTCGCGGCGATCTTCTGTTCGTAGGCATCCAGTATTTCGTTCCTGATCCACCGCAGATAATCCGATGCGGCATCCGGGTGGATGATGACGGCCTTCCCCTTGTCCGCGCCCTGTTTTTCCCAGTCGCCGGGATAGGCGGCCAGTTCCGCCTCCAGCCGCTCCTGGTCGATGAGGGCGCCCCAGGGGACATAGGTGGCCCGGAAATTTTCCCTGAGGAGCCCGAAGAGCTCCCGGATCATGAAGAAAGAATAGCTTTCCGGATGCAGAGTCCGCTGCTGGGGATTCTCTCCCGGCAGGCCGATGTATTCGTCGAGGTTGAAACTGGTAATTCTAGCGGAGGTAAAGGCGCCTCCATTCGCCGCCTTGGCCAGATGTTTGTAAAGGCCCGTAGGGGTGTTTCCCGTCGCCAGCCCCAGGATGAAACGGTCCTGGCGGTCCAACACTTGGCGGATACTCCCGGTGACGATATCGGCGCCGACCGCGCTCATGTGTTCAAAATCCCTGGTGATAATTACTTTAAAAGGCATGGCTTCTCCTCAAGTGTGGTCGATGGGTGCTCTTTGTGGCTCGGAGTGGGCGCCTCTTGGTCAGCCGATGGTCTTTCGCACCACGTCCGCCACTTGTCGGCAGTACCGTTCCGTTTCCTCGTTCGTCGGTCCTTCCACCATGACCCGGCACATGTTCTGGGTTCCCGAATAGCGGACCAGGATACGACCCCGGTCGTCCAGGGCCTTCTCCACTTCCTTGATGGCCGCGACGATTTCCGGGACCGTCTCGATGTCCGGCTTGGATTTGACATTGACATTGATGAGCTTCTGGGGAAATACCATCATCACCTTGGCCAGTTCCGAAAGGGGCTGTTGCTCCTCCTTCATGGCAACGAGGAGTTGAAGGGCGCTGAGGATGCCGTCCCCCGTGGTATGCTCCTGAAGGAAGATCAGATGTCCCGACTCCTCACCGCCGATGGCTGCCCCGCGGGCTCGCATCTCTTCCAGGACGTAACGGTCCCCCACTTTGGTGGCGACCATGTCGATGTCCAGGGATTTCAGGGCATGGGTGAGGCCGAGATTGCTCATTACTGTGGCCACCACCAGGTTGTTCGTGAGCTTTCCCTTCTTTTTCATTGCCTTGGCGCAGATGGCCATGATCTGGTCGCCGGTGAGGACGTTTCCTTTCTCATCCACGGCGATGAGGCGATCCCCGTCACCGTCGAAGGCGAAGCCCGCGTCGGCCTTCCTCTTCATGAGCTTCTCCATGAGCATCTCCGTGTGCTGGGAGCCGCAATTGTCGTTGATATTGGAACCGTTGGGCTGGTCGAAGCGGGCCGTGACCTCCGCCCCGAGCTCCAGGAAGGTCTGGGGAGCGACGCGATAGGTGGCGCCGTTGGCGCAGTCCAGTTCGATTTTCATTCCTTCGAGGGTGTATTCCTTAGGAAAGGTGCTCTTCAAAAAGACGATGTAACGATCCCGGGCTCCTTCGATGCGGTAGGCCTTGCCCAGTTCCTGAGGGGAGGGGCGGAGATTGTGCATGAGGTTTTTCAGGATCAGTTCCTCGATCTCCAGTTCTGTATCGTCGGGGAGTTTATAGCCGGTGCTGGAGAAAATCTTGATGCCGTTGTCCTGATAGGGATTATGGGAGGCTGAGATGACGATGCCCGCATCGGCCCGCATGCTCTGGGTGAGAAAGGCGATCCCCGGCGTGGGCATGACCCCCACCATGATAGCATCGACACCCATGGAGCAGATTCCGGAAACGAGGGCGTTTTCCAGCATATATCCGGAAATGCGGGTATCCTTGCCGATGATGATCCGAGGCCGGTGACCCTGACGTTTGAAGTAATGGGCCGTCGCCTTGCCGACATTGAGGGCCAGATCCGCGGTCATGGGGTATTCATTGGCCACCCCCCGAATTCCGTCCGTTCCAAAGAGTTTTCCCATAAGCATCCATCTCCTTTTCGTGATGATGAAAATTGACGGCGTATAACCTGCTGTGCAGGTAAAGTCAAAGTATTTATTATATTATTCAGTGCCCCGGCGCCGATCGGAATAATCGAGGGCCGCGGTGATGAAGTCCTTGAAAAGCGGATGGGGATGAGTTGGCCGTGATTTGAATTCCGGATGGAACTGGCAGCCCAGAAACCACGGGTGATCAGGAAGTTCCACAATTTCCGCCAGTCGCCCGTCCGGGGAGGCGCCGGTTATCCGCAGGCCCCCGGCGGTCATGATTTCCTTAAAAACGTTATTGAATTCATACCGATGGCGGTGTCGTTCCTCGATCTCTTCCCTGCCGTAGGCGGTAAAGGCAAGGGAGGATTCCAAAAGCCGGCAGGGATACGCGCCCAGGCGCATGGTGGCCCCTTTTTCCTTGATTTGCTTCTGCTCCGGAAGGAGATCGATGACGGGGTTGGGGGTGTGCGGATCGAATTCCGAACTGTTGGCCCGCTCCAGTCCGCATACGTGACGGGCATACTCCACCACCGCCATCTGCATCCCCAGGCAGATGCCCAAGTAGGGTATATTCCGGGTGCGGGCGTAATGGGCCGCCTGGATCATCCCCTCAATGCCCCGGTCTCCGAAGCCGCCGGGGACGAGAATCCCGTCGGCACCGTCAAGCTGATGGGTAAGGCCGTCCTTTTCGATCTTTTCCGAATCGACGAATTTCAGGTTTACTCGGCAGTCGTTGGCGATGCCGCCGTGAATCAGGGCCTCGTTCAGGCTTTTGTACGAATCGGTGAGGTTGACGTATTTGCCCACAATGGCGATGGAGGCCTCCCGGGCGGGATGCATCATCCGGGCGACGACCTCTTCCCAGACCTCCAGGTGCGGACGTCCCGTCCAGATATTGAGAAGATCGACGATCTTTTCATCCAGCCCCTCGCGGTGATAGATCAAAGGTACCTCGTAGATGCAGCTCACATCTCGGGCGGCGAAAACGTCCGCGACGTCGACGTTGCAGAACAGGGCGATCTTGGCCTTGATGTCCTCGGATAGAAGGTTTTCTGTCCGGCAGAGGAGGATGTCCGGTTGGATGCCGATCTCCCGCAGGGCCTTGACGCTGTGCTGCGTCGGCTTGGTCTTCACTTCCCCCGCCGTCTTGATAAAGGGGACCCAGGTCAAGTGGATGAAAACCGCATTCTGTTTG
>JAKQIZ010000087.1 GCA_029561465.1 Deltaproteobacteria bacterium | reverse complement strand
CGTTCGTGTTACGGATGCCTGCCCAGGTGCCGATGACTCCTCCGAGGAGGCCGATGCCACAGCCGGCGGCAACGACGATCAAAAGACCGGAATCGCTCATCAAGCCGTCCTCCCGTGCGCCGTGGACGCCGAATCGCCCTTGACCAGGTTGCTGTTTCGGCCAACGGCGAACAAGGCCCGGCAATCAGCCAGAGCCTTCAGCCTGGCGGCTTCAGCCCTGACCTGCGCCGCCTCAAGCTTGATCCGGATCGTCTTCATCTGTGTCTCTGTCGGTATGGGGTACTGGAGATCCGCCATCTCGGCGAGAACGTCTTCCACGACTACGCCGGGATACTCCTTCTGGAGTTGACGCACGACGCTGTAGCGTATTGATTCGTCCATGTCCTTGCGGCGGCGTTCAGCCGCAGACTCCTGCATTGCTATGCAGGCGGGCTTGTCCATTCCTTTTCTTGCGAGGGCGACCAGGAAGCCCGCCGGATTGCGAATAGCCGGCATATCCGGGTTGGCGGCGATCCGGGCCATCCAACTGCACAGACGCCGCACGCCCTCCAGCGGTGTTTCTGGCTGGCAATCAGGATGGGAGTTTGGAGTGTACGCGGCGATGGCGTTTCTGATGGCCACGGGAGAGACGAGGCTTTGCAGAGGAGTGCCTCGGAATAGATCGACGAGCGGCGCAGCATCAACCTGGGTTGTTGCCGTATCAACCAGGATTGTTGCTCCCCTGGGCAGGGCGACCAATTCCCCGTCTGGCGTATCGACCGCCGGGACGGGTTGGGGGTCTGGCGGAGCCGAAGAAACGACAACGACAGGCTCGCTGTTGTCGTCTCTTAATCTCTTAATTTCTTCTTCCTTATAAGGGGTGGACAAGTTGTCCGGCCTAAGGGTGGACAAGTTGTCCGGTCCGGTGGACAATTTGTCCTTTTGCAAGGTCATTATAGCAATATCTGGTATAGTGCTATTACTACTCGTTTCTGGAAGGGGGGGGTGGACAATTTGTCCTTTCTGACGGACATTATAGCAATCCATGTTATTGGGATCATATTTTATGGATCTGACCTGTTGAGATACCTCCGAATAATTGATTGTGTACCATTTCATGTCGTCCAAGAAGTGCCGGTTGTAGCGTGTCGTGGATGTTATCAGCTTTAATTTTTGCAGCATCAAAATGGCTCTTCTTACCGTCCGAGCACACCAGAACGGAAAGTGTATGGTTTCCCAATCATCATAGGACAGGGACACCCAGGGCTGGCCGTCGTACGTGGTTTTGCTCTGTCTCAGCAGATAGTGCAGTTGTTGCAACACGATGGCCTCGTTCAGGCCGATGGCCTTGGCGAGAGATGGCAGGACTTGCAGGGGCGGCTCCTGCATAAGCAGTGTCCTGTGGTTTGCATCCGAATCGCTTGTCGCATTCTGGTCTGCTGGATGCGAACTATTGGCGAGTTCCTCCAGGGCGTCGTACTGTATGGTGTACCATTTCGTGGTGTCCATAACGAATCGGTTGTGTTTTGCGGTGGCGTTCACCAGCCGTTGCTGAACCAGGGTCTTGATTGCGCGGGATATTGTCTTTGCCGACCAGAACGGAAAGTGCATGGCGCTCCATTCATCATAGGATAAGCATATCCACCTGTGATCATCAAAGACATCGTGACTCTGTCTAAGCAAATAATGCAGTTGTTGCAGTATGATGGCCTCGTTCAGGCCGACGGTTTTCACAAGAGTGGGCAGGACTTGCAGCGGCGGTTCGCTGATGAGCAATTTATCTATCACTTGGCACCTCCTTTTTTAAAAGTAATACTTCCCGGAAGTGCCGTAGCGAGGTGAAAAGCGAAAATAACTGGATGGGAAGTATTATTATGGAAGAAATCCCCGGAGGTAACCATTGCTCATGTCCCAAAAAGCCTTGTCATTACGATGGATCGAACGCAATGTTTCCAATCACGCCTTGCCGACCATCATGTATCGTTCGATCGACTCTGTGCGGGAAGCCATTTCGCTTCACTCACCACCTGTGTTCCCCTCATTCATTCGGACGTGTCCGCGCAAGGCCCGCCACGGATTGATTCAATCATTACGAGTTGATTCCATTGAGGAATATCTGATGGGCATGCGCTGCCTGTTTCTTCAAATGCAGCATTACGGCGAGACGCAGGGGGCGATTGCCATACAGCCATTCTGCGAGTCGGTAGCAAACATTGTGTGGGCGCCGGGAGTCATGGCCATAGGTCCAGGGAACAATGGCGTTACCGCAGGCGGCAAAACGCCGGTGATAACCATCAATGCGCCGGCGCCTGCGTTTTACGGGCAGGCGATCAAAGATTTGGCGATTCCTGAAGCGGAGATCGAAATGGTCGTGGATCGAAATATGCGTGTTTGGGTTACTCAGGTGCGACAAGCGCCGGGGCATTTTTCGGTTGGTCCGCCGCCTGTCAACGCCATACCCGGCTTCCTCCACAAAACACCGCTGAACTTGACGAAGAGCCGTGTGATCATGATCAGAGGCCTGGGTGATATAGACGAGTTGTGCGCCTACATACCGGGACCCGGAGAAGATGTGATCGTTTCTCAACCGAACGGATCCATCCTGTCCCACGCCGCCGCCTGGTGCCGGCTGCGGGGATACTCATACACCATTACTGACCTGTCGAAGCACCTTGCGGCATTTGTAGGCGACTGCCGGGATGTGTGGTTGCACGAGCCATCGCGAGGCTGGCTGCTCAGTCGTGATATGGGAGCGACGCCAGAGGCGACGGGGCCGATCGACAACTTCCGGGGCTCGTATTTTCGCGGCCTCGAGCACGCCCTCCAGACATGCAATCCCGAGGTATTGCGATCCCGATGGGTTGCCGCTATACCGTTCGAGATGTATGCGACCAATCAGATTGTCTCGCGGGAATTGGCGGCCTTGGCCGGCGTCTTCACCGGGACCATGGTGCGAACCATTGTAGCGTCTTGCGTCGATGCTGTATGGCGAGCATTTTCTCCAACGTCGCGCACGGAATTTGGGACGAGTGCCGCTGTTTATGGGATGGACGCTACAAATCTCACTAACGACGACGTTATGAGCACGTTGCTGGCCATCTTCGATCGAGACGGGGGCGGCATACAGCGCCTTCAGACGCATGCCGACACGCCGCTCCGGCAATGGCAATGGCGGCATATTCTGGGTGAGGCGTTCTCGCTGATGTCCGCATTTGGTCTGCGGGATCGAGACAAAACTGTGTCGATTGCGATGTCTCTGCTGTCCTGCATGCAAGCCATGCGACCGATGCTGGAGGACGTCTTTGGCGTTGATCCACTTGCGGAGGCAGAGGATCTGGATCCCTCAAACGAATGGGTGGCAACAGCCCGTATGTGGGCCACATGTCTGAGGATGCTCCAGGATATGCCGGGCGGTTTTTCTGATGAGCTGGTCGCTTGGTAGTAGTTGATTGCTCCATCCCTGCCATGATTTTCCTCGCCTCTCTCTTTCCCGGAAGTACTATATAAGCAGTTAGTTATTTTCGTAGGTCACGAACAGGGCGCAAGTCGCCATTGATGCAGAAATGCCAATGGATGATTTGCGCCTTTTTTTCGTTCCGGCAAGACCTGACCCTCTCCGGGGGCAGGCGCGGAACGTAGGGTCAGCCTGTAAGCTCCTGAACCTCGCAAGAGGCAGGCATGGCAAAGGAGGTGAAATGTATCAAAAAATCGGCGCCGAGATCGGTTCCCTGGTGGCGGTGAAGCAGGCCGCCTATGGGGACTCTTTCGGCAAGTCGGGGGAGATCCTGAAGATCCTCTACCCGAACGGCATCAGTCCTGAACAGTTCGATGATGCGCTGTGCTTGACGCGCATTATCGACAAGCTGTTCAGGATCGCCACCGACCGCGATGCCCTGGGGGAAGATCCCTACAGGGACATCGCCGGTTACTGCCTGCTCGCCATCCGGCGACGGGCCGATAAGGTGGCGAAAGAATAACCAACCCACTCCCCTCTGTAACCTGGGCGCGTACCTGCGGGGCGCTATTAGCATCCCGTGGGGGATGTGTTCACAGTTGCAATTCGGGGAACCAAATCTAACCACATAAGTTGACCAGAGGCCGTGTTGCGGCGCTGAGTTTCCAGGAATGAGGATGAATTTTGTCCGAGATTTCCTGGCGCGGGCGCACGCGACAGCGGCGTAGTGCGTTCTATTCTCGCCGGTAAGTTCCTGAACCTCGAAAAAGGCAGGCATGGCAAAGGAGGAAGAATGAAATTCAAGAAATGCCCCCAATGCGGGGGCGATTCGTTCACAGAATTAGCCAAGTGCGAGACGCTCCAAAAGGGCGTCCGCCTTGACGAGGAAAGCGGCGTCGTAGAGTCGTCCTACGACGACGCAGGCACGGTCGATCTCCTCGATCAATACGAGGTGACCGGATACACCTGCGACGTCTGCGGCGCCGAGTACCACCCCGAGTTTGGGGGGCACACCCCTTCCCCCGTCCGCGTCGTCATCGGCATGGAAGGGGGCCTTGTGACATCGGTCACTGCCGACCGTCCCGTCGAGGTCCTTGTCTTGGACTACGACCTGCACGATCTGGATGAAGACCGTATTTCCGTCATCGACGGGGAAGAGTGCTGCGCGGGACAGTTTTCCGCCGACCTCAATCCCGATGTTGTTGCCAGGTGCTACGCTGACCTGGCGGCACATGCGGCGGCGGCAGAATCTGAGGGGGCGCCCCATGCTGGCCGATGTTCTTGTTAAGATAGCCGGCATGGAGGCCCCACCGGAGGCGCCCTATCGTCCTCGGCCCTCCTCGTCGGGACCCGACCGGTGTCTGCGCCAGTTGGTTTACAAGGCGCGGGGCTTCGTCGGAAAGCCCATCGGGGACCGCTTCATAATGGTCCTCGACGACTCCTCCTGGCACGAGGAGCTGACGGCGGATTGGATTCGGAAATCAGCCTTTCAGCTTCTCGACCAGCAACTCGCCGTCTCCTGCGGCACGACGACCCACATGGGGCAACCCTATGAGGTCACCGGCAGCATCGACGGCATCATTAAGGATCTCGTGAGGGCTGCCCGCCTGTGGGAGCACAAGGCGATCAACCACTTCTCCTTCGAGCGCATGCTCAAGGGGGAGTACCCCATGGATTACCTCACCCAGTGCTGTCTCTACATCACTGGGTTGAGGAAACAGGAGGCCTACAAGGACCTCCAGGAGGCGGTGTTGCTTGTGAAGAACAAGAATACCAGCGCCTATCTGGAGTTTCTGATGGCCTTCGACCCCGAGCAGGACGTCCTGACGATTCGTCACATAATTGGATCGGACGGGACGGTCCTTACTGGCCCGGTCGAATTTCACGATCTGTACACGAACGCCTTCAAGCGGTTCGAGTTCGTTGAGGCTCACCGGGCCGCCGGAACCCTGCCGTCGCGTCAGTACGACAGGTCTTCGGATTGGCAGTGTGACTACTGCCCTTACTCGGAGATCTGTTACGAGGGCTACGAGGCGGAGTTTGCTGCCGAAATCGCGGCCCTCGATGACGACGCCCTGGCTAAGGCAGAGGAGTTCAGGGAGATTTCTGATTCCCTGAGCATCCTCAAGAAGCGCCAAGAGGACCTGAAAAAGGAACTCAAGGCTTTTCTGGTCTCCAAGGGTGCGGCCAAGGCGCGGGCGAATGGCACGGTCGTTGGCTTGACTTTCCAGAAACGGAAGTCAACGGACACCAAGCTGATCCCCCCGGAGATCCTGGCCGCCGCCCAGGCCGAGAAGACCATCGAGGTCTTTAAGGTCGGGGGGGCCAAGGCCGCCGGCCGATGAACTTTACCAAAACAAAACCGTCAGAACCCGGCCTCTACTGGGCAACGGACGGTAGAAAGGTGTGCCCTGTCCTGTTGTATGAAGGACAGAGCATCGCCGTAGGGACCAAGATGAAAGTCGTCTTACCGGGAGACGGTTTCCATTATTCGATCAACTCCCCGGTTCTCACCCTTCAGTGGGGTGACAGGGTGGCGGAGGTCAACCGCCTCCCGTTCGGCCTCGTGTCGGGACGTCAAAACACGTCCCGGCCCGCAGAGCCGGTCACCCTCACCGACTGAGGGTGGGCATGTTAGCCGCCGGTCGGCGGCTATGCTAATAATTAAAACCCCACCGGGGCGCACCACATCCCCGGCGGGGTATGGCGCATTCTCCGGTGGGGCTACAATATGTTCCCTTGCAAGAGGGCGCGGTGGGCCGCCGCGCAAGTAAATAAGGCCACCACGCCGGAAAAATATACCCCCACCTGTAAGTCCTGAACCCGCCGTAAGGCAGGCAGGCATGGCAAGGAGGAAAAATGAGTTTAAATTTCAGGTGCGGGTCGTTCACCCGCATAAAGGACCTTTCGGACAAGCGCCGCCTGCCGCGCCTGGGCAAAATCCGCCTGGGCGTGAAGGCGGTTACGGCCTCCGGGAAGGAATACCCCCGAGAGGTAAGTCATTTCATCGTCCCGCCGGAAGTTGCGGCGGTGTACGGCGAAAAACCGACGCAGCTTGATGTCATGTTCCCCATCAACGACATCGAGACGGTCTTTCCCCAGGCCTACAAGTTTTACGGGTCTGGGCGGGGATTGAAGTGCGTTGGGAACGGCGAATCGGCATTGCGTCTCGACGAGAAGACACAGGTGATGTCCGAAAGGGCATGCCCCTGCGAACTTCTTGAGAAGGGCGCGTGCCAGCGCCGGGCGCACCTTCTTGTGATGCTGCCCAACGTTTCTGTCGGCGGCATTTATCAGATCGACATGGGGAGCTACCACTCCATCGTCGATCTGAACTCGGGCCTGGATTATGTCCAAGCCCTTGTTGGGCGCTTCGCCATGGTCCCGTTGATCCTGAAGCGGGTCCCCCGCGAAACCCATGAGGGGGGAAAGAAGGCCGTCCACTATCCGCTCCAGATACTTCTGGCCCAAGCGGATATGAAGACGGTCGAGGCCCTGCGGGATGACAACCGCCGGGTCCTCACGGCGGCGGCCCGCCTCGCCATCGCCCCTCCGAAAGACGGCAACCCTGCCGTCAACGGGGAGGCCGTGGATGAGGTGTTCGACGTAGGGCCGGAGGAATCTGGCGGCGAAGGGGATGCGTCCCCAGATTCGAGCGTCGCATCTGAGGGCGCTACGCCCTGCCCAGAATCGACGCTGCACGCCACACCGGCGGAGGAACCATCTCCTGCGTCGGTGGACGCTACAGTGGCGGCGCCTCCCCCTCCCCCTCCCCCGACGCCTCCTCCCAAGAACGGCGGCAACGGCGATCCCACTGCCTCGGCGGCGCAGCAGGCCGCCATCCTCAAGCTTGCTATGAAGGCGGGCATTGAGGAGGGTGTCGTCCTGGAGAAGATCCGGGGTGTCACCCAGGGGACCGCTGCCCAAATGATCGTCTCGCTCCAGCGGGGCGATCTGACGGGATTCCGTCAGGCGGCGTAATTAAAAATGAAGCGGGATGGGGGTATATCTCTACCCTCCCCCTGTCCCGCTTTGCCAATCCCCATCCTTACCAAAAAAGGCCGCATGCAAGGTTAAGAATCTGCTTGCGGCCTTTTTATTAGCCCCATCTCGCCGGTAAGTCCCTGAACCTCGAAAAAGGCAGGCACGGCAAGGAGGAAAAGATGTGCAACAATTCTGCCGAGCGTCCCACCATCGCCATTGTCGGCAACACCTTCCCTGTTAGTGAAGAATTTCGGCCGATGGGATGTCAGCGGGACAGAAGGCAGCAGCTCTGGTACGCACCC
>JAKQIZ010000073.1 GCA_029561465.1 Deltaproteobacteria bacterium | reverse complement strand
GCTGCCCCGGACCGAGGTGCACGTCCACGAACGGAACCGGGGCTACGGGGCCAACCAGAAGACCTGCTACCGCGTGGCCCTGGCCGCCGGGGCGGACATCGTCATCATGGTCCATCCCGATTATCAGTACACCCCCAAGCTAATCCCGGCCATGGCGACGATGATCGCCAACGGCCTGTATCACTGCGTTCTCGGCTCACGGATCCTCGGCGGTCATGCCCTCCGGGGCGGGATGCCCGTCTGGAAATACGCCGCCAACCGATTTCTCACCCTGGCGGAAAACCTCCTCATGGGGGCGAAGCTCTCTGAATATCATACGGGCTACCGGGCCTTTTCCCGGGAGTTGCTTTTGCGGCTTCCCCTGGAGCGGAACTCTGATGATTTCGTCTTCGACAATCAGATGCTGGCACAGATCATCTGGCTGGGCTACACCGTCGCCGAGGTGAGCTGCCCGACAAAGTATTTCGAGGCGGCCTCGTCCATCAATCTCCGGCGGAGCATCCGCTACGGCTTCGGCTGCCTGCATACCGCCCTCCTTTTCCGCCTGGCGAAGCTGGGGATCGCCAGGCAGGACCTTTTCCTTTGATCCCGCCGTCACCAAAAAAGAAACCGGCCTAATTTTTCAACATCACTTCACATTTATTTACCGAGAAAATAATGCTTGACAAGGATGAAAAACTTCTATACACCGTACATGACCGTTGGTCAGTAATTGACCACAGTTCAATTTCTGGTTAAAAGTCAGGCTGCGGAGGTAATTCCTGTGGGACTCGAAGAACGTCGGAAAAGGGAAAAGGAAAACCGCAAGAACGCGATCCTGAAGGCCGCCCGCAAGCTTTTCTTCGACAAGGGCTTCAAGCATGTTACCGTCGAGAGCATAGCCAGAAAGGCGGAGTTGAGCAAAGGCTCCGTTTATCTCTACTTCAAGAGCAAGGAAGAGATCTACACCCACATCCTTTTGAGCGACATCGACAAGTTCCACAAGACCGTCGCCGGTCTGCTGGAGGAGGGGCTCAATGCGTCGGATAAACTGATGTCCCTGGCCAATACATACGCCGGCTTTTTCATCAACGACCGAGAGCTGTTCCGCATCATGATGAATTACATGCTCAATATCAATCACATGAACCTTCCGGAAGAGATAGACCGTCAAATCGTCACCGCCACCAATAAAACCGCGAATATTATTGAAGAGATTTTCCACATGGGGATCGAGTCCGGGGAATTCCCCCCTTACATCGATTTGCGACAGAAGCGGAACGCCATCTGGGGGCTCCTCAACGGCACCATCTCGCTGCACCTGTTCACCGGTTCGGAGGAAAAGCGGGAGGAGCGGATCCTCGCCACCATCAAGACGGGGGTTAATACCTTTCTGCGCGGTATGCGGACGCCCTCGGGCAAAGGCGTATGACGGGAGGTATGCACCTGACAGGCAACGGACGACAAACGGACAACACGCACGGGAAGCACGCCTTTCCCCCCAGGCCTTTTCTGAGGTGCTTCCCGATGTGCAAAAGATTTATCGGTTCGGAAAAGGCGTAAAGAAAAACAGGAGGTTGCTATGAGTAACGGATTGGTGAACATGAGGGATCAGTCGTTTGTCCTCTACGAGCAGATCGGGATTCAAAAGCTGTTTGAGAAGGAGCAATTCGCCGATTACTCGGAGGACGTCGTCGAGATGATGCGCAACGAAGCGGAAAAGATGGCGCTCAACGTCATCGTCCCCACCTATGCGGAAGGCGACAAAGAGGCATGCTACATAGACAAGAACGGCCAGGTGCGAGTCCCCAAATGCTTCCATGACGCCTACAAGAAGTTTTGCGAGGGCGGTTGGGTGGCCCCGGTCAAGTCCCCCGAAGTGGGCGGTCAGGGTACCCCGATGGTTGTGGCCAACGCCTGCAGTGAGCTGTTCTCGGCGGCCAACTTTGCCTTTATCATGTATCCGGGGCTCACCCTGGGCGCCGGCGGCCTTATCGAACGTTTCGGTACGGAAGAGCTGAAAAACAAGTATATGTACAAGATGTACGCCGGGGAATGGGGCGGGACCATGTGCCTGACCGAACCGGGCGCGGGGAGCGACGTGGGTGCCTTGAAGACTACGGCGAAACGCCTCCCCGACGGCAAATTTCTCATTACCGGAACGAAGTGCTTCATCTCCTCCGGCGACCATGATCTGACCCCGAACATCATCCATCCCGTCCTGGCACGGATCGAAGGCGATCCTCCGGGGACGGGCGGCATCTCCATCTTCATCGTCCCCAAGATCCGGGTCAACGACGACGGCAGCCTCGGTGAGCCCAACGACGTGAAGACCGGGAACGTGGAGCACAAAATGGGGATCAAGGGTTCCGCCACCTGCACCCTGAACTTCGGCGATGAGGGCAAGTGCATCGGCGAACTGTTGGGCAAGGAGCGGGAAGGAATGCGGATCATGTTCCACATGATGAACGAGGCCCGTCTCGAAGTTGGCATGCAGTCCCTGGGCCATGCCTCCGCGTCCCTGGAGCACGCCGTGCAGTACGCCAAGGAGCGGATCCAGAGCACCCCGGTCTGGGAGATGAAGAATCCCGACGCCAAGGCGGTGCCCATCATCATGCACCCCGACGTACGCCGGGACCTCCTGTGGATGAAGGCCTACGTGGAAGGAATAAGGGCCATGAACCTCTTCGTCGCCTTCTGCCTCGACATGGCCAAGGTGGGGGACACCCCCGAAGAGCGGGCCAAGTATCAGGGCTTCGCTGAACTCCTCACCCCGGTCTGCAAGGCCTACTCCTCCGATATGGCCTGCCTGGTCGCCTCCAAGGCCATCGACGTGTACGGCGGCTACGGCTACTGCCAGGAATATCCGGTGGAGCAGTACCTGCGGGACTGTAAGATCGCCTGCCTGTACGAGGGGACCAACGGCATCCAGTCCCTGGACCTCGTGGGCCGGAAACTCGGCATGAACAAGGGCATGAACGTCATGAACATGATGGGCGAGATCGACGCCACGATCAAGAGGGCCAAGTCCCATAAAGACTTGGCCAAGTATGCCGGGAAACTCGAAGAGGCCTACTTCGCCATCGTCGATCTGACCATGACCTTCGCGGCCCTGGGGAAGAGCTCCAGCTTCCTGATCCCCATCCTGAATGCCTCGCCGTATCTCGACATCTTTGGCGACATGATCCTCGGGCATTTCCTCCTCCAGGGAGCGTCCATTGCCCAGGAAAAGCTGGAGACGATCTTTGCGGCGAAAGGCGCCGACAGCATCGGGAAGAAGCGGGCCCTGGTCCACACCGATCCGGATGTGGCCTTCTACGAGGGGAAGATCGCGGCGGCAAAATTCTTCGCCATCGAGGTCCTGGCATCGGTCAAGGCCAAGTGTGAAGCGATCAAACTGGGAGAAAAGACGCCGATCGAAATGGCCATCGAGTCCTTCGCGGCATAACTATTGAATATTACCGTGATCACGGCAGCGATGCGACCTGAGACGGCATACATCGGCTGCCGGTGAGAACGGCAACCAAAGAGGAGGAAAACTATGTCCTACGAAATCAAAAAAGCGGCCGTTTTAGGGGCAGGCGTCATGGGGGCTACCATTGCGGCCCATCTGACCAATGCGGGAATCGAATGCTACCTGCTGGATATTATCCCCTTCGAATTGACCGATGCGGACAAGGCTAAGGGTTTGACGGAAAAAAGTCCGGCCTGGCGGAACCGTTTTGCCGCCAATGGCCTGGCGGGCGTAACGAAATCGAAACCGGCGAGTTTCTACAGCAAGAAGAACGCCGCCATGATCACCATCGGCAACTTCGAAGACAATCTCAACTGGCTGGCCGAATGCGACTGGGTCATCGAAGTCGTGGTGGAAAATCTCAAGATCAAACAGGAACTATTCGCGAAGGTGGAGAAGATTGTAAAACCGACCTGTATCGTAACGACGAACACCTCGGGCCTGCCCATCGCGGATATCAGCTCCAAATTCGGCAAGTCGCTTAAAGAGCGGTTCCTGGGCACCCACTTCTTCAATCCGCCCCGCTATATGAAGCTCCTGGAGATCATTCCGGGGAAAGAGACGAAGAAGGAAGTGGTGGACTACATGATCGCGTTCGGGGAGCGGGTCCTCGGCAAGGGCATCGTGGTCTGCAAGGACGTTCCCAACTTTGTGGGCAACCGGATCGGCGTGTTCGACATCTCCAACGCCGTGCGGCTCATGGTGGATAAAGGGCTGAAGATCGACGAGGTGGACGCGGTGATCGGCAAGGCCGTGGGCCGTCCCGGCAGTTCCATCTTCGGGACCCTGGACCTGGTCGGCCTGGATACTGGCTACCACGTCATGAAGAACCTCTACGAGGCGGTGCCGGACGATGAGGCCCGGGAGTCCTTCTTGCCCCTGCCCTTCATGGACAAGATGATGGAGCTCAAGTGGCTGGGCAACAAGACCAAGGGCGGCTTCTACAAGAAGACGAAGGATGCCAAGGGCAAGAAAACCAAGCTCATGCTGGACTACGAAAAGATGGAATACGTACCCGCCGGCAGGCCCAAGTTCGAATCGGTGAGCGCGGCGAAGAAAAAATCCGACGAGGGCGTGGCTGCCACGATCAAGACGATCTTCTACGGCAAGGACGCGGCCTCGGAACTGGTCCGGGAATACCTCTGCAACAACTTCATCTATGCGGCCAATAGGGTGCCGGAGATCTGCGAGAATATCACCGCCATCGACAACGCCATGAAGTGGGGATACAACCATGCCCTGGGTCCCTTCGAGTCCTGGGATGCCGTAGGGGTGAAGGAATCCGTCGAGATCATGAAGAAGATGAAGAAGAAGGTCCCCAAGAAGGTCGAGGAGATGCTGAAGAAAGGCATCGAAACCTTCTACGTCAAGAAGGAAGACGGGACCTACTACTACGACTTTGAAACGAAGAATTACGTGAAGATCGGCGAGAACCCCCGAATCATCCTCCTGCCCTCCCTGAAGGAGCGCAAGATGGTGATCGCCACCAATCCCAGCGCCACGTTGGTGGATATCGGCGACGGCGTGGCCTGCTTGGAGTTCCATACGAAGATGAACGCCCTGGACGATATGATCATCGAGCTGATCAACAAGAGCTGCGAAGTGGTCGAGAAAGACTTCATCGGCCTGGTGGTGGGGAACCACGGCGCCAATTTCTCCGCCGGCGCCAACATCTTCAAGGTCCTGCTCCTCATCCAGATGGGCGATTGGGATATCCTGGAGGCGATGGTTTCGGGTCTCCAGGATGCCAATATGCGGATGAAATACCTTTCCAAGCCCGTGGTGACGGCCCCGGCGGGACTGACCCTGGGCGGCGGCTGCGAGATCTCCATGCACGGCGCCAAGTGCCAGCCCTGCGGTGAGACCTACATGGGCCTGGTGGAAGTGGGCGTCGGCGTCATCCCCGCCGGCGGTGGCTGCAAGGAGATGATGGTCAGGATGACGGAAGGCATTCCCGCCGGCGCCATTGCGGGCGGTCTGAACCTCCAGCAGTTCTATGCCAAGGCCTTCGAGAACATCGGGACCGCCAAGGTGGCGACCTCGGCCATGGAGGCCATGGAACTGGGCTTCATCCGGAAGAACGAGGGCATCTCCCTGAACCGCGATCAGCAGCTCTGGGACGCCAAACAGGTCGTCCTGGGCCTGGCGAAGTTCTACAAGAAGCCCCGTCCGGCCATGATTCCCGTCATGGGCGAGAATTTCCGCGGCATGGCCGAGGCGATTCTTTTCAACATGCAGCACGGTAAGTTCGCCACGGAATACGACATCCACGTTGGCAAGAAGGTGGCCTATATACTTTCCGGCGGCGACTGCGCGGAAGGGACGTTGGTTTCGGAGCAGGAGATCCTGGATCTGGAGAAGGAAGCCTTCCTCAGCCTCTGCGGCGAAAAACGCACCCAGGACCGGATCATGCACATGCTGACCACCGGCAAGCCCCTGCGGAACTAAGATAAACCCTGGATCGGCCGGTCGCCGGTGGTTCGGACCACCGGGGCCGGCCCCCGTAAAGATACATGAAGGAGGAAAATCATGAGTGAAGCTGTTATTGTTGAAGCCGTACGCAGTCCGGGCGGACGTTATAAACGAGGCGGTCTGGCCGCGACGAGAGGCGATGATTTTGCCATCGAGGTCCTCAAGGGTCTTTTGGCCAGGGTTCCGCAGTTGAAACCGGAGGATGTGGACGACGTGATCGTCGGCTGCTCCTTTCCCGAAGCGGAGACGGGGATGAATTTAGGCCGCGTGGTTGCCATGGGCGCCGGGCTGCCCATCACCACCTCCGGCATGACCGTCAACCGTTTCTGCTCCTCGGGCGTTCAGGCCATTGCGGACGCCACGGCGAAGATCCGGGCGGGCTGGTCGGACGTGATCATCGCGGGTGGTTGCGAAACCATGACCCACATCCCCATGGGCGGAGGGATCTTCCGTCCCAGTCCGGCCTGGAAGTTCGACGGCTCCATGCCCAACGTCTATGTTTCCATGGGCGTGACGGCGGAGAACGTCGCGGCGAACCACAATATCTCCCGGGAAGACCAGGACAAGTTCGGCTTGGAGAGCAACCGTCGGGCTTACGAGGCCATCAAGGCGGGAAAATTCAAGGAAGAGATCATCCCGGTCACCGCCTATAAATACAAGGTTAAAAACGGCAAGCAGATCCGCGAGGCGGGGATTTTCGATATGGACGACGGTGTCCGGTGGCCAACCACCATCGAGGACCTGGCGAGATTGAAATCGCCATTCAAAGCCGGTGGGTCGGTCACGGCGGGAAACTCCTCCCAGATGACCGACGGCGCGGCGTTCACCCTGCTGATGACGGCGGAAAAGGCCAAGGAACTGGGCCTGAAGCCCATCGCGAAACTGGCCTACTACGCTGTGGCGGGCTGCAAAGCCGAGGAAATGGGCGTCGGTCCTGCCTATGCGATTCCGAAGGTATTGAAGATGGCTGGTCTGACGACGAAGGACATCGATGTTTATGAGATCAACGAGGCCTTCGCATCCCAGGCGATCTATTCCTGCCGTACGGTGGGGATCGAAGACCGCTACTGGGCTGGCGACATCAACCCCAACGGCGGCGCCATCGCCCTGGGCCATCCCCTGGGATGCACGGGCGCCAAGCTGACGGCCCAGCTCCTCCACGAGCTGAAGCGCCGGAACGCCAAACGGGGCATCGTTTCCATGTGCATCGGCGGCGGCATGGGTGCCGCGGCTATCTACGAGATGCTGTAAAAGAAGTTTTCTAACGTCTACCCCCTCCTTAAAGGCCCTCCTCAGCAATGGGG